>CAMNCG010000025.1 GCA_946534105.1 uncultured Verrucomicrobiota bacterium
TCGGCCGTGGCCGACCTCACGCTCGACTACGGCGCGACGGTCGTGCCGCCCGCCGACCCGACGCGCCTCAACTACACCTTCGAGGGCTGGACTCCGGCGCTTCCCGCGACGATGCCGGCCTCCGATCTGCGGGTTGTCGCCAAGTGGGAACTCGCCAACTTCACGATCACATTCGACAGCGACGGCGGAACGCCCGTCGCCGACATGACCGTAGGCTACGGCTCGCCCGTCGTAGCACCCGCCGCCCCCGTCAAGGTCGGGCACACGTTCGGCGGCTGGTCGCCCACGCTACCGTCCGTGATGCCCGCGATGGATCTCGCGGAAAAGGCGATCTGGACGGTCAACCAATACACGATTTCGTTTGCCACCACGAACGGCACCGCCATTCCGGCGATGACGCAGGACTACGGCACGCCCGTCGTTGCACCGTCCGATCCGGTGCGCACCCACTACCAGTTCCTCGGGTGGGACAAGCCGATCCCCGCCACGATGCCGGCGTTCGACCAGACGATCACCGCGCTCTGGGAGCCTGATCCGTTCACGATTACGTTCGACAGCGCCGGCGGCACACCCGTATCCCCGCTCACGTTTGGCTACGAGACGGCGGTGACGCCGCCCGCCGACCCCGAAAAGACGGGCCACACCTTCACCGGCTGGTCGCCCGCGCTTCCGGCCACGATGACCGCCGGGGACTTCACCGCCGTCGCGCAGTGGTCCGTCAACCAGTATTCGATCTTCTTCGAGACCTACAACGGCACACCAGTCGGGCCGATCACGCAGGATTACAACACTCCGGTTGCCGCGCCGACCGTCGTTCCGACGCGCCCCTACTACACGTTCGTGCGCTGGACGGACGAAATTCCATCCGTCATGCCCGCGCACAACGTGACGATCGGCTCGGAGTGGGATCCGGACAAATTCACGATCACGTTCGATTCCAACGGCGGCACTCCGGTCGATCCAATCACGGTCGGCTATGAGCAGCCAATCATTCTGCCGAAGAATCCGACGCGCGCGGCCGATCCGAGGGACGGCTGGACGCCCGGCTCCACGCCTTGGTATTTTGCGGGCTGGTCGCCGGAACTTCCGGCTACGATGCCCGCCTCCAACCTCGTGGTGAAGGCCATGTGGGCGTGTCATCCGATCGACGAGGACACGACGACGTTCTCCTTCGCGCTTGAAACGCACGAGGGCGATCCGCTCCAGATTCCCGCCGCCACGGCCGCGGCGCACACGAACTGCCTCGCCTGGCACCGTCCGTTCTCCGTCGTCCGTGCGGTTCACGAAAGCGGCGCGACGCTCGTCGGCGACTGGTCCGGCAACACGACGGCCGGCAACGGGCGCGAGTTCTGCACCCGCCGCCCCGGCAAGTGGACGGTCACGCAGACCGTCGGCGACTCCGAAGTGGAGCGCCGCGTTGTGGAGTTCCCCGGCGACAACTCCCTCTTCGAGCCGGTTTCCGAAGACACCGCCTCCTTCGCGTTCGACACGCGCCTCAACGACGCCGAGGGGCGTCTCGTCATCGACCTGCCGGACGAAAACTACCACTGCATGATCTGGCACAGCCCCAGCTCGATCGTGGAGTGCGTCCACCAGAGCGGGCAGACGCTCGTCGAGTCCCACGCCCTCAAGACGACGGCCGGCAATTCGCTCCGGTTCGACACCATGCGCCCCGGCGTGTGGACCTGCACGCTTTACAAGTCGATCGACATTTCGGCCAATCCCGACGTCACGGTCCTTTCGGACGGCACCTGCGTCACGAACTACACCCGTATCGTCCCCTCGCAGGTGCGCAAGGTGAAGATTCCGGCTCGATCCTTCGAGGCGGTGTCCGAGGATACCTTCACGTTCGCGATCGACACGAGCCTCGAGGATCCGCACCTGCTGGCGCCGGGCGAGAACTACAATGCCCCGATGTGGTACGAGGCCGGTTCCACGATCACCGCCGTCCACCAGTCGGGACAGACGCTCACCGCGTCTTTCGTCGGCAAAACCACGAATGGCCAGACCACGGCCTTCGCGACGATGCGCCCCGGCACCTGGACGCTTACGATCACCTACGCCGACGGCACGAGCGTCGTCCGCACGCTGGTCGTCCCGGACGTCGAGTTCCGCTATCTCGACGAGGACACCGTCACGTTCGCGCTCGAGGCGCGCAAGGGCAACCCGCTCTACATCAGCGACCTGCGCGAGCCCTATCTCTGCGACGCCTGGTACCGCGCGGGGACGATCTTCAAGGCCGTCCACATCAGCGGCCACACTCTCACGGGCGACTTCTCGGAGAAGACGACCGACGGCGCATCGACGATCTTCCAGACGAAGCGCCCCGGCGAGTGGAAATGCACGCTTACCGACACCAACGGCATCGTCCTGAAGGCGCGCACGGTCATCATCGCGGGCAACTACACCAACACCGTGACGCTCCTCGACGAGGACACCGCGCACTTTGCGCTCGAGGGGCGCACGGATGAAATCCTCCACATCGAAGACCTGCGCGAGCCCTACCTCTGCTTCGCCTGGTACACGAATAACACCGTCTTCACCGCAGTGCACGAGAGCGGCCACACGCTCGTCGGCGATTTCTCCACGAAGACGACGAACGGCAGCTCCTCCGTGTTTCAGACGAAGCGTCCGGGCGAATGGAAATGCACCCTTACCGACACCAACGGCGTTGTCGTGAAGGCCCGCACTGTCGTCATCGACGGCGTGTACACGAACTTCCCGGCCCTCTCGCAGGACAAGGCGACCTTCGCGCTTGAAGCCAGGCTCGACAACCCGCTCGTCATCACCGACCTGCGCGAGCCTTACCTCTGCTACGCCTGGTACACGAACAACTCGGTCTTCACCGCGATCCACGAGAGTGGCTACGTCCTCAAGGGTGACTTCTCGTCGCGCACCTACAACGGCAATTCGACCTGCTTCCAGACGAAGCGACCCGGCCTCTGGCACTGCACGCTCGAGTCCGCCTCCGGCGAGCTGCTGCTCATGCGCGACGTCCAGATCATGGGCGACTACCTCGCCGTCTCGACGAACTTCTACTCCGACGTCGCCACCTTCCCGCTCGACACCCGCACGGACGATCCGCTTCTCATCGTCAATCCGCGCACCGACCTCTTCCCGGTCTGGCACAAGGCCGGAAGCGGAATCACCGCCCTCCACGAGTCCGGTTTTGCGGTCACCAATTCCTACGCGACGACGACGACCGACGGGTGCGAGTCGTGCTTCACCTCCATCCGTCCGGGCCTCTGGCACCTCGAGGACGTCGCCGGCTTCGGCACGACGAACGCCGCGCCGTTCTACGCCCGCAACCTGTTGCTCACCGACACCGGCTGGCCGGACTTCGCCGTCTGCACCAACACGTTCTCCTGGTTCGACCTCGACACGCGCACCGACGAGCCGCGCGTCATCGGCGACATCGACAAGGAAATCTTCCAGATCTGGCACGGCGCCCCGGCGGACGAATTCCTCGCGACGCACGTGGACAGCGGCCACCAGATCTACGCCGACTTCACCGGCTTCCGCAGCGCGGCCCGCACGAAGTGCTTCAGCACCTACAAGAGCGGCCTCTGGAACCTCGAGCGCATCGTCGATGGCCAGACCGTGACGAATCGCACGTTCCTCCTGCCGCAGAAGGAGTTCTTCCCGGTCTGCGAGGACACCTACTCCTCCTATCCGCTCGACACGCGCACGGTCGATCCGCGCGTCGTCCAGGCGCTTTCCGACATCCACCCGGTCTTTCACTTCGCCTCCTCCGAGCTCGTCATGTCGAACGAATGGATGGGCGTCGTGAAGAAGGTGGACTACACCTCGACCCAGACCGACGGCTGCTCTTTCGACTTCATGCCCGAATACGGCGGCCTGTGGCGACTCTCGGACTTCGGCGGCGTCACGAATCCCGCAGTGCGCTCCTTCGAGGTCGATCTCAAGCTCTTCGTGCGCGGCACGGGCACCGAGAGCGATCCGTTCATCGTCGGCAACCTCGCCGAGTGGAACGGCGTCGCGCAGACGATCACGGTCATGTCCGGCCAGGACATCTACATCCGCCTCGACGGCCCCGTGACGAACGGCGTGGCGTGGCTCCCGCCCGCCCCGGCCTCCGTCCATCTTGCGCTCGACTCCTTCTCCATCCTGGGCGGCGAGAACTGCCTCGGGCTTGAGCTGCGCGGCCGCAAGACCGACCTCTTCGTGACGGGGCCCGGCACGATCAAGGGCGGGCGCGGCTCCGACGAAAGCGACGCGGGCCTCGCGGGCAACGGCAGCATGGCGCTTTCCGTCGTGGACGGCTATGAGGGCACGGTTTCGCTTTCCGGTGCCGTCACGGTTTCTGGCGGCGACGGCGGCGACGGCCGCGATCCGGCGCACAAGCCCGGCGAAGGCGCGGAAGCGACGAACGCGGCGGGCGCATCACTCTCGGCCGCGTCCGGTTGCAAGTTCGAGCACGGCTCGGACGGCAAGTGGGCCAAGTCCTCAATCCCGTATCCGTGGATCGTGAACCTGCCGGACGAAAACTGGCAGTCCACCTACGACATGACGCTCTCCGGCGAACGCGCCTCGTGCGTCCGCTTCGTCCTCACGAACGCCGTCGAAGGCACCTTTGCGCTCCCGGCCACCGTGACGAACGCCGTCTTCCACCTCGGCGGCTTCGAGATGCACGGCCCGGACGGCGCCGCCGAAGGCGAGGACGGCGGTTTCGCGCTCGTCGTTCCCGCCGCGACGGACTGCTCGCTCGTCGGCCCCGGCACGGTCCGCGGCGGCGACGGTGCCGATTCCCGCCACCTCACGATCGATCCGGGCGTCGGTTCGGAGGCGATTTCCGGCTCCGCGAAGAGCGTTGCCGACCCGGCCGATCCGGAATACGTCGAAATCCTCCGCGGCCGCGACGGCTCGATGGTTCCCTCGACGGCGGACGATCCCTACGTTCTCTACATCCCGCACGCCGACTTCGACCACGCGATGGCGCTCTGCCCGACCGGATCGTTCGTCCGCCTCGTCGCGACGAACGCCGTCACGGGACCGCTTGCCGTCCCGGATACCGTCATCGGCCTCACGCTCGATCTCGACGGCTGGACCGTCTCCGCTCCGACCGGGCAGCCGGCCTTCACCGTCGCCGCCACGAACGTCGCGCTTGTCGTGAACGGTCCCGGCTCCGTCATCGGCGGCCGCGGCGCGGACGAAACGGATGCCGCGCTCGCCCAAGGCGGCGTTCCGGCGTTTGTCATGGCGACGAACTTCGTCGGCACCGCATGTGTCCAGTCCTCCGCTCTCGTGCGCGGCGGCAACGGCGGCGACGCCATCGATCCGAACCACGCGCCCGGCCTTGGCGCCGAAGGTGTCGCCACCGCTTCTCCGGACGCATCCTCCGCCGCTTGGGGTCCCGCCATCGCTGCGGCGACCGCGACGGGCGGAGTCGTGGAGCGCGGCGACGACGGCCTCTGGGCCAAGTCTTCGATCCGTTATCCGTGGATCGTGAATCTGCCCGATCCGAACTGGCTCTCTTCCTTCGATCCGACCCTTTCCGGCGAACTTGCCTCCTGCGTGAAGTTCGTCCTCACGAACGACGTGACGGGCGTCTATCCGGACCCGACCGTCGCGATTCCGGCCTCGATCACCAACGCGGTCTTCGCGATGGAAGGCCGCATGATCGCCGGCCCGGACGGCGCAAGCGAGGGCGACAACGGCGTCGCGGCGGTCTCGATTGCCGATCCCGCGACTGTGGTGTCCTTCACCGGCACGGGCGTCGTCAAGGGCGGCGACGGCGTCGGCTCCACGAATCCGTCGGTTCCCGTCGGCATCGGCGCCGCGGCGGTCGTCGCCGCCTCTGGCGACGCCGTCGAAGGCGCGGACTACACGCGCCACTCCACCGTTCGTATGATCCACGGCAAGAACGGCGTCTTCATTGTGAAGAACCGCGCCGAGTTCCAGGCGCTCATGGATCTGCTCCAGGCGACGCGCAATCCGTCCGCCGAAATCCTCCTCGACGGCGACATCGAGGGTTCCGTCTATCTCGCCGAAATTCTCGAAGAGGTGTCGATCAACCTCAACGGCCACCTCATGTCCGGCGACGCCCGCACCCCGGCCGTCACCGTCTCCAACGCGGTTTCTACCGTCCGCTTCTTCGACGAAAACCCGGTGAAGGGGTCCGTGAAGGGCGGCCGCGGCACCGACGAAACGGAAGCGGGCGACGCCGCCACCGACGGCGCGATCGCGGTTTCCATCCCCGCCGGCTTCTCCGGCACGGTCGTGGCCGACGAGGTTGAGGTCGCCGGCGGCGACGGCGGCGACTGCATCGACCCGAACAGCGAGCCCGGCAAGGGCTCCGTCGCGACGGACGCCCCGGCGGCGCGTCTCTCCGCCGTAAACAGCGGCTCCTTCCCGCGCGGAACGGACGGTGCCTACGCCGGCTCCACCGTTGCACATCCGTGGATTGTCACGCTCCCGAACTCCAGACTCGACACCGAGTTCGCCCGCTTCCAGGCCCGCGAGAGCGAATCGTGCATTCGGTTCGTCTCGGTCGCCCAGGTCGCGCAGTCCGTGGCGCTTCCGGCCTTCGTCACCAACGCGGTCTTCGCGCTGGAAGGCTTCGATTTCCGCGCCCCGCAGGGCCTCCCGGCCGTCGCGGTCGCCTGCACGAACGCCGCCGTGACCTTCGTCGATTCGACCGGAACGCCCGGTGCCGTCTTCGGCGGCAAGGGCGCGCCCGAGACCGACGCCGCAGCAGCGGCGGATGGCGCTCCGGCGCTTCTCTTGTCCGAGGGCTTCTCCGGCACCGCGACCGCTTCCGGCGTCGTCGTCACGGGCGGCGAGGGCGGCGACTGCATCGACCCGAACCACGAACCCGGATACGGCGTCGCGGCCACGACGGCGCCCGCTGCGGAGATCGAAATCGACGGCGGCGACTTCGTGGGCGGCGGCCGCGGCGCGTACGCGCGTTCCTCGATCCGCTACCCGTGGATCGTCGAAATTCCGCAGGACGGCCTCGACGCGCTTCTCGCCTCGTTCCTCGAACGCGAGGACGGTTCTTGCGTGAAGTTCGTCCTCACGAACGACATCGCGGGCACCTTTACCGTCGCCGCGTCCGTCACGAACGCCGTGCTCGACCTCGGCGGGCACTCCATCGTCGGCGCCGACGGCGTCGCGAACGGCGAAGACGGTCAGTCCGCCGTCGCGTTCGAGAACCCGGCGACCGAGCTTTCCGTCGTCGGCCCCGGCCTTCTGCGCGGCGGCGACGGCGCGGACACCGTGACGACCGACGTTCCGGGCTTTGGCGCACCGGCCGTCGCGGGACCCGTGAAGGCGGACTCCTCCGCCACGGTCGAACACGGCGAAAATGGCGTGTACGTCGTCAAGGACAAGGCGGAGTTCGACGCCGTAATGGACGCCTTCGCGACGGCTGCGGTCCCGACCAACGCCGCGATCCGCGTCGTCGGCATGATCGCCGGCGGCGTCACGATCCCCGATTGCGTGACCAGCCTCGTCATCGAACTCGCCGACAACCAGATGATGTTCGGCGACGACAACGAGCCGGCGATCGCGCTCCTCGGCACCGCGACCGACCTCACGCTCGTTGGCCAGGGCTTCGTTTCCGGCGGCAACGGCAGCATGGAAACGGATGCCGGCGATTTGGCGACGGATGGCGCGGCGGGCGTTCTGGTGCCGGACGGCTATGCCGGCACGGTCATCGCGGGCGGCTCCGTCACGGTCCAGGGCGGCAAGGGCGGCGATGCGCTCGGCCCGACGTGGGCGCCGGGCAAGGGCGGTCCGGGTACCAACGCCGCGTCTGGCCGTTGGCGCGAGGAGGACGATGGGCAGTTCCTCCAGGGCGTTGACGGTTCGAGCGCGCCCAGCAGCGCTGCGCACCCGATGGTGTTCTACATCCCCGACGGCTCTCTCCAGGGTCGGATCGCGACCTTCATCGAAGAAGAAGCCACGCGCTGGGACCAGACCAATTCCTGGATCCGCATCGTCGCCACAAACGACGTCTCCGGCTTCACGGTCTCGATCCCGCCGAGCGTCGTGGAGTGCGTCTTCGACATGGGCGGCTTCGTTGTCTCCGGCCCGACCGGAACGGGCGGCGCCCCGGGCGGCACGACCGTCGTCGTGGAAGGCACCGCCACGGACGTTCTCTTCACCGATTCTTCCGGCACCGGCGCCGGCGCTCTCTACGGCGGCCAAGGCGCCGAGGAGACCGCCTCTTCCGCGCCCGGTCGCGGCGGCCACGCGATTCTCGTCCCCGACGGCTACGAGGGCGTAGTCACCGCGCGCGGCGTGTTCGTCTATGGCGGCAAGGGCGGCAACGCGACGATTCTCGAGCACGAGCCCGGCAAGGGCGGCGCGGCCGCGGCGGACGTCCCGGACGGCGCTCTCGCCACCGAGAACGCCGGCGCGTTCCTCGACGGCCCTGACGGCGACTGGGCGCGATCTTCGATTCCGCAGCCCTGGGTGCTCTACATCCCGGTGGACGGCCTTGAAGACCGCGTGGCGGCGTTCCTCGCCCACGAAGAGGCGTCGTGCGTCCGGTTCGTCATGACGAACGGCATCGCCGGCGGCTTCACCGTCCCGGCATCCGTCACGAACGCCGTCATCGAGCTCATGTCCTTCACGCTCGAAGGCACCGACGGCTCCTCCAACGGCGAGCGCGGCGGCGCGGCGCTCATGCTCGCCTCCACCAACACCGTGCTTTCGCTCGTCGGGCCCGGCACCGTGCGCGGCGGCAACGGCGCGGACTCCGACAACCCCTATCTGGTACCCGGCTTTGGCGCTCCGGCCGTCGCGGCCGAGGCGTCGATCGGCCCCGGTGTCGAGATCCGCAACGGCGAAAACGGCGTCTATCTCGTCGCCGACGAGGCCGAGTTCGACGCTCTCATGGCGCAGTTCGGCGTCCTTGGCGTTGCGACGAACGTGAGCGTCCGCCTCACGGGCGAGGTCGTGGGCGACGTCGTGGTTCCCGCCTGCGTGTCCTCCCTCCGGATCGACCTTGACGGCCACGACATTCGCGGCGGCGAAGGCCAGACCGCGTTGACGCTCGAAGGCGTCTCAACATCCCTTGCGTTCTTTGACGAAGGCGAAGCGCCCGGCACGGTGCGCGGCGGCGACGGCGCGGCCGAAACGGACACCGCGCTCGCGCAGGACGGCGCTCCGGCGGTCGCGACGCCGGATGGCTTCGTCGGCACGCTCCTCGCCGACGGCGTGGCGGTGCGCGGCGGCAACGGCGGCGACGCCCTTTCGCCGCAGAACGCGCCCGGGCGCGGCAGCGCGGCGACGAACGCCGAGTCGCGCGAGCGCGTTGCGAACGGCGGCTCGTTCCGTCCGGGCGACGACGGCGCGAACGTCGATTCGACCGCCGATCACCCCTGGATCTTCTACATCCCTGATGACGGCCTCCGCGCCGTTCTCGACGAAATCGCCCTCCGCGAGCCTCGGATGAACGTCCGCTTCGTCGCGACGAACGACGTCGCCGGCCCGTTCTCGATCCCGGCCTATGTGACAAACGCCGTCGTCGATCTTTCCGGCTTCTCGATCGTCGCGCCGCAGGGCGAGTTCGCGGTCGTCGTCGAAGGCACGGAAACCGAACTGCGCTTCGTGGACGAAACGGACACGCCGGGGTCTGTTGTCGGCGGACGCGGCGCGGACGAGACGGATACGACCCCGGCCGAAGACGGCACGGCGGCGGTTCGCCTGCCCGTCGGCTTCACCGGCACGGTTTCCGCCTCCGGCGCGACGATCGTCGGCGGCCGCGGCGGCGATGCCATCGACCCGATGAGCGAACCCGGCAAGGGCGGCGCTCCCACGACGGAGTCGAGTGCGCAGCAGGCGCTCGCCCGCGCCATCTCGTTCTTCCACGGCGAGGACGGTGCCTACGCTGCCTCCTCGATTCCTCACCCGTGGGTTGTCAACGTCCCGCAAGACGGCCTTGCCGAACTTCTCGCCACGTTCCTGGAGCGCGAGGACGGCTCGTGCGTCCGCTTCGTCGCCACCAACGACTTTACCGGTCCGCTCTCGATACCGGCCTCCGTGACGAATGCCGTGCTGTGGCTTCAGGGCCACGAGATCGCCGGCGTCCAGGCCATGACCGAAGGCGAGAGCGGCGGCCCGGCGCTCGTCGCCACGGCGGCAACCGAACTCTCCGTCGTCGGTCCCGGAACGCTGCGTGGCGGCGACGGCGCCGATTCGACCGACCCGCTCGTCGCCCCTGGTGCAGGCGGTCTCGCGGTCGATGCCGCAGGCGCGTTCTCCGTCGCGGACGACGTCACGCTCGAAAACGGCGATCCCGGCGTGTACATCGTCATCGACAAGGCCGAGTTCGACGCCCTCATGGACGCCTTCGCCGCAGCCGGCGTTCCCACTAACGCCATCGTCCGCCTCGGCGGCGACATCGACGGCGGCGTCGCAGTTCCGGACTGCGTGAAGTCACTCGAAATCCGCCTCAACGACCGTTCGATGACCGGCGAGAACGGTGCCGACAACGGCGACAACGGCGTTCCTGCGATCACGCTTTCCGACCCGTCCGGCACTGCTCTCAAGCTCGTCGGCCCCGGAGCCGTCACCGGCGGCAACGGCGGCAACGGTGGTTCGCCGACCTTCATTCTCGGCTACGGCGCGCCGGCGGTCGCGGGTCCGGTCTCTGCCGACGAAACCGTTTCGCTCACGGACGGCACCACGGGCGTGTTCCTCGCCTACGGCAGCGTCGAGTTCAACGATCTCATGTCCATTTTCGAGGCGTCCGGCGACACGACCAACGCCACGATCCGCATCTGCGGCGACCTCAACGGCGGCGTCCGCATCCCGGACTGCGTCTCGTCGCTCCGGGTCGAGATGAACGGCTTCAAGCTCCTGGCCGACGCCGGCGAACCCGCCATTTCGATCGAAGGCGGCGACCTCAAGCTCGCGCTCGTCGGCGGCGAGAGCGGCGGCACGATCCTCGGCGGCCGCGGCGCGGACGAAACCGCCTCCACGCTCGCCGAAGACGGCGCTCCCGCGATTTCGACTCCGGACGGCTTCACCGGCTCTCTCCTCGCGGACGGCGTCACCGTGAAGGGCGGGCGCGGCGGCAACGCCCTCGATCCGAACCACGCGCCCGGCAAGGGCGGCGCGGCGACGGACGCGCCTTCGCCCCTTTCCGACAATGGCGGCGAGTACCTGCCCGGCGACGACGGCTCTCCGGCCGGCACGTCGGTGGAGCGCCCGCTCGTCATCCAGATTCCGGCGCTCGACGTGGCCTCCCGCATCGCCGCGCTGCTCGCGCTGGAGGACGCCTCCTGCATCCGCTTCGTCGCGACGAACGACGTTTCCGGTCCGTTTGCCATCCCCGCTTCCGTCACGAACGCCGTGATCGACCTCGGCGGCTTCTCGATCGCCGGCGCTGGGGACAAGCCCGCGATCGTGGTTGAAAACCGCGTGCTTGAACTTCGGATCGTCGATGAAACCGCCACGCCCGGCTCCGTCCGCGGCGGCGACGGCTACGACGAATCCGGCGCGACTTTCGCGACCGACGGCGCTCCGGCGGTCTCCGTGCCCGAGGATTTCGCCGGCTCCGTGACGACCGACGGCGTTGAAGTGCGCGGCGGCGACGGCGGCGACTCCGTGAATCCCAACCGCTCGCCGGGCAAGGGCGCGACGGCGGTCGGCCCCGACACCGCCTCGAAGGTCGAGGTGCGCGGCGGTGCGTTCGTGGACGGCACGGACGGCACGGGCTCCGGTTCGACGGCCGAGAATCCTTGGATTGTCTATCTGCCCGATTCCAACCTTGAAGCGACCTGCGCCGCCCTTGCGGCCATCGACGGCGGCTTCTCGTGCGTCCGGTTCGTTCTCACCAACTCCATCGCTTCCACGGTTTCGATTCCCGCCTGCGTCACCAACGCCACGGTCGATATCGGCTCCTACTCCATCGTCGGGACGGACGCCTCCGGCACGGCTGGCGCGGGCGGCCGCGCAGCGATCGAGGCCCCGGCGGGCATCGACATCCGCGTCGTCGGTTCCGGCTCGCTCTGGGGCGGTCGCGGCTCCGATTCGGTCGATCCGATGGTTGAGCCCGGTCGCGGCGGCGGCGGTCTTTCCATCGGCGGCGCGCCCGCTCCGGACGGCCTTGTCGCCCCCTCGATCTCCGTCCGCTCCGGCACCAACGGCTGCTGGCTCGTCGCGGACAAGGACGAGTTCGACGCTCTCATGCAGTCGTTCGTCGATTCCGGTGTCTCCGCGACGAACGCCCCGATCCGCCTCACGGGCGACATCGAGGGCGGCGTGACGGTGCCCGCGTGCGTGAAAACGATCTCGATCGACCTCGACCAGAACGACATGACCGGCGACGCTGGCGAAACCGCGCTTGCGATCTCCGGTGCGGACACCGCACTCACGCTCGTCGGACCGGGCAAGGTGGTCGGCGGCAACGGCGCCGACGAAACCGACTTCGCCGTTGCGACGGACGGCGCTCCGGGCGTTTCCGTCCCGGACGGTTTCACGGGTTCCGTCCTCGCCGACGCCGCGACGGTGATCGGCGGCGACGGCGGCAACTCCATCGACCCGAACCACGACGCCGGAAAGGGCGCTCCTGCACTCGCCCCGGCAACCGTGGCGCGCGGTGCTGACAACGGCGGCCGCTACATCGACGGCAAGGACGGCAAGAAGACGCGCGTTTCCACCGTCTCCCACCCGTGGATCGTTTATCTCCCCGAGGCCGACCTGTCGCAGGTCCTTGCGGACATCGCGGCGGCCGAGGGCGGCTTCTCCTGCGTCCGCTTCATCGCGACGAATGACGTTTCCGGCACGCTCGTCATCCCAACTTCCGTCACGAACGCCACGGTCGAACTGGAGTCGTTCACGATTTCTGGCGGCGACGGCGAGCCCGGCATCCGCGTCGAAGGCGCGGCGACGGACATTTCGCTCGTCGGCCCAGGCTCGGTCCTCGGCGGCGACGGCGCGGACGAGACCGAAAGCGCCTACGCGGAGGACGGCGCACTCGGCCTCGAACTGCCCGCCCGGCGCACCGGCAACGTGACGATCGGCGACGAGGTGCTCGTGAAGGGCGGCCGCGGCGGCGACGCCATCGACCCGCTCCACGACCCGGGCAAGGGCGGCGGCGGCATGACCGGCGTTCGCGGCCCGGCGGTTTCCGAACTCGGAGGCCGCGTCGAACCCGGCGAAGACGGGCATCCCGCGCCTTCCACGGCATCCTTCCCGCGCATCTTCGAAATTCCGCAGGACGGCATCGAGGCGCTTCTCACCCCCGCCGCCCTGGGCGAGCCGTATTCCTGCGTCCAGTTCATCCTCACGAACGACATGTCCGGGACCTTCACCATCCCGGCCAACGTGACGAACGCCGTCCTCACGCTCATGAACGGCTACGTCATGCAGGGCGCGTCCGGCGCCGCGAACGGCGAGTCCGGCCGCCCTGCGATCGTCGTCGAAGGCGCGAACACGACGCTCGTCGTCGAAGGCAACGGCACCATCCGTGGCGGCGACGGTGCCGACTCGGACGATCCGGCCGTCGAGCCCGGCCGCGGTGCGTCTCCGGTTTCCGGTGCCGCCTCTCTCGCCGTGACGGACGCCAGCGCGGTCGTCGAAAACGGCAAGGACGGCGTCTGGCTCGTCGCCGACAAGGCGGAATTCGACGCCCTCATGCAGTCGTTCGCCGCCTCCGGCGCCGCCGCGACGAATGCCGCGATCCGCCTCGTGGGCGACATCGCGGGCGGCGTCGTCGTGCCGGCCTGCGTGAAGGCTCTTTCAATCGACCTCGACGGCCACGTCATGGTCGCCGCCGGCGGCGAAAGCGCGATTGCCCTCTCTTCGCCTGCGACCGCGCTCTCGCTTTCGAGCGACAAGGGCGGCAGCGTCGTCGGCGGCCGTGGCGCGGACGAAACCGCGCTTGCGCTCGCCGAAGCGGGCTACCCCGCCGTTTCCGCCCCGGCCGGATTCGCCGGCCCGGTCGTCGCCTCCGGCGTGTCCGTCATCGGCGGCAACGGCGGCAACGCCACGGATCCGAACCACCTGCCCGGCAGCGGCGGTGCGCCCGTGCTACCCGCCGCGGCCGAGCGCCTCGCGCTCGACGGCGGATCGTTCCAGAACGGCCGCAGCGGCGAGCGCGCCGGTTCCACGGCCCAATATCCGTGGATCGTCTATCTGCCCGATCCCGACCTTGCCGCGACCTGTGCCTCTCTCGCCGAAATCGACGGCGGCGCTTCCTGCATCCGCTTCGTCCTCACCAACTCCGTGAACGGTACGGTCTCGATCCCCGCCTCCGTCACGAACGCCGTCGTGGATCTCTCCGGCTATACCATGATCGGCACGGCGGCGTCCGGCTACGGCGATACCGGAATGCCGGCGCTCGTCGCCACGGCCGCGACGGATCTCACGGTCGTCGGCACCGGCTCGCTCTGGGGCGGTCGCGGCGCCGACTCGATCGATCCGATGGTCGAACCCGGCCGCGGCGGCGTCCCGATCCTGCTCGGCGGCAAGGAGCCGCCGGACGGCGTTGTGGCCGACACCGTTGGCCTCCGCAACGGCGAGGACGGCTGCTGGCTCGTCGCGAATAAGGCCGAGTTCGACGCCCTCATGCAGTCGTTCGTCGATTCCGGCGTCGCCGCGACGAATGCGCCGATCCGCCTCACCGGCGCGATCGAAGGCGGTGTGACGGTGCCCACGTGCGTGAAGACGCTTTCCATCGACCTCGACGCCCACGACATGACAGCCGATCCGGGCGAAGCCGCCCTTGCGCTCGGCAGCGTCGACGTTTCGCTCGTGCTCAAGGGACCGGGCAAGGTCGTCGGCGGTCGCGGCGCGGACGAAACCGCATCCGCCCTTGCGACGGACGGCCTGCCCGGCGTCTCCGCACCGGACGGATTCGCCGGCCCGGTCCTGGCGGACGCCGCCACGGTGATCGGCGGCGACGGCGGCAACTCCATCGACCCGAACCACGCCCCCGGCAAGGGTGCCGGCGCCGTCGAACCCGCAGAGGCAGTGCGCACGACGGACAACGGCGGCCGCTACATCGACGGCAAGGACGGCGTTGTCGCCCGCAGCTCCGTCGAGCATCCCTGGATCGTGTACCTGCCCGACACCGGTCTCGACGCCGTGCTGGAGGCGATCCGCGCCGCCGATGGTCTTGCGAGCGTCCGCTTCGTCGCGACGAACGACGTTTCCGGCACCCTCACGATCCCCGCCTTCGTGACGAACGCCGTCATCTGGCTCGACAACTGGCACATCGCCGGCGCGGACGGTACCCCCGCGTCGCCGGACGGCCGCCCCGCGCTCGTCGTCCACGGCGCGACGGAATGCACCGTCATCGGCCCCGGCCCCCTCATCGGCGGCAACGGCGCGGACGAAGATGCCGACGCCGGCAACGCGCCCGGCAAAGGCGCGGCGGCGCTCGTCGGCGTGATTGTGCGCCACAGCGCCGACGAGAAGGATCCGCTCTACGTCGCCCTCATCGACGGCGTGGACGGCAGCGAGCTGCCGCGCGGCGGCGCCGAGCAGATCGACGCCTCGGCCGCCGAGCCCGCCCGGATCGACGTCTGGCGCCGCGCCTCCGCCGAGGAGGCCGCCGCCACCGGCGCCGAGTGGATCGTCGAGTTCTCCGTCACGCTCAAGGAGGGCGTCGATTTCAAGACCTGGGCCGAAACCTCGCTCGACGCCTCCGACCGCAAGATCTGGGCGCTCCTCTCGGACGATCCCCGCGCCCCCGCCGTCGCGACGGCCGGTTCCTGCCGCAAGGAGATTCCCATCGCCCCCGTCGTCCTTCCCGCCGCTTCCGCCGGTGAAACGAACAGGATCCGCTTCGGCCTCGCGCCTGAAACCGCCTACCCGACCGATCTCTTCCTGCGCGTCCTCGTCGAGCCGTGCGACAAGACCGGTGCCGTCTCCGCCATCGCGACCGTCAACGAAGTCGGCTACCAGCAGCTCGACCTCGTCGCCGGCTTCAACCTCGTCGCCCCGCAGTTCACCGAAATCGGCTCCGATTCGATCGGCATCCAGTCGCTCCGGCTCGGCGTCGCCGACGAAGATGCCACGGGTATTGACAATATCCAGTTCCTCGACAGCGAATTGGAGGCCGATACCCAGCACTATTGGTTCCCCGCCGAATGGACGGCAAGCGGCGAAAAAACCGGATGGATTGACGAAAGCACCTCCGATCCCGCCGAATCCGTTTCCATTGGGCGCGGCCGCGGCGTCCTTGCCGAAAGCGCCGATGACACGACCATGACGATCCATGGTGAAGTGTCATTCGATGATGTCGTCGTAGTTGCGGATTCAGGATATGCAGCCCTTGGTAATCCGTATGCTGTCGAGTTGAATGTCCAAAGCATTCGTCCTGCCATCCCCGATGACGAAGCGACGGGAATCGACAGTATCCAGATTTGGGATGAAGAGTGCGAGGCAATCTTGCAATTTTTCTGGTGGCCGGCCGAATGGACGTCCAGCGGGAAAGTTTCCGGGTGGGTGGACGAGGAAACCGGTGATTTGGTCGACTTTGTGCTGTCGCCCGGACAGGGCTTCGTTCTCGAATCGGCTGATGATGGTGTTGAAGTCAGGATTTCAACGGACAATCCATGATGTGATTTAATTGATGAAATGCATACGCTTCGCTTGATTTTACTTGTCGGTTTCGGTTTTCTGGCCAGTTCTCGCGCTACCAGTTTGTCGTGGACCATGAACAACATCAAACTTCCCGTTGACGATCCTGTCAATCTGGCAAGTCCGGGAACAGTCTCTGCATATCTGTTTTTTTCCGAAATCAATTCGGCCAACGAGACTTGGAAAAATGCGTTTCAGTTGATAAGCCTGGACGACATTGTCGGGTTGATTCGGGAACGTGGTGACATTTCCGATTATGTGGCCTATCATCAAGTGAACGCAGGAAATGGTGCCATATCAGGGCAGACAGGCGTCCATGGAACCAATTGGAGCCAGGGCGAGACGGCAACGGCGATAGTGGTCATCTTTGACGCGACATCGTATGAGAATGCGTCGAATTTCTTGGTGACGACAAGCACTCCGATAGAAGTCACACTTGGAAAATCGGGTGCCACTACGCTACGAGTCGGCAATGTCGGCACCAACTGGCAGCCCATCTCCGCCGTCCCCGAACCGGCGACCGGCACGCTGATGATCCTCTCCGGGGCGGCGCTGATCTTCCGCCGCCGCCGCGCCTAGTTCGCCTTCTCTCCATTCGCGCCGCCCCCCGCGAAATCCGAATCCCGAACCCCGAAACCCGGCAGAGTCCGGTCCGGGCGATTTTCCGCCCCCTCCTCGGGATTCGGGATTCGGAATTCGCTAGTCGAGGGGAACGGACACGCGGCGGAGAGCCCAGCAGTTGTAGGCCACGGTGACGAAGTAGCTTGCGGGGAGGCGGTCCATGGTGGCGATCTTGACGCCGAGGAGGGTCGTGCGGCCGCCGAGGCCCATCGGGCCGACGCCGAGTGCGTTCGCTTCCGCGAGGACGCGCGCTTCGAGCGCGGCAAGCGCGGGGTCGGGCGACGCGTCGCCGAGATCGCGCAGGAGCTGCTCTTTCGCGCGGGCGTAGCCTCCGGCGCGGTCGCCGCCGATGCAGACGCCGAGGACGCCCGGCGCGCACCCTCCGCCCTGCGCGCGCCAGACGGCGTCGAGCAGGCATTTGCGCACGCCTTCGAGGTCGCGGCCGGCGCCGAGCGAAGCGTCCGGAAGCGAATACTGCCGGCTCTGGTTCTCGCTGCCGCCGCCCTTGAGCGCGATCGTCGCGCGGGGGGCCGATCCGGGCGCGCCGAAGCGGAAGTGGATCGCCGGCGTGCCGTCGCCGACGTTGTCGCCGCGCTGCGCGCCGCCGGGCACGGCGATCGCGTTGAGGCGGAGAAACCCCGCCGCGGTGGCGCGGCGGACGGCGGCGAGCGCCGCTTCGCGGAGCGGGGAAACCGGCGTGCCGTCCGGCACGTCGAACCAGAACGTCGGCCAGCCGGTGTCCTGACATGCGGGGACGCTCCCCTCCCGCGCCATGCGGACGTTTTCGAGGATCGTCCCGAGCGCGGCGGCGGCGGGCGATCCCGGCGCTTCGGCGAGCCGCGCGTTTTCGAGCGCGCGCGCCACGTCCGGCGCGATCTCCGAGGAAACGCGGCGGAGGGCGTCCGCGAGGACGTCTTCGACGGAGCGCGCGGCGGCGTCTCCCGCGGCGTTTCCGGACGCGGCGGCGCGGGGCGGAAACGATTCGTCGAAGGGAAAGGGAGCGGGAAGGCCGTGCGCGAGAAGCCAGGCGCGGACCGGCGCGGCGGGGAGGCCCATGACGCAGGAGCGGGCGCCGACGAGGCGTTCGACCAGGCGCTCGCCGTGCGCGTCGATGTCGTACGCGCCGGCGCGGTCGAGCGTCCGGGCGACGCGGAAGTACGCCTCCGCCTGGTCCCGCGAAAAGGGGCGGAAGCGCACGGCGGCGGTTTCGACGAACACGTCGGGGGCGGCGTCGCCGGGGGCCGAGACCGCGACGGCGGTGTGGACGTGGTGGACGCGTCCGGAAAGGAGCATCAGGGTGTCGATCGCGTCCTTCGCGTCCGCCGGCTTGCCGAGAACGCGTCCGGCGCAGCTCACGAGCGTGTCGGACGCGAGGACGGCCGCGCCGGCGTTGCGGGTGTCGGCGCGGGCGGCGTCGTGCTTGGCGCGCGCCGCGAGGACGGCGGATTCGACGGGATCGGCGGTGCGCGGTTCGCCGGCTTCGGCCGGCCGGACTTCGAAGCGCGCGCCCATGGCGCGGAGGATCGCCGCGCGGCGGGCGGAAGCCGAAGCGAGAACGAGGGGAAACGTCATTGCAAGAAGGCCGAAAGGATCTTTCCGGCGATTTCGCCGGCGGCGGCGGACGCCGCGCGGGCCTGATCGGAAGGCTTGGCCGAAGCGGCGGGAACGGAGGCTTCGCAAACGGCGAAGCGTGGCGGCGACGAGGCGTTTTCGCGCCAGCCAAACGACACGCGCATTGCGTACGCGAACGTCCCGTCCGCGCGTTTTTCGAGGCGGGCGCATTCCACGCAGCCGCGGAGCGCGGCGCCGCCGGAGGCCGCAAGCGCGGAATCGGAAACGGATTCGAACGCGCCGCTGCCGGAGAGGGCCCGGAGCACGGCGGCCTGGACGGTCACCGCCGGAGGGGCGGCGAACTGCGAATCCCTGGTGCCGTGGAGGCGGCCCGTCGCCTCCTCCCACACGAGCATCCGCGCGGAGGCGTACGGCTCGACCGCGACGAACGGCCCGACGCGCACGGCGGGGAGGAGCGCTCCGTCCGGCGCGGGCTTGACCGCGGCGGACGGTGCGCCGCGCCATTCGGCGAGATAGGTCTTGCGGGTGCCGCCGGGAAAGAGGCACCCGGAAAGCAGGACGGCCGCGGCGGCGCAGAGCGCGGCCCGGGAGGAGGTCGAAAGCGCGTTTTCCAGGTTGCGGTTCATGGGTCTGTCCCTTTGGGTTCTTGGGGTTTCGGGGTCTGTCCCTCTGCTTTTCCGGGGTCTGTCCCCCGTTTTCGGGGTCTGTCCCCCGTTTTTTTTTTCACGTATTTCGCGGCCCGGGCCGCTCTTTCGCCTATTCGTCGTCGGGAGCGCGCAGGAGGAGCCCGGGATCGTCGCGCAGGCGCTCCGCGAGCGATTCGAGGGCGTCGGAAGCGTTGCGCAGGGAAACCATGGTCTGCTCGAAGGCGGGAGCCTGCTCCTCGAAGGCGAGCCGGACGGCGCCGACGGCGGCGTCGGCGTTGGAGACGAGGGCCGCGACGTGGTCGAGCGAAGCGCGGAAATCGACGCCGGAGAGCTGGGCGCCGACGGATTCGAGGAGCGACTGGAAGGTCTTGCCGAGGCTCGGCGCCGCGGGGATGTAGAAGTTTTCGGGCTTCCAGGAGACGGGCAGGTCGCGCGAGGCGGCGTTCGGGCCGGCCACGTCCAGATCGAGGTAGCGCAGTCCGGTGATGCCCTGGTTGCGGATGAACACGCGAAGACCGTGCGAGACGAAGCGGGAGAGCGCGGCGAGGTCGTCGCCGTCGTCCGGAAGGAATTCGCGCCGGACCGTGAAGACGACGCGCGTGTAGCGCCCCTGGCGCATGCCTTCGTCGGTCTTGGGCACGCGGTATTTCGACCACGCGAAGGAGAGCGATTCGACCTTGCCCACCGGGACGCCGCGGAAGCGCACGGTCGCGCCCTGGGAGAGACCCTGCGCGGATTCCTCCAGATACGTCTCGAAGCGCTTCGAATCGCGATCGCGTCCGAAGAGCCCGAGCGCGACGAGAAGCGCGACCGCGAGCACGGCGGCCAGCGCCACGAAAACGCCGTTGCGGACGGCACGGGAAGCGTTCATGTTGCGTTGTCTCCTGTCGCCGCGGCGGCGGTCGCCGCCGCGGACTGGCGCCGGAAGAAGGCGCGGATTTCGGGGTGCGGGCTCGCGTCGCGCATTTCGCGCGGGCGTCCGGTTTCAAGCGGACGCCCCTTCGCGGCCGAGAGGTAGACGGCGCGGTCCGCGACGGCGAGCAGGCTGGGCAGCTCGTGCGACACGAGCACGACCGCGGTGCCGCATTCGTCGCGGAGGCGGAGCACGAGCGAATCGAGGCCGGCGCTCGTCACGGGATCGAGGCCGGCGGAAGGTTCGTCGAGCAGCAGGATCGCGGGATCGAGCGCGAGCGCCCGCGCGAGGCCGGCGCGCTTGGCCATGCCGCCGCTGATCTCGGAGGGGTATTTCCCGGCGGCCGCGGCGAGGCCGACCTGCGCGAGCCGGAGCCGCGCGGTCTCCTCGACGAGTTCGTCCGGCAGGTCCGTGAATTCGCGAAGGGGAAGCCCGACGTTTTCGAGAAGCGTCATCGAGCCGAAGAGCGCGCCGCCCTGGAAGAGCGCGCCGACGCGCCGCAGGCGGCGCGAGCGCTCCTCCTCGTCGGGTTCTGCGCCGGCCTCGGCGAACGGCGCGCCCGCGACGCGCACCTCTCCCGCAAGGGGCGGAAGCAGGCCTTCCAGCGTCCGCAGAAGCGTGCTTTTGCCGCATCCGGAACCGCCGACGACGGCGAAGATTTCGCCGGGAGCCACCGCGAAGTCGATGTCCGAGACCACGGGGCGTCCGCCGTATCCGACCGAAAGGCCGCGCGCCTCGAGCGCGGCCGGGCCGGCGGGGCGGGGCGCGCCGGCCGGGCCGGTTCCGTTCGTCGCGGCGGTCCCGCCCGCCCTTTCCGGCCGGCCGGTTTCGCCTTGGCGGCGCCATTTCCCGAAAAATCCCATGGCCCTAGATCCCGTGGAGCTGGAGAAGCACGGCGAAGACGCCGTCCGCGAGCGCGACGGCGACGATCGAGAAGACGACGGCGCGCGTGACCGCGCGGCCGACGGCGTCGGACCCGGCGCCGGCCGAGAGCCCGCAGTGGCATCCCACGGCGCCGACGAGCAGGCCGAACACGACGGCCTTCACGGCGCCGACCGCGACGTCGGAGGGGCGGCTGAACGACAGCGCGTACGACCAGAACGCCGACCACCCGTACCCCATCGCGGAGAGAACGAGACCGCCGCCGAGGAGCGCGAAAAGTCCGGCGACGAGGGAGAGCGGAGGCATCGCGAGGGCGGCGGCGGCGACGCGCGGGGCGGCGAGGTAGCGCACGGGCGGGATGCCGAGGACGCGCAGGGCGTCGATCTCCTCCTCCGTTCCCATCGTGCCGAGTTCGGCCGCGAACGCGGAAGCCGTGCGGCCGGACATCACGATTGCGGCGACGAGCACGGCGAGCTCGCGCACGACCGCGACGCCCACGAGGTTGGCGACGTAGATTTCGGCGCCGAAGAGCTTCAGCGGAGCGGCGGATTCGAAGGCGAGGACGAGCCCGAGCAGGAGGCCGATGGTGGCGGTCACGCACGTGGCGCCGGGGCCGGCCGCGGCGAAGGCGCGGGAAAAGGCCCCGATGCGGAACCACGCCGGGCGCAGGAGCCCGCAGGCGAGCTCTCCCGCGAAGGCGAGCGCCTCGCGGAGCGGGGCGTCGCCGCCGCGGCGCGCGGGGCCTTCGCGGGACGCGGCCGCTGGGGGCGCCGCGGCGGCGCCGGCGGCGACGGCCTCGCGGAGCGTTTCTTCCTGGTGCGGGGGCAGGCCGGAGACGGAAAAGGGCCGGCCGGCGGCGGCGACGCGGCGGCCGGCGCGCAGGAGCGCGGCGAGGCCGGACGAATCGATTCGCGGGCAGGCGGCGACGTCAATGCGCGCGGGCCCGGCGCCGGGACCTTCCTTCGCCCATCGTGCGGCGACGGACGAGAGACGCGGCCACTGCGCGGCAAGGCTGCCGCGGACGAGCGGGGCGTCCCACCGGACGGTGTCGCCGGGCCGCGCGTCTCCGTTCATCGGGCCGCCGTTCCTCCGGGCGCTCCTCCGGCGACGCGGCGCAGCAGCCATTCGGAGGCGAGCGAGAGCCAGCGCCCGTGGACGGTGCCGAACGTCGGGACGCCCCAGCCGTGGCCGCCCGATTCGAAGACGTGCATTTCGAAACGCGCGCCCGCGGCGCGCAGGGCGGAGGCGAACGCGAACGCGCTTGGCGCGTACGGATCGTCGCACGAAACGGCGACGAAGACGGGGGGCATCGAAGCGTCGATCTCCAGCGCGGGGTCGATCCCGCCGCCGGGCGCGTCGACGTAGGCCGGATAGATCGGGAGCGCGAAGTCGGGTCGGGCGCAAAGCGCGTCGACGGCGTCCGCCGCCGGGACGTCCGGTTCGGCCGAGCAGCAGACGCGCACGGCGAGGTGCCCGCCGGCCGAGAAGCCCATGATGCCGACCTTGGCGGGGTCCACGTTCCATTCGGCCGCGTTCGCGCGGACGAGCCGCATCGCGCGGCGGGCGTCGGCGAGGGCGGCGTCGCGCCGGCCGGGGCAGCGGTATTCCAGCACCGCGGCGGAGAGCCCGAGGGAGTTGAGCCAGTGCGCGGCGTCGAGGCCTTCGTGGTTCCAGGCCAGGTAGTTGTAGCCGCCGCCGGGGCACACGACGACGCACGGGCGCGGGCCGGCGCCGGTCCCCGGGAAGAAGGAGATCGTCGGACGCGTCACGTTCCTGCGGCGGACGACGGGGCCGCCCTCGTTTTCCCAGGAGGCGGAGACGCCGGCGTCCTCTTCGCGCCAGAGCGGCGGAAGGCCGGGATGGAGGGGGAGGAAGGGAACGGAGTCGAATCGTTGTTTCATTTCGTTTCAGGCCGGCGAGCCGAGCGGAGCGGGGCGGCGGGTGAGAAGCTGGCGGAGCGCGAGGAAGACGAACCGCGGATTGCCGACGAGGTACCGGCGCCAGAGCCGGCGCGGTTCGACGCAGAGCCGGTACAGCCATTCGAGGCAGTGGCGGCGCATCCAGAGCGGGGCCTGGGGCACCTTTCCGGCGTGGAAGTTGAACGCGGCGCCGACGGCGACGAGCACCGGCGCGTCGAGGAGCGGGCGCATTTCGCTCACCCAGAAGTCCTGCTTCGGGGTGCCGATGCCGACCCACACGACATCGGGCCGGGCGGCGTTGATGCGCGCGGCGGTTTCGGCGCGCTCGGCTTCCGAAAGCGGGTGGAACGGCGGGACTTCGCCCCCGACGTCCGCAAGGCCGGGAAATCGCCTGGCGAGATTGGCGCGGAGGCGCGACAGCGTGTCCTCGTCGGCTCCGCCGTAGAAGTAGTGGCGCAATCCGGTGGCGCGCCCGGCGTCGGAAACGCCGAGCATGACGTCCGGGCCGTAGCAGCGCGTGACGTCGAGCTTTCCGAAGAGGCGCCCCGCCAGGACGAGCGGCATGCCGTCGCAGAGCGTCATCGCGGAGGCGCGCGAAATCGCGGCGAGGCGCGGGTCGTCGTGGCACTTCAGGAGCGAATCCACGGCGAAGACGCACACGTAGCCTCGCTCGCCGGAGTCTCGGAATCCGATGATCCGGGACACCGCCTCTTCGAGCCGGATCCCGGTGAGCGTCACGTCGAGAAGCGAAAAGCGCGGCGCGGCGCCGCGCGCCGCGTCCGCGCCCCGGGAGGGCGGCGTCGGGCCGCCGTCCTTCACCGGTTGTCCTCTTCGAGAATGCGGTTCGGGACGAAGTCCGTGAGCCAGCTCACGAGGGAGATGCGCCAGTCCTCCTCCTCCTTGAGGCCGTCCGCGTTGGTGTAGGCGGGGGAAACCGAGGCGACGAGACGGGCGGCGATGCAGTCCCACGAGTACTGGATCCAGCCGCCGACCTCCTCGACCTGGCTCTCCTCGAACTCGTAGCGGCCGAACACGTCGAAGCCCCAGTGCTCGTTGGCGTACCACGTGAGGTAGCCGGAGA
This sequence comes from uncultured Verrucomicrobiota bacterium, assembly GCA_946534105.1. Classification (GTDB taxonomy): domain Bacteria; phylum Verrucomicrobiota; class Kiritimatiellia; order RFP12; family UBA3636; genus UBA3636. Next base: position 24,199 of record CAMNCG010000025.1, read on the forward strand.
AGAGGCTGTTCTCCTCGTGGCGGAACTGGTATTCCACGTCGCAGCGGAAGACGTCGTGCGTCGCGGTGACGACGCCCTCGGCGGTCTTGACGTCCTCCAGCTCGTTGTCGTAGAGGCCCTTCGTGGTGAGGCGGAGCCAGCGCGCGGGACGCCAGCGCAGGTCCCATCCGGCGTCGATGAACGCGTCTTCGTCCTTTTCGGAATCGGCGTCGAGGTCGAAGTCCGCGTAGAAGTCCGCGTAGAAGACTTCCATCGGATCTTCGAGTCCGCGCTTGCACTGCCAGCGCTGGCGCAGGCCGAGGCGGAGGGAGTTCTCCTCGTCGATTCGGTCGATTTCGTCGAACTTGTAGAGCCGGGTCGGAAGCACGTTCGGCTCCGGCACGAGCGTCCAGTCGCTGTAGGGCTCGATCACGTGGCGCCAGCGGTCGCCGAAGGAGTCTTCCCACATGCCGTAGGCGCGGGTGGAGATTTCGGCTCCGATCTCGAAGAGCGAGCGGAATTCGGCGTCGGCCTCCTCCCAGCGCGACGTGCGCTTTTCGTCGATCTGCACGACCGCCGCTCCGAATTCGTTCGTCGTCACGGTCGTCGTGGTTTCCGTCGAGAAGACCTGTTCGCGCGTCTTGTCGTAGTAGGTGCCGCGCCAGCCGGCGCGCGGCACGACGGAGAGGAAGCCCCAGTACTTGCCCGGGTAGGAGAGCAGAAAGTTCGAATCGGCGCGGAAGGCGTCGTAGTCGTCCTGCGGGCGGGCGACGTGGCGCGGATGGCCGTCGGAGTCGTTCACCTGGTCGTCTTCCTTGAAGCGCTTGTGGAGGTACGCGACGGAGGTGTCGTTTTCGAGGAAGAGCCCCGTGTCGCCGAGTTCGAGCGCGTTGAGCGTGAACCACGCCTCGGGGAGGCGTTCGACCTGCTCGTAGAAGTCGTTGAGGCGGAACGACGCCGTGAGCCCGGACGAAAACAAGTCTCCGTAGTGCGTGTAGGACGCGGAGTTGTCCGGATCGGCGGACTGGTGCCACTCCTTGCGGAAGAAGTCGCGCATCACGCGGCTGTCGGAGACGTAGAGCGCGTGGGCGAGGACCTGGTCGCGCTCGGTCGCGTTCCAGTAGTGGAGGAAGCGGACGCGGTGGCGATTCGTCTCGTCCTGGTCGAGCACCTCGGGGAGCTTCCCGTCGTCGGGCACCATGTAGCCGGTGAGGTAGCCGTGCGACTCGTCGCCGTCCTCGCCGAACGCCCAGGAGAACTTCTCGCCGAAGCCGACGCCGCGCTCGGAGCGGTAGTCGAGGAACGTGTACGAGTCGATGTGCGCCTTTTCGGCCTTGTTGTTGACGATCGGAAGCTTGTACGTGGAGAGCAGGTAGGCGCCCCACTTGTGGGTGTAGCCCGGCTGGAAGCGGAAGCCGTAGTGGCGCGAGAGGTCCTTCCAGTAGTACGGGTAGTAGAAGAACGGCACGCCGAAGAGGTGCGGCACGACGTTCCAGCCCGTCACGTCGTCGCCCGGGCGGATGCGCGCGCGATGGGCGCGGACGCACCAGTGGAAGCGGCCGGGCTCGTTCGTGCAGGTGGTGAGCGTGGCGTTGCGGATGACGTACGCCTGGTTGGTGGAGGCCGGCACGAAGAAGCCTCCGTCCTCGGCGAGCACCCGGAACGGCGCCGTGTAGAGGTCGATCCCGTCGGCGCGCCCCGCCTTCTCGCGGAGGTTCACGGTCAGCTTGTCGCCCTTCCAGAGCGTTCCGTCCGCGCCGACGAGCGCGACGTGGCCGACGGCCTGCGCGTCGCCTGTTTCCGAGTTGTAGCGGATTCGGTCGGCGCGCAGCTCCCAGCCCTTGTGGCGGATCGCGACGTTGCCGTGAAAGGTCGTCCAGTTCGCCTCGGGGCCGGACTTGGCGAAGCTGTATTCGGCCGAGTCGGCCATCACGTCCGTTTTGGCGTCTCCGTCCCGGAACGACTGCGAGACGGCGCGGAAGGCGTCGGGTTGCGACGCGGCGAAAACCGAAAGCGCGGCGCAAAAAAACGCGCCCGCGGGGAGAAAGCGTTTCATGGGGGCGAAGTCTAGCACATTTTCCGCTTGATTTCCGGGCGGGACATGGGATAACATCCGGCCCTGCGTCCGACATGTCGCCGGACGGCGTCTTGCACACGTGCCCCGCCCGGGGCCGCAAACCGGAGAATGATTCCATGCCTAGCTACGACCTTGTCGGAACCGTCAAGCAGATTGGCGATGTCCAGACCTTTCCCAGCGGATTTACCAAGCGCGACATCGTCGTGTCGGACGATGACCAGCGGTTTCCGCAGGATCTTTCCTTTAGTTTTCCGCGCGAGCGCGCACGCCTTCTCGACGCCGTTTCCGTCGGCGACCGCGTGAAGGTTTCCTTCGACATTCGCGGCCGCGAGTACAACGGCCGCCACTACACGGATCTCAGCGGCTGGCGCATCGAAAAGGAGGGCGCCGCCTCCCCCGCGCAGGGCATGCCCGCGCCGGCGCCGCATCCCGCCGCCGGCGCGTATCCGGCCCCGCCGCCCGCGGCGCCCGCCCCGGCGCCCGCCGCCCCGGCGGACGATTCGCTCGACGACCTGCCGTTCTAGCGGCGCCCCGGATCGATGGCCGAGGAAGCCCGCCCGCTTTCGTGGGTGCTTGACGCCGCGACCGCGTATCTCGCGCGCCGCGGCGTCGATTCCCCGCGCGCCACGGCGGAGCACCTCGCGGCGCGCATCCTGCGCTGCGGCCGGTCGGCCGTGGCGCAACGCCTCGACCTGCCGTTTTCGCCGGCCGCCGCCGCCGCGATGGGGCGCGGAACGCGCCGCGTCGCCGCCGGCGAACCCCTGCAGTACGTGCTCGGGCAGTGGGATTTCCGCGATTTCACGCTGAAGACCGATTCGCGCGCGCTCGTGCCGCGGCCCGAGACGGAGCAGCTCGTCGATCTCGCGCTCTCGTCCCCGCGCCTGCGCGCCGCCGCTTCGCCGCGCCTCATGGACTACGGCACCGGCTCGGGCTGCATCGCCATCGCGCTCGCGCGGGCGCTTCCGGGCGCCGTCGTCGCCGCCGTGGACGTGTCGGCGCCCGCCCTCGCGCTCGCGGCGGAGAACGCCGCCGCGCTCGGCGTGGCGGACCGCGTGAAGTTCGTGGACGCCTCGGCGCTCGACCTCGCGGACGCCTTCGAGCCCGCGTCGTTCGACGCCATCGTCTCCAATCCGCCGTACATCCCGAGCGCCGTCTGCGACCGGCTGGATCCGAAGGTCCGCGACCACGAGCCGCGTCTCGCGCTCGACGGCGGGGCGGACGGCATGGACGTGCTGCGCCAGGTCTGCGAGGAGGCCGGACTCCTGCTCGCACCGGAGGGCGAGCTCTATCTGGAACTCGACGCCGAGAGCGGGCAGGCGACGCCCGTTTCGGAGCTTCTCGCCGACCTCGGATTCGGGCCCGTCCGCACCCACCCGGACCTTTCCCGCCGGCCCCGCTTCGTTTCCGCAGTCCTCCAGGCCGGGCTCTGACGCCGCCCGGCCTCGGTCCCTCCTGCGTTGTCAAACGGTGCGGGGTCTGCTAGGATTTGCCGCGCCGGATACGTTTTCGCGCCCATGCGCGCGCCTGGTCGGAGCCGGCCCGTCCGTCATGAAAGACATCGCCATCGTCATTCCCTCCCTTGATCCCGATTCCCGGCTTCCGTCGTACTGCGCGGCGCTCCGGGAGCGGACCGACGCGCCGATCCTGCTTGTGGATGACGGAAGCCGCGCGGAACTTCGCGGCGTGTTCGACGAGTGCGTCGCCGCCGCGCCGGGCGTTTCGTTCGTGCGGCACGACCGGAACCGCGGCAAGGGCCGCGCGCTGAAGACGGCCTTCGCGGAACTCCTGCGGACGCGTCCGGACCTCGCTGGCTGCGTGACGGCGGACAGCGACGGTCAGCACGCGCCGGAGGACGTCGTGCATTGCATGGAAAAACTCGCGGAGCGTCCCGAAGCGTTTGTCCTCGGGTGCCGGACGTTCGACCGCAAGGACATCCCGTGGCGCAGCCGTTTCGGAAACGGCTGGATGAAAACCCTCTTCCGGCTCGTTTCCGGACATTCGTTCGACGACACGCAGACCGGGCTCCGCGGCATCCCCGCCGGATTCATGCGCGAACTCCTCGACGTCCCCGGCGAACGGTTTGAATTCGAGAGCGAAATGCTTCTCCGTATCGGCCGCCGCCCGCTCGTCCAGTTTCCCATTCGCACCATCTACGAAAACCGCAACGCCTGCTCCCACTTCCGCCCGCTCGCCGACTCCGCGAAAATCCTCCGCATCGTCCTCCGCTCCGCCTGCCGCGTGAAAAAAGGGGTGAGCCGGCAACAATGAGGATCAAACCTTTCCGCGCGGTTTTCCGCCGATAACAAAACGCCGCGGCGCGCGGATTTCGTCCTCGACGTCTTCCGCATGACCAACACGTTGTATCGCCCCTCTCCCCCTCGTCTTCACCGAATTCTCGCAGTTATATTCTGCTTATACTCATCCTATTTATCGAATTCGGTTTTACGCCGTTCGTCGTCGCACCCGCACCAGCCCGAGGCCGTCGCAGACCACCGCGTCCAGCGCCG
>CAMNCG010000026.1 GCA_946534105.1 uncultured Verrucomicrobiota bacterium
CCCGGGAACGCCCCCAAAATCGCACCGAATTCTATTTGAAATACATCTTATCAATCAATGAAATATCTTGCGAGAATTCGGTGCATTTTCAGGCGGTCCGGGCGGCGGTCTCGCACGCATCGGGCGCGGCCGTGGGCTCGGCGCGGAGGGGGTGCGGAGCCCTTTTGCCTTCTTCGACTCGTTCCGAAACGAATGCGAGCGCTTTGAATTGGCATTGGTATTTGTGTCATTGTTGGTCAATGAATGTTTGTGTCATTGTCACAAACACCAAATGAACACCATTGACAAAAATGTCAACACAAAGGATGGCCCTGCCGGACGATTCCGGGAGCGGCCCCTCGACCGGCGGCGGCGGTTCGAGAAGCAGCGGCACGAGAGCAAAGGCAGGGCGCACACGCAAGCGCAAGCCCGCCTACGGGCGCGCCATGCCGCTGGCAACGTTTGGTCACACCCCGCCGCGCGGCAACGGTTGCGCGGCTCAGGCGCCGGCGAGGCGGGAAACGAGCAGCGGGATCGCGCGCTCGAAGCAGACGCCGTACCAGTGCGAGTCGGGCGTGGCTTCGATCGCGGCGCAGACGATGTCGGCCGCGAGGGCGGACGCGTCGAGCGCGGAAAGGCCGCGCAGAACCGCGCCGGCGAAGACCGACGCGAAGACGTCGCCCGTGCCGTGCGCCATGCGCGAAAGGCGCGGATTGAAGTCGTATCGGACCGACGATCCGTCGGAAACGGCGGTGCCGAGCCGCGCGGGATCAAACGAAACGCCCGTCAGGACCACGTTTTTGGCTCCGAGGGCGTGGAGCCCCGCGACGATTTCCTCCACGAACGACTCGCCGTAGCCCGAAAGCACCGGTTCGCGCCCGAGCAGAAGCGCCGCCTCGGTGAGATTCGGCAGCACGTAGTCCGCGCCGGCGCAAAGGCGGGCCATTTTCGAGGGAAAGTCCGGACCGAAGCCGACGTAGAGCTTGCCGTTGTCGGCCATCGCGGGATCGACGAACCGCACCGCGCCCGGCGCGGCGCAGTGCTCCATGACGGAGAGGATCGGGTCGATCTGCGGCTCGCACACGTAGCCCGTGTAGAAGGCGTCGAAGCGGACGTCCTGCTTGCGCCATTCGGCTTCGATGCCGGCCATGTCGGACGTGAGGTCCCGGAACGTCCAGGACGGAAAACCGCCCGTGTGGTTCGAGAGGACGGCGCTCGGAAGCGCGGCGCATTCGACGCCGCAGGCGGAAACGAGCGGAAGGGCGACGGTGGCCGAGCATTGCCCGACGCAGGAAACGTCCTGGATGGTGAGAAGGCGTTTGGGAGCGGTCATGGAGCGAATCGGTTGGGATGGTTTTCCGGGGAGGACCGGCGGCTTCGCGCGGCGGGGCGGGAATCGCCCGCCGGCGCCATGCCGGAACGGGAACGGAGAATGGCAGAAAACTGGCCTTGTGAAAAGTACCAGACGACGGCGTTTTTCACAAGGCCAGTTGAGCGAGCCGGGCGACGATTCCGGCGGCGCTTCCGGGGGCGAGAGAGGCGTAGTCGAGAACGATGCGTCCGGCGGCTTCGCGCGGAGCCGGACCGTCGTAGAAGGACGACAGCATGCGCACGCGCAGGCCGAGCCGGGCCGCGCGCGACGAGATCTCGGCGTCGGAACGGCGCGTCCGGAGCGCGAGGAGCAGGTGCGGGCCGGCACGGTCCTCGGAAACTTCCGCGCGGCCCGAGAGCGGTCCTTCGCGGAGCGCCTGCAGGAGCTCCGCGCGGACCCGGCGGCAGCGCGTCCGCGTCCGCGCCATGTGCCGCGCGAAATGGCCCTCCGAAAGAAAATCCGCGAGCGCGAACTGGATCAGGTTCGGAACCGTGCACGAGAGCGGCCCGAAGACCTCCCGGAAACGCGGCAACAGCGGCTCCGGCGCGATCAGGCAGCCGACGCGGAGCGTGGGCGCGAGCGAGCGGCTGAACGTCTCCAGGTGCACGACGCATCCGGCGGAATCGAGCGATTGCAGCGTGGGGATCGGCAGACCCGAAGCGCGCAGTTCGGAGTCGTAGTCGTCCTCCACGAGCACGCGGCCGCTCCGGGAGGCGGCCCACGCGAGCCATTCGTAGCGGCGCGCCGCCGGGGCGACGGCGCCCGTCGGGTACTGGTGCGCGGGAGAAACGTGCGCGACGGCCGCGCCGGAGGCTTCGAGCGCGGCGGGATCGAGCCCGGACGCGTCAACGCGCACCGGACGCACGTCCGCGCCGCACTGCCGGTAGACGGCGGCGATGGTCCTGTGCCCGGGGTTTTCGACGGCCCAGGGCCTTTCCGCGCCGAGCGCCCGGACGAGCATGGCGTAGAGCGTTTCGGCGCCGGCGGCCACGAAAACGCGCTCGGGATCGACGTCCATGCCGCGGAACCCGCGCAGGTGCGACGCAATCGCCGCGCGAAGCTCCGGCGCGCCGGCGGGCGGAGTCGGGGCCAGGAGTTCGGCGCGTTTTTCCGCGAAAAGCCGGCGGACGATTTTCGCCCAGACGGTGAACGGGAAGAATTCGGGATCCGCCTTGCCGCCCGCGAGGTCGAGCGCAGGCGGACCGGCGGCGGCTCCCGCGAGGGGGGCCGGGCGCGCGGCCCGCTCCGCGGGCCGCGCCCGCGGCGGCGCGGCGACCGGCGTCGCGAAATGCCCCGACCTCGGACGCGCGTAGATCCAGCCCTCGGAAAGAAGCTGCGCGTAGGCGGTTTCGACGGTGAGCACGCTCACGCCGAGCTGCGCGGCGAGCGCGCGCTTCGACGGCAGGCGCGCGTCCGGCGCGATGCGTCCGGCGCGGATGTCGCCGCGCACGGCGTCGCACAACTGCCGGTAGACCGGCCCCGCGCCGCGCGCGGTCGAAAGGGCGTACGTCATCATCTTCCGTTCCTCCGATTGTGTCACGCTTCCGCGCTTTGTCAAGACCCGTGCCCTACCCCGTGAAAAACGGAAAACCGCGCGTTGACAAATGGGGTCGTCGCGATAAAATGGCCGCCGTTCGGATCGACATCCCATCATGGCCGCCAACATCCAGCGACAGCACGCGCCGAGGGCGTGGAAAGCGATCCTTCCACGTCCTCCTTTGCGGGTTGGTCCCCATGTCGAGGGCGGCGCAAACGTCTGAACATGGAACGCCGTCGTCATTTGTTTTCCTTCTTCACGCCCGGGGCGATGGCCCGTACGGTCGTGGGGCTTCCGTCGCTCGCCGCAAGGCATCCGGCACTCGTCGCGCAAATGCTGTCGGCGGGACTGCGCGACCGAAGGAAGCTCTTGCAACTTCTTCGGCTTCCCATGGACCTGGACGCCATCGAGAACTCGCCGCTTTTCGACGGCGAATGGTATCTGCGCAACCATCCGGAGCTTGCCGGATCGAAACTTCCCCCCGCGCTGCACTACCTGCTCCACGAAGTTCCGGACGGCCGCTGGGCTTCGCCCCGCTTCTCCGGCGACGCCTACCTCGAACTCAATCCCGAAGTGCGCGCGAGCGGCGTGAACCCCCTCGTCCACTACGAGCAATACGGGCGCTTCATCGGCTGTCCGGCCACGCCCCTCGACGCGGCGCCGGAGACTCCGGCGTTCCCCGCCGGCGCGCGCGACGTGGAGCACGTTTTCGGCGACAATCCGCCGAAAAACCGCCGCACCGCGATGTACGCGTCCTTTTCCGTGGACGGCCGCATCGAGGAGAGGGATCTGATCTACCTGCGAGGGCTGCGCGAAGTCTGCGACAACGTCGTCTACGCGGCCAACTCCCCGATTCTGCCGGACGAGGCGGAAAAACTGCGTGGCATCGCGTCCGCCACGATCTGCCGCTTCCACGGCGGGTACGACTTCGGCTCCTGGCGCCTCGGCATGCGTCTCGCGCGCGAACGCGGCTGGCTCGCGCCGGAGGCGTGCCGCGAACTGGTCTTCGCCAACTCCTCGTGCTACGGCCCGGTTCGTCCGTTCGCGGAAATGTTCGGCGCGATGGACAAACGCCGGCGCGCGGACTTCTGGGGCCTCACGTTCAACACCCAGCGCTCGGGCGCGCCGCACCTGCAGTCGTTTTTCCTTGTCTTCCGCAGACCCGTCCTCGATTCGGGCGCGCTGGACGATTTCTTCGCCGAACGCCCGGAAAGGGCGACACGCGCGGAGGCGGTGGAACGGTTCGAGATCCAGCTGACGGAGCATCTGCGGAACCGGGGATTCGTCCCCGACGCCTTCGTGCGCCCGCTTCTCCCGCGGCTTCACGAGTTCAACCCGACCACGCGGCCGCTCTCGCTCCTGCGCCGCCATCGGTCGCCCCTCGTCAAAGTCAAGGCGCTGCGCGGCGAGTCGAGCCAGCCGCCGGAGCGCGTCGCCGCCTACGTGCGGAGACGCAACCCGACTCTCGGCTCGATTCTCCGCGTCGAGCAATCCACCGACGCGCGCACGCGTTCCCCCGACGAGGCCTCCGCCGCCCGCGCCGCCCGCGCGGCGCGGATCGGCGAGGAGATCCGCAGGGGACGTCCGGCTCGCGTCCTCTTTTTCGTCTCCTCTCCCTCGATGTTCCCGGCTCGACCTCTCCTCGAGGCGATGCGCCGCTCCCCGGCGTTTGACGCGCGCGTCGCGGTCGTTCCCGACCTGCGCTGGCCGGGCAGGAACCACGTCGCGGTCATGGAAGACTGCGAACGCGAACTCGGAGCGGCCTTTCCGGGCCTGCTCCTGCCGCCGCTGCGCCCGGATCCCGACGGCGCCTGGCCCGAGGCGCTCTCCGGCTTCGACCTCGCGGTCTATCCCTCGCCCTACGAGTTTTCCCATTGGCGCTACAATCCCATGCACGCCGACGACGCCGACGTCCTCGCGCTCCACGTCAACTACGGCTTCTACCGCTCCGTCTACGACCGCTCCGTCCTCGCGCACGAGAGCTACGCGCGCTTCTGGAAATCGTTCGTCGAATGCGACGCGACCCTGGCGGAGTTCCGCGCTCACGCCGCGGGCGGAGGCGCGAACGCGGAGCTCGTCGGCTATGTGAAGATGGACGCCCTTGCGTCCTCGAAGCCATGGCCGCGAAACGGAAACCACAAACGCGTGCTGATCGCCCCGCACCATTCCGTCGAGGGCGGCGCGAACGACACGCTCGCGCTCTCCAACTTCCAGCGCTACGCGGACGACTTCCTCTCGCTTCCGAAAAAACACCCGGAACTGGATTTCGTCTTCCGTCCTCATCCCTTCCTCTTCACGGTTCTTGCGAATCCGTCCAAATGGGGACGAAAGAAGGTTGACGACTGGATCGCCCGCATGAAGGCGCACCCGAACGTGCGGTGGAGCGACGAAGGGGACTACTTCCCCGCCTTCGCCTCGTGCGACGCCTGCGTGCAGGACTGCGGATCGTATCTCGTCGAATGGTTCTACACCGGCAAGCCCTGCTGCTACCTGCTCAAGGACCCCTCCGACATCGACGCGAAGTTCACCCCGCTTGGCAAGGACTGCCTCTCCCACTGCTATCTGGCCTACGACAAGCCGGCGATCGAATCGTTCCTGCGCGACGTCGTCGAAGGCGGAAACGACCCGAAGGCCGCCGCGCGTGACGCATTCCGCACGACGATCATGGTCAACTACCCGCACGCCGCCGAGGCGGCGCTTGCCGCCATCAGACGAGACCTGAATTTGTCGTCAACAAGACCAACCCCAGCCACCTGTCTCTCAGCCACAAAGGAACAAAAATGAAACGCGGAATCACATTCGGAACGTTCGACATCTTCCACTACGGACATCTGCGCATCCTGGAGCGGACCCGCGAACTGTGCGACTGGCTTGCCGTCGGCATCTCCAGCGACGAGCTGAACTTCTCGAAAAAGGGACGCAACCCGTATTATTCGTTCGAGGAGCGCGCTCGGATCGTCGGGGCGCTCAAATGCGTGGACGAGGTGTTCAAGGAAGAGTCACTGGAACGCAAGGCCGAATACATCAAGCGGTTCCATGCCGACATCCTCGTCATGGGCGACGACTGGACCGGCAAGTTCGACTGGGTGATTCCGCTAACGCGCTGCGAAGTCGTGTACCTGCCGCGCACCCCGGTTGTCTCCACCACCGCGATCATCGAACGGATCCGCGGCTGAGGCGAACTTTGCGACCGTTTTACAACCTGCGCAGCCACTCGGCAAACAGCCGATCATAGACGACATAGCCATCCTGCCCCGGATACACCAATTCCTTGTCGACGAGCATTTCAAGGGAGGTTCGGACGCTGCTGGCGGCCCGAAGTCCATACTTTGATACGAACGCGCCCGACTGAGGGGTTTTGACTCTCCCCTCCGCCGCAATGGCGCGAAGAAGCCGACGCGCTCCCGGAGGCAGGATTTCAAGCAGCCGCTGCTGGTCGTATTCGTTGGCCGCGATACGCTGGTGCACGAATTCGTCGAGTTGCTCCGCTTCGACGATGTCCTCCCCCGAAGCGTAAAAATCCCAAAGCAACGCCTGGACATACCATGTGATGCCTTCAAATCGCCGATAGAGAGCCGAGAACACGGTACGGTCAAGACGACGCACCGGCCTTTTCGAGCGGGATGTCCAAGCGCCCTACGACCGCATTTGCAAGAGTTCGCGTGAAATCGGAAAGATCCTGCGTCCCAAAGATGTCAATGTAAACTGTGTCCCATCCCCCGGCCTGCGTCAAATGGTGGAATGCATTCATCACAAGACCGGTCTTGCCGTAACGTCGCGGCGCAAGCAACGTCACATTGCCGTCGTTTTCGAGAGCGCGGCATAATTCGGCGGTTTCCGACACCCTGTCGCAGAAGTATTCCGGCCCACAGAAGCCGGACAAGACAAACGGATTGGCAGGTTTCATGGCGGGAATCATAGCATCTTCACTCCTATCGTGCAATGGCCGTCACGTAATTTACATCACGTAAATTACGTAACACAAAACCAAATTATCTGAAAGCAAGCAATTCGTTATTTCGCAATCCGGGAATCCGTGTCTGCACAGCCTCATTCGACGGCCGACACGGAATAGACGGTCCACCCATCGGCGGCGGCTTCGGGAATGAACCGGACAGACGCTCCGGAAGAAACGTCAAGATTGCGTCGGCTCAAGACATGGTGGACACCAAGCGTTTTCAGTAGTTTTGGCGAGCACTCGACACGAAATGTGTCGAATCCGGTCTGGAAGATGGATGTTGTCTGGCCAGGTCGGATGTCGAACCGGACGCCAACGGCATACCGGTTCCACACGGATTTGGCCGATTCCGGCAGATTCAGATCAAGCCAGCGTTTCATCGCGGGATAAAGATTTCCGGCATTTATGGTCGGAGCGCCGACCAAAAGCGGATATTGGTTCATCGGAAACGATTCCCCCTCGACAATCCATGCACCGTTGTCTTTTTCGACAATGCTTCGAATTGCCCTAGCCAAATCCGAATCCAGAACGCCCGCATCACCGCATTGAACGGGATTGACAGTTCCCCCTGCCGCAAGGGCGAGCAAGATGAAGAAAAGGCATGCTGGAATGCGATGTTCGTGAAAACGGAGAAGAAGGAAACTTCCAGCGAACCCGATGGCCCAAACCAGGACAAGTCGTAGAGGCGACAGATAGTTCGGATAGGCAAAATGTGCCAACAAGGATGCAATGCAGGAGAACGATAGCGCCGAAACGATTGCCCTGCGAAGAGAAAAGGAAGAATGAATCAGGGCCGAACATCGGACGATCAGCAGGAACTGGACAAATGAGAGCGCGACAAAGGCCCGCGGAGCTTTCGATCGGGAAAGGAGGGTGCAACCTGCCAGCCATGATGGAAAACCGGCAACACAGTAAGCGCCGAGGATGACGGAAACCAGCAGAAGAAGAATCACCAGTGCATCCCGAATCCGGCGCCGGATCAACACGTAACAAGACAACGCGACGCCCAGTGGGAAAAAGTCCAGGAACATCGCCCGGTTGAACGTGTTCCCGTCTTCGACGGCAGAAGAGGTCCAGGGAAAGAACAGGTTCCCGAAGGACAGTCCGAATCCTTTGCGGAATCCGCCGCCGCAATCGAATCTGCGGCCTGGATATACGGTCCCGGATACGATGCGGAAGGATTCAGAGGAAAGACCGAGATACCACGCCAGACATCCCACGGCGGTCATTGCCACCAGAAGGCCCAAAAGCAGGGATCGGGAATCCGCGCGGAATCCCTTCGCACGGCGGATGACGATCCAGATGCTGATTGCGGCGAACACATAAGCGAAAGGAACCATGGCGGCTGGGTACAATGCCATGACATAGCAGGTGCCGGAGTACCCCAAACCAAGTATGGCAATCCACCGCTCGCGCAACGAGACCCCTTTCATGAACGAGTCGAGACAGATTGCGAACAAGGCGCCGAAAATCAGAATTTCGGCCAATGCGTTGATGGCTCCCCACCACTGAACTACCGGGGCCAGGACGACAAGCGTCGCGCCGACGCCGGAGAGCGGTTTGTTTCCGTTCGTCAGCAGTTTGAGAAGTTCGTAGACGACGAGCAGGAGGGCCAGCCATCGGCCGAACCAGAAAAAGGCGAGCCCGCGTTCGAACCCGAAGAGGACGTATCCTGCGAGAAAGGGGCGGAAGACGAGAAGCGGGTGCCGGACCGGCTGCGCGTAGACGGAGAACATGTCCGTCGGGGCGGCGCGGGGAATGTCGTTGAAATAGGGCCACGCGGGCTTCGCGAACGACTGGGCGAGCGTCATCGGGGTGAACACGGCGTATTCGTCGGAACGGATCGTGCGCTCGATGCCGAAAAGAGGGGGCTCGGCGCTCAGATTCGGAACATGCCGGTTCCAGACGGCGATCGACGACCCGTTCAGTTCGAACACGACGGCGAACACCAGGATCGCCGCGGCGAGCGCGAACCGGTTCCGGTCGACGAACGACCAGACAAGATCGGCCGAAAGAGCGGCGGAGAGAAGCAAAAGGAGGAGCGGGACGGAAAGAATCGAGGAGCGGAGGAGAAACGCGCTCCACGACCAGGGGCGCGCCAGCCTCAGTCCGCTTCGGGCCCGGATGGACGAAATGCGGAACGACTGGTCCGGAGCGTTTCCGAAGTCGAGGCGCAGGCGACGAATCTTGCCCCGGATCGGAAGCGCCAGTCGGTTGTGCCCGGCGGACAACGGCGTTCGAATGCAGCGAGCCGGCGAGAAGGAGGGTTGGTCCGGCGTTCCCCAGAACGCATCGAGAAAGGTTCCTTCTCCGGCATCGACCCGAACGTCCAACCGGATGCCATCGTCCGAAAAAACGTTCCAGACGAGCTTGGCGTCGCTTCCGGATGACGTCATTTCGTCCCGTTCGACGACGCACTGGTCCGTTTCGGCGGCAGAGAGGTCGAGAAGGACGGAATGCGGCCACCCGAGGAGGCCGCGGACTTCCACGAGAGTCGCAATGCCCGCCGCGGCGAGGACGGCGAAGCCGACGGTCGCGAGAATGCGAACGGACCGATTGATGCCCGTCTCGTTTTCCCGGAAACGCCGCGTCATTTCAAAAGGCACTTTTTGAATGTCCCGGCGACCGCCGCCGCGGCATTGTCGTTGTCGACGAAAACGGCATTTTCCCCTTTCCGCAGCGAGTGCTTCGCGTAGAGGTTAAACGCTTCGCGGTCATGGAAGAACACTTTCCAGAAGTAGGCGTAGTTCTGGCGAGCGAATTCCTTCTCGAGCGGATAGGGGCCGGCTGCCCGATGATCGAAGAAAAGGACAGGCAAGAACGGCCGACCAACGGACCAATGGGGGTTGTAGCGAAAGTCGGAAGCGTCCTCTGCCGTCGGGTAGGCGACCACGTCGGCATCCGCCGCGAGGTCGTTCCATGCCCCCGTCGAATCGGATTCAGAACGAAGGACGGTCTCCGCCCGAAACTTCGCAAGGAGATCCGCCCGCACCTCTCGCAGGGTGCGGAACCGGTCAGGAACGGATTCGATTCGCAAATCCGGAACGGCCGCAACGCGGACGAGGAACGACGGATCCCGAAGTGCCGCTTCCGCAGCGGCCGCCCAGGGGATGGTGTCGACGCGAAGCGAGAGAAAGAGCAGACGGATGGGCCGCCCGGCCGTTTGTGCAGTACGGATGGCGGCCGCATTCCCAGACAGGGAGGCGACGTGTCTCTCGCGAGCGATCCGTTCCACAGAGCCGGAAGCCGTGCATTCCTTTTCGAATGCGGTCGCTTCCGGCGGCACTGGCAGCATGGCCGCCAGTTCGGGATTCACCCGCCGAACGATCTCCACGGCATCCACCAGACTTTCCTTTGATTCGCCTTTGAGCGTCTTCGCCTTGAAAAGCGGCATCCGAAATTCCGAAAAGAGGGTGACCGGAAATTTGATGGGAGGAGAGTTCCGTTCCTTGGAAAATTCGCCGGGGACGACGGACTCGAACCGGTGTCCATGTGCGAAAAGATGCGTCGAAAGCATCGTCTCGCAGAAAAAGACGACCTGTCCGCGGTCGTGATAGTCGTCGATCTTGGTGAAGAAGCGGTCCAGGTCGCGACTTTCGAGGACGCCTTTGCCGAAAACGTAAAAATACGATTGGACATGCGGTCGGCCGAACAGTTCGTGGGCGGTCATGCCCCAGAAATCAAACTTGTCTTCCGGCTTCGCTTCGCGGTAGAGGCGCGCCATCTCGCCGAACGATTCGGAGAAGGGGAACACCGGCCCGTAGCAGGAGTCGTTGCAGATGACGACTTCGTCGCAGATGTCCGGTTCGAGAAGACCAAGTTCCTTCGCCTCGCTCCAACCGATTTTGTAGGAGCCGAAGTCGTAGCAGCCGTGGTGCCGAAACACGGCGAGGCGAACCAGCCCGTCCAGCTTCGCGACCTCCTCCGGAACGACGGGATTGTTGGCGATGAAAACGATGTTGTCCACGACCTCGCGGAGTCCGCGGAGATAGTAAAGGACCGTGTCCTTGATCCGCCCGTCGCCGGAGAACGACGCGAACACCGCCGTCCGGCGGTGCCGGAGCGGCACGGGCGGAAACACCCGCCGCAACTCGACCGTGCCGTCGGGAAACGGTTTTTCGAGGTTGTCCAACAAGGAGGTGGGTCGGCCTTCCCGCATGCCGTCCTTGGCGTAGTGGACGGCCCAGGGCAGTCCGCAGACTTTCACGTCGAAGTTGGCGGCCGCATATTCGGATGGGACGAAATCGGGGTTCGGAAGACGCTGCCGGTCGTGGGGCGGCGTCAGGAAGTCCTGCACGGGATCAAGCCCCCTCTCCGCCACTTCCGGATACTCGCGGCGGTACCACTCCTCGTCCACAAGCCCGGACTTCTTCACGATTCTCCGGTATTCCAGATTTTTCCGGAACCAGCGCCACGCCTTCGGTGAAAAACCGTAACGGACGACCTTGCCGACGGCGGAGAGGCCGTCGCGCCGGAAAATCGTCGCCAACCCTGCCATCCAAGAGTCCGTCACGTCGCTTCCTGTATTCATGCCGGACATTCTAGCAAACGCGAAAAAACGAGGCAACTGCGAAGCATCGGAGGAGGCCTAGAGGGCGTCATCCTACTTCCCATTCGCCGTGATTCCGACCCAATGCATGAAAGCCCCGCGCCGTGGAACGGCGCGGGGCTTTCATGCGTCGAGCTTCCCGTTGCCGTCACTCCCGCGTGGCACGGATCCAGATCGAAAACGTTTCGCCATCCGGCGCGGAGGCGCGAAGCCAGTTCCACGATCCGTCGGCGGGAAGTGCGAAAACTCCGGTTTCATCGAGATCCACGCCGATTTCTCCAGCCGCAGAATTCCAACATCCGACCGTGGAGCCTTCCGGCGCGACCAGCCGCAGCATAACGCTTGAGCCCGTTCCGTCCGGCGCGGTTGACAACTCGTCGGCTTCAGGCAATTCGGTGCGCGATTCAAGCAATCCGCCATTCGTTTCAAGCGTCGAATCGGCAACGATCGTTTCTCCGCCATCCGTTTCAAGCCGGATTCCGGCAACGGACGTTTCCTCCTTCCCCGACGCTCCTCCGGAACGCATTTCGTCCGGTGCGGTCGCCTTGGCAATGGCGGCGTATGCGTACGACGACGACGCCGACTGCCACGCATAGAACGCCACACCTTCGTAATTGTAATTCTTGCTTGTGATCTTGTAGCGGAGATTGTACGCCTCGTTCGCGTTGCGCGTGTAGAAGTGGTGCTTCGCAACCGGATTCCAGAAACGGTAGACCGGAACCGTTCCGGAGACTTGAGAAGGGGCCACGTAGTATGCTACGCCTTCGTAGCGCCACGTCGCCGAGGAGTTCTTCCGCAGCGACTGCATCTCCGCCTCGTTGCGCGTGAAGAAGTGCCCGCGGTAGACCGGCGAATAAAACCGGTAGAGCGGAACCGTCCCGGAAACCTGTCGCGTGTATGCGTAATACGCCACGCCTTCATAGTTCCACCCGGCGGGCGAACCGTTCCGCAGCCCGTGAGCCTCGCCCGCATTGCCCGTGTAGAAATGCGTCGAAGCAGAGGACGAATAGAAGCGATAGACAGGACTGAGAATTGGAGTTGAAACGGTAAATGTGATCTGCTTTATGTTATCGCCCTCATTGGACTCGGCAATCACTTCGTCATCGTCAAGCGCAATGTAAACCGTATATGTGCCAGCCGAGGCATTTTCCAGAATCGGAAATCCAGTCAGCTGCTTATACGTTTTCGATTGGGAATATGGAACCAAAGCCGGAATTGTTCCCGTGTTATAACTTGCACTGGACGATCCGGATTTGGTGACAGCAGCCGCAATAACGCAAGCGCCAGCGGACGAAGTTCCGGTATTTGCGAAAGCCGCAAACAAATAGATTGTACTCCCCGTGGCAAAAGCGGTCGTTGGCGATCCTCCTGAAGCGGAAGAACTCAAATACACCGAAGACGGCCATCCAGATGGTGTTATGAAAGCGAGATTCGGCTTGCCAGTCGCGGAGGTGCCGTTTTGCGTGACTGTAACCGAGTAGGTGTTGCCATAAATCGTACCGGTAATCGTCGCCGTCCTAGAAGAAGCCGAAGTGTTATTCGACAGCATGTACACGCGAATCGTCACAGACACGGTGGAACCAGACTTCTGGCTCGAGAACGTTCCACTTGCCCAAGTAGCGTTGCTTGATGGACTCGTCGAACTTCCCGTGACGGCCGTGCAGGAAAAACTCCAATCCTGATAGGAATTGGCCGATGTCGCTGAAAACGTCATTGCCTTGGTGTAATTGGCGGCAGAAGATCCCGAGGCAAGCGCCGAGAAAACCGCAACAGAAAGCGCTACAGAGAGCCGTTTCAGTCCTTGACGCCAGAAAGTGACGTGCGGCGCAGCGCACGACGATTCCTTGAGGTATGACAATTTTGGAGTGTCGTTCATGTTCGAACCTCTTGCTTGTGTGCTTGTGGTTGCCCGGGATTCTGTAAGTACCAATCGCGGAGAAAATAATAAGTTCCACGTCTATCAGAAAAAGTCCGGTCCTTGTCATTTTTTTACGACATGACAAACTGCGTTTCCGAGTCGTGCAGACAACGACCTGGCGCGGTCTCGGCGGCGGGAGGGTTCCGGACCGAAGGTCGCGTCAGCGTCCGGAAAGAGGGAGCAAGGCCGAGAACCCAAGCGAGAGCAATCCCAGAAGGAAGAGCGCGGCGACAACGAGCCGGACGAACCGAACGCCGCAGGAAGAGGGAGCGGGCGCAAGCGGGGCGAGCGCGCAGAAGGCGGTGGTCGCGGGCAGGAGATAGCGGCCCTGCGGCTGCATGTCTTCCGTCCAGGAATGCCAAACGGAAGCGCCGAAAAGCAGTGCCGGAACCGCGAGCAGCGCAGCCGCATGAAGAAGGTTCGGAAGGTCCGGACGGGATCGGAAAAACCGGAACATCCAGAAAGCGCCGAGAAGCGCATAGCAGATGCCGACGAGAAGGTAGTGCCCGTGCGGACTTGGACGGTCAAGCGGTCCGTAGCACCCGGAAAAGGAGGCGTACGTGGTAAGCAGAAAATCGTATTTCCGGTTGAACAGCATCGTCCGCAGGGGAACTCCGCGACGTCGAAGATCCACGCTCGGGTATGCGACCCTCCCGTTTTCATCCGGAACGAACGCCGACTGTCGCATTTTTTCGTGCATTTCCCGCCGCACTTCGTCGTGCCGTCCGCCGTATCGGATCCCCTCCGAAACGGCGGCGGCGCCGACCCACAGCGCGGCGACGAGAATCACCAGCGAACCGCGGGCGAGCCGCATTTTCCTCGCCGCCGCCACGGCGTGCAAGAGCCGAACCCCCTCTTCCACGGCGAAGAGGAGAAGCGCGGCCCAGGCGGTCGCCTTCCCGAGGGCGACGAGACCAAGCAGCGTTCCCGAAGCGAAGAGGGCCGGCAAGGCGTTGCGCAACCGGTCGGCGCGCATGGCGCGCTGAAAGGCGCTTTCGTCGCACGCCGCCTCGTACAGAGCAACGGCGCACAACAGGAAGTCCCAGGCGTCCGACGTGCAATACGAGAAGAGATACCACGTCTGCGGAGTCATTCCGGCGAGCAGAAAAAACGGAGAAAAACGGAAGCCGACACGAACGCAGAATCCGGCGAAGACCGCGAAAAGCATCACGTTGAAGAAGCGTTCCGGCACCCGCATCGCGAGGAGACGCGACGCGAGCCGCGCGGTTTTTCCGGCAAGAAAGTAATAGACGGTTTTCTGGTCGAGGCGAGAAACGCCATAGCCGGAAAAACTCGCGGCGGCGGCGGGGTCACGGATGTCAGCCGGCAGCCAGCGGGTCTCGTAGTACCGGACGGCTCCGATGCTCGCCTCCTCGTCCGGATGCACGAACGGGGGCGTCCGGAACGCGATTCCGCAGACCAGCGCGAACGCGATCGCCAACGCGAAAACGACGAAGCGCGCGAAAACCGTGCCGGAATTCATTGCATCCCGAGCGCCCGCCGGATCGCGGCGAGCGCCGTGTCGGCGGCGTGCGGGTAGTTGACCATGACCGTCTTGCGGAATGCGTCACGCGCGGCGGCCTTCGGGTCGTTTCCGCCTTCGACGACGTCGCGCAGGAACGATTCGATGGCCGCTTCGTCGTAGGCGAGGTAACAGTGCGAGAGACAGTCCTTGCCGAGCGGAGCGAACTTCGCGTCGATGTCGGACGGATCCTTGAGCAGGTAGCAGCAGGGCTTTCCGGTGTAGAACCACTCGACGAGATAGGAGCCGCAGTCCTGAACGCAGGCGTCGCACGAGGCGAAGACGGGGAAGTAGTCCCCCTCGTCGCTCCACCTCACGTTCGGATGCGCCTTCATGCGGGCGATCCAGTCATCGACCTTGTCCTGCCCCCACTTGGAAGGACTCGCAAGGACGGTGAAGAGGAATGGATGCGGACGGAAGACGAAATCGAGCTCCGGGTGCTTTTCCGGCAGCGCGAGGAAGTAGTCGGCGTAGCGCTGGAAGTTGGAGAGCGCAAGCGTGTCGTTCGCCCCGCCCTCGACGGAATGGTGCGGTGCGATCAGCACGCGCTTGCGGCTCCCGTTGCGGGGCCAGGGCTTTGAGGTCGCGAGCGCGTCCATCTTCACATAGCCGACCACCTCGGCGTTCGCGCCTTTGAGGATGGAGTGCTCCGCGTATTCCTTCGCCGTGGCTTCGCACTCGAAGTACGCTTTCCAGAAATAGGCGTAGTTCTGCCGCCCCATGATGTCCCGGTCGTATTTCGACCGGTAGAAGCCGTAGTTGACGTGGATCGGGAGAAACGAACGTCCAATGGCGTAATGCGGATTAAAACGGAAACACGAAAGGTCGTAGGGAGACGGATAACAGACGATGTCGGCATCGGCGAGGACATCGGGAAAAAGACCGAATTCGTCCGGGTTCGCCTCGAGGAAGCGGTCTGCGGGAATCGACCGGCCCAGTTCCTCGCGGCACGCCCGCCTGGCGTCCGCCGGATCCCGGTTCAGGCCGCGCATATCAGGGATGACGACAATCCGGGCATCGAACCGGGCGTCCGTCCGCATGGCGTCGAACAGGGGCCGCGCAGGGAACATGGAGGGGTTCGAGACCGGAAACACGGCCCGGACCGGTTCGCCGGCCGCAACCTTCGCGGCAATCCGGGCGGCGGTCGCGGCGAAGGAGGCGCGGTGGTCCTCGACCGAGAGGCAAGGATGGGGCCGCTCCATCGAGCCGCGCCGAATCATGGCGGCGAGCTTCGGATTGGCGTTCCGAACGATCTCCAGCGCATGGTCAACGCTCTCCCGCGAGTCGCCGTTCACGACTTTCGCCTTGAGGAGCGGAAATCCGTATCGTTCCATCGTCGTCACGGGCATCCGGGACGGCACAACGCCCTTGTCGGCGTGGAAGGAAACGGGGACGAGCGTGTCGAAGGAATAGCCGGCGTCCGCGAGCCTCTTCGTGATTTCGAACTCGTAGCGCATCACGATGTAGCCGCGGGAGGGTTGGCGCGCCACGGCGCGGAGGAACGAGTCGAGCTCCGGACCGTCGAGAACCTTGCGGCGGAACACGATGAAGAACGACTGGAGGTGGTCGCGCCCGAGGACGCGGCATGCGGCGAGCCCCCAGAAGTCGCAGTGGCGGGAGGACATCGCCGCGAATGTCCGAGAAAACGGAAAGACGGGGCCGTAGCAGGAATTGTTTGCGAAAACAACCTCGTCGCAGACTGCGGAATCAAGCAGCCCCTCCTCCTTCGCGAGAATCCACCCGCGCTTGTAGGAGCCGAAATCGTATTCGCCGTGGCATTCGAAGAGGGCGGCGCTCACAAGGCCGCAGAGCTTGTCCGCCTCACCGGGAAAGACCGGGTTGTTGCAAACATAGATGACGTTGTCGCAGACCTCCCGGAGCCCTCGAAGGTATTCCAGATCTGTCTCCGGGATCCTTCCGTCGCCCGAATAGCTTGCGAAGACGGCCGTCCGTCGCTTCCCGGGAGCGACCGTTCCGAAGGATCTGGAAAGCGGCTTGGCGCCCTGTGGGAACGATGCGGCTCGGTCGTTCTCCAGAAAGGAGATCAGGCGCCCCTCCGTCCGCCCATGGCGCTCGTAGTGGACGAGCGGGTGCACCTTGGCGTAGCCGACGTCGGGATTCACGGCGAGGTATTCGTCGCCGATGAACTGCACGGACGGATTCCGGTCTGGCGTGGTCCCGTATCGGGCATAGTGGACGAAAGGCTCCATCCCGACACGGGCGACATCGGCGTTGTCGCGGAGATAATAGGCGACATCGAAGAATCGGGAACGGGATACCAGCGGCATGTCCTTGAAGGGCTCTGCGGGCATGTCGGGCGGCGGCGGATCCCCGCGGTATTGTGCGAACGCGGCCGCAGCCGCGAAGATCCGGCGACCGAAGGGGTCGAGGCCGTCCGGCGCGTCATCGTGGAGGAGGACGGCATGGTCGACGAAGGCGGACTTCCGGCCCGAGACAGTCCGGAGAAGAAGCCGCAGTTCCGGAAAATCGGGGAACCTTGGGGCGTCGGCCGGTTCCTGAACGGACAACCGGAACACGAACGAGCCCGGAGCGGCGAACGGGGTCGGTTTTACGCCAGGAAGGGGGGCGAACTTCACATTGGACTCCAGGCAGCGCGACGTCGCCCAGAATCCGTCGGCGTCCGGATCGAGGACGATGCGGGAAGCGAACACCTGAAGCGCCTCGGGGCGGAGAATGTCCCCGGGAAGGGCAACGATACCCCAGTTTTCCTCTGAACGGTCCGCACCGGCGAAGGCCGCGTCGATCAGGGCCGAAAGATCGGAATAAGGACACGCGACCTGTCGAACGGAAGATCTTGGTCCGAGATGGGTGCGAAGCCGGGCCGCCGCATCGTCCAATGCCGGGTCCGTGGACCGTCCGACGAGAACGACCTCGAAGTCTCCGTAGGTTTGCGCGGCAATCGAAGAGAGCGTACACGCGAGAGCCTTGCCGGAACCGATCCACGGAACGGCGATCTCGAAACGAGGACCCTTGATCGGCACTCCGTCGCGGACGAGCAACCCGTTTTCGCAGTGGAAGGCGTCCTCCGGTCGCAGAAACGAACGCAAGGATTCCGCCTGAATAGGGTGCGCTCGGACGAGCAGCCGATCCATCGCCGCGATCAGGTCGTATCCGTCAGCCGTCATGCGGGCGTTGTCATCGCGGCAAGTGTACGAGGACCGGTGCAATCTCCACTTTGTAAGCGGCGTGTGAACGCAGTACACGTCGTTTTCAAGACTGATTTGCCGCCAGAGCCACCAGTCGAGATTGGACGGACGTGGCACGGAAAGCATGTCGCAGCGCAGAAGCGTCTCACGTCGGATCATGCACATGGAGAAGGTAAAGATCCAGTTGCGCTTCCGGAACTCTTCCGGCGGAATCCTGTTCCTCGTCCCCGCGAGCATGGGGCGCCGCGTTTCCATCATCGGAAGAATTTCCCGGATGCGGCCCGGTTCGCCGAACGGTTCGATGTCGTTGATGATGAAGACCGGCTCGGCCCAGTGCTCGCGAAGAAGTTCTACTTTCTTTTCGAGATGGTCCGGCGTCCAGAGGTCATCGGCCTCGCAGAAGGCGACGAATTCTCCCGTCGCGAGTTCGACACCGTGCTTGACGCTCCCGGGGAGTCCGAGGTTTTTCTCGTGGACCGTTAGCTTGAACCGAGGATCGCGATCGACGTACTTCTTGATCACCTCGACGCTGTTGTCGGTCGAGGCGTTGTCGATGACGAGGACTTCGAAATTCCGGTAGGTTTGCGCCTCCAGCGCGTCAAGCGTTTCGCCAATGAGATGCGCGTAGTTGTAGCTGGCGACCACGACGCTGATTTTCGGTTCGTATCCGCCCAACACGCGGCGGCTGCGTTCACGCTCGTCGGGAGGCAGGTCCGGCAACGGCCCCGAAACGATGGCCGAGGAAGCAGGGGCCCCGGCCGATTTTTTCGGAAGTTCCGAGCATGGCGCAAAGCCGTTGTCCGTGGAACTGCCGCCACGCAGGAGCCAGAGCCAGGCGTCGCGGGAAAAGGCGTAGCGCACGCACTTGCCGAAAAAGGAAAAACCATCCCGGCGCAGGAGCCGGGCCAGCGTGACGAGGGAGGTCGGAGGAAAATTCATGGCTGGACGTAGAACAGGGCGTCGGCAGGGACAAGAACCGGATCGGCGGCGAGGATCGCATCGCGCTCCGTGTCGCCGACGGCGATGCGGACGCCGAGGGAGTCCGGACAGGTCAGTCGGCAGACGGGCACGCGCCCCGGCGCGGCGGTGGGAAAGACGTAGCCGACGATTTTCTCGTATTTCCAGAGATCGGGACGTTCCCGATAGAGGGAGGCTTCGCCCTCGCCAACGGCGAAGCCGTGAGCACCGTTGGAAAGACGGAGGAAGCGAAGAAGCGGAACGGTTCCGGACTGGGGCTCAGGAAAAGCACGGAAAACGACGCCCGCGAAGTCCCACTCCGACAGTTGCAGGACGATGTTCTTCATCTCTTCACGGGTTGTCGTGAGCAGATGGTTCCCGTTTCGCTTGTTTCGGAACCGGACAACCGGGACGGTCCCTCCTGACACCCCGTCGGGAAGAAATTCGGCGACCGAAAGAAACGGCAATGCCGAAAACTGCCCGAAGACGGGACAGATGTCCGCAGCGGGTCCGTCCCAGACGACCCGTCCTTTTTCGAGCCAGATGGCTCGAGTGCAGAGTTCCTGGATGTCGTGCAGGCTGTGCGACACGAAAAAGACCGTGGCGCCGTCGGCGATGATTTCGGAAATGCGGGCGCGGCACTTGGCCTGGAAGGCGGCGTCGCCGACGGCGAGGACCTCGTCGAGAATGAGGATTTCGGGAGATGCCGCGGTCGCGATCGAAAAGGCCAGCCGCATGGTCATGCCCGACGAATAGGTCCGCACGGGCGCGTCGATGAAGGCGCCCAGCTCCGAAAAGTCGATGATGGACTCCTCGTGCGCCCGCAGCCAGGACTTTTCGTACCCGAGGATCGCGCCGTTGAGGTAGATGTTCTCGCGTCCGGTAAGCGTGGGGTCGAGTCCGTTGCCGAGCGCGAGCAGGGGGGCGACCTGGCCGCGGACCGAAATGGATCCCGAAGTGGGACGGGCAATGCCGGTGACAAGCTTGAGAAGCGTGCTTTTTCCGGCGCCGTTGCGACCGACAAGTCCCACGGATTCGCCGCGGTCAATGCGGAAGGAGACGTCGTCGACGGCGAGGAAATGCCGGTTCGAGACCCGCCCGCGGAGGGCGTCGAGAACCCACTTCTTGAGGCTTCCCTTTTTGTCGGTCGGCGCCGTGAAGCGAAGGCTCGCGCGATTGGCTTCGATGAGGGTGTCCATGACCGGCCTAGAGCTGGAGCGCGAATTGGTTCTTGAGCGCGCGGAAGACGGCGAGCCCCACCACAAACGAGACGACCGCGAACAGGGCGCAGGCCGCGAATTCCGCGGCCGGCGGCACCTGGCCGTTCAAAACCGCCCTGGAGAAGTGGATCATGTGATAGAGGGGATTGAAGTAGACCATCCAGCGGTGGCCGCCCGTGAGCGCGGTTTCGGGGTAGAAAACCGGCGTCGCGTACATGAAAAGGGTGCATGCGAAGCCCCACAGGAAATTCACGTCGTGGAAGAACACCGCCAGCGACGCCAGCACCAGCCCCACGCCAAGCGAGAAGATCAGCATGCACAAGGTGCTGTAAAAAAGCAGCAGCATCGTCGCACGAATCGGGACGCGCGTGAGCACCACCACGACGAAAAGCGGCAGCAGAGCAAACAGGAAATTCACGAGACTGGAGACCGCGCGCGTCACGGGATACGCCCAGAGCGGGACGTTCACCTTGGAAATCAGCCCGGCGTTGTCCTGAATGGAACGCAGCGCCGTGGACGTGGTTTCGGTGAAGAACTGGTAGAACACGATTCCGGAGATGAGGTAGAGCGGAAAGTTCGGAATCGCGCTTTTGAAGAAAAGCGAAAACACGGCGTAGAGCAGCGCCATGGTGAGCGCGGGTTGCAGGACGCACCAGAACATGCCCAGCACACTCCGGTCGTAGCGGGCCTTGAAGTCGCGCTTCACGAGTTCCGACACGAGGAATCCGTCGTGGAGGAACCCCGGCTTCCGGTACGGCGAGACCGCACGGGCGCCGCCTGAGCTTCCGTTGTCGTCGAATGCCGCGTTGTCCATGGCCGGAATCCTACCACGCCGCCCGCCGCCGCGCAACGCGCGGCGGCGGACGGCGCCGCCTAGGCAAGGGCGAGGGTGGCGGAGACGGCGAAGAGGGCGGCGGTTTCGACGCGGAGGATGCGCGGACCGAAGGAAACGGGGACGGCGGACGGAAGCGCGAGGAGGTCGGCGAGCTCGTCGGGGGAGAAGTCGCCTTCGGGGCCGATCGCCCAGGCGACGGGAAGGGCGCGGAGATCACCGCGCCGGGCGAGGAGGGCGTCGCCGACGGGAAGCGCGCCGGGGGCGAGGGCCCCGACGAAGAGGGGGCCGGGGGCGGCCCCCATCGCGCGGAGGGCTTCCGGCCACGACGCGGCGGGGGCGAGTTCCGTCCCCCACGCCGAGCCGCACTGGCAGAGCGCGGCGCCGAGAACGCGGCGCCAGCGGTCGGGCGTTTCGCCGGGCCGCACGCGGGAGACGACGCGGGAGGAAACCACCGGAACGACGCGCGAAACGCCGGTCTCGACGGCTTTTTCGAGGAGCCAGTCCATGCGCGCGGGCTTGGCGACGCACTGGTAGAGCGTGATGCGCGCCGGCGGGGGAGGCTCCCGGACCGGTTCGCCGCAGGGTTCGAGAACCACGCCCGAGCGCGCCGCGGAGGCGACGCGGGCGTCGCGCGCCGTGCCGGCGCCGTCCACGAGGCGCACGGGGTCGCCGGGCCGCACGCGCAGGACGTCGCGCAGGTGGTGCGCGGCCGGGGCGGGAAGAAGCGCCGAGGCGGGGTCGAGAAGGAATTCGCGGGGGACGGGAAGGCAATGCATGGCGGCGGACGGAGTTCCTACACGCGGCCCTCGGCCGCGAGAAGCGCCCGGGTGCACGGGTGCGAAGGCGACGAAAAGATCGCGGCGACGGGGCCTTCTTCGACGACGCGGCCGGCGTCCATCACGAGGACCCGGTCCGCGACGCTGCGGACGACGCCGAGGTCGTGCGTCACGAGGACCATCGCCGGGGCGAAGTCGCGTTTCACGTCGGCGAGGAGATTGAGGATCTGCGCCTGAACGGAAACGTCGAGCGCGGAAACGGGTTCGTCGAGGAGCAGCACGTCCGGTTCCAGCGAAAGCGCGCGGGCGATGGAGACGCGCTGGAGCTGGCCGCCGCTCAGTTCGTGCGGGAAGCGGGAGGCGGCTTCGGGCCCGAGCCCGACGCGTCCGAGCCAGAGACGCGCGAAGGCGTCGCGTCCGCCGCGCGGGACGAGGCCGTGGAAGACCGCGCCTTCGCAGACCGAGTCGCGGACGCGCATGCGCGGGTTGAGCGCGGAGAACGGGTCCTGGAAAACCATCTGCACGGCGCGGCGCGCGCGCCGGCTCCGCTGGCGACCGGCCGCCGTTCCGCCGAGCAGGACGTCGCCGGACGTCGGCGTCTCCAGGCCCGCGAGCATCCGCAGGAGAGTCGTCTTGCCGCATCCGGAAGATCCGACGATCGCGAGCGTTTCGCCGCGCTCGACGTCGAAGGAAACGCCGGACACGGCCTCGACGCGCGGGAAGCGCTTGACGAGCGAGCGGACGGACAGCGCCGGAGCGGCGGCGCCCGCGGGGCGCGGCCGCCCGGAAACGGGCGTTTCCGCCGGGGCCGGGACCGCGGCGGCCGGGGCGAGCGGGCGGAAACAGGCGCAGGACCGCGCCCCTTCCGGAACGGGCGCGGGGTCCGACGCGGCGCACGCGGGAATCGCCCGCGGGCATCGCGGGGCGAAGCGGCACCCGCGCGGAAAATCGAGCGGAGAGGGAACGGAACCGGGGATCGCGGGAAGGCGTTCGCCCGGAGCGTGGCGCGACGGCATGGCGTCGAGAAGCGCGGCGGTGTAGGGGTGGCGCGGCGACGCGAAAACCTCGCCGACGGGCCCGCTTTCGACGATCTTGCCGGCGTACATGACGGCGACGCGGGAACAGACGCGCTTCACCACGGACATGTCGTGCGTGATGAGCAGCAGCGCCGTGCGCGCGCCGCGGGCGCCCGCCAGCAGGTCGAGCACCTGCGCCTGCACCGTGGCGTCGAGCGCGGTCGTCGGCTCGTCGGCCACGACGAGCGCCGGGCCGGCCATGAGCACCGACGCGATCATGACGCGCTGCTGCATCCCGCCGGAGAGCCGGAACGGGTATTCGCCGAGGCACCGCTCCGGATCCGGAATGCCGCACCGCGCGAGCCACTTCGCGGCGAGGGCGAGCCCCTCGCGGCGGGAAACCTTGCGGTGGAGCCGGAGCGATTCGAGCATCTGGTCGCCGACGCGGCGGAGCGGGGAAAGCGCGGTCATGGGATCCTGGAAGACCATGCCGACGGCCGAGCCGCGGAGCGCGCGCAGTTCGGAGAGGGGCATGCGCGACACGTCGCGCCCGGCGACGCGGATCGCGCCGGAAACGAGCCGCCCCGGCGGCGACGGCACGAGGCGCAGCACCGACATCGCGGTCACGGACTTGCCGCAGCCGGATTCCCCGACGAGCCCCACCGCCTCGCCCGGCGCGACGGAAAGCGACACGCCGCCCACGGCTTCGAGCGCGCCCGCCGGCGTGTCGAACGCGACGCGCAGGTCTTTGATTTCGAGCGTCGCCGCGCGACCGGTCGCGTCAACGCCGCTCGGCTCCCCGCGGGACGAACGGCGCGTTCCGCGCCGGTCGTCCCGCTCCAGCCCGAGGGCGGGTTTTGGATCGAACGCGTCGCGCAGCGCTTCGCCGACGAACACGCCGAGGAGCATCGTCGCGAACAGCGCGAGCGAGGGCCAGAGCACGAGCCACCAGGCGTGGCGGAAGGACTGCGCCTGCTGGAGAAGCTCGCCCCAGCTCGGGGCGCCGTCCGGCAGACCGAAACCGAGGTAGTCCAGCGCGGCGAGCGACCCGATGGCGCCGACGAGGAGGAACGGGAAGATGGTGACGAGCGGCGTCGTCGCGTTCGGCAGGACGTGACGGAACATGAGGCGCGCAGCGGAGAGCCCCTGCACGCGGCCGGCGTCCACGAACGGGCGGGACCGGAGGCGCAGGAATTCGGCGCGGACGTAGGCGGCCACGGTGATCCAGTTGAACGCGGCGTAGACGGTCAGGAGGAGCCCGAAGGAGCGTCCGAAGGCGTTCCCGAGGAAGATCATCACGTACAGGAACGGGATGGCGGACCAGATTTCGGTCAGGCGCTGCCCGGCCATGTCGATCCAGCGCACGAAAAAGCCCTGGACCGCGCCGAAGAAAATGCCGATCGCGAGCGACGAAAACGACAGCAGCAGCCCGAAGGAAATCGCGGTGCGCGTGCCGTAGAGGACGCGCGCGAAGACATCGCGCCCGGCGGCGTCGAATCCGAACGGATGCCCCGGCACGGGACGGAACGGGAAGACCGCGGGTTCGAGCGCCGGCGCGCCGCCCTCCGGGCCCTCCGCCTCCGGCGCGTCGGTGCGCCACGATTCGCGGCGCAGGTAGACCCGCGCGACGGGCGCCGCGGCGGCGGGCCGGGCGGGGGACGGCGCGAGGCGCCAGGAAACCCCGTCCGCGGCGGTTTCGGACGCGCCGGCGCCCTCCCCTCTCCACCGCGCGGCCATCGCGCCGCGCACGGCTTCCGGGACGGGGCCGGAAAGCGCGGCGGCGAAGCGGTCCGCGTCGCCCCACGACCGCACGAGCTCCGGCGCGCCGCCGGGGCCCGGCGCGTATTCCGCGGCGGCGACCGGCCACCGCCCGCCGCTCCCGCGCACCGGACGGAGCCACGGCTCGATCTCCTCCGGGCCCCAGACCGTGTGCGGCCCGCTTTTGAAAAGGGGCGGGACGGGGAACGCGCCGCCCGGCTCGCGACTCACGAGCGGAGCGCAGAGCGAGAGGAGGTAGAGCGCGGCGAAAATCCACAGCGAGAACCATCCGCGCCGGTTGGCGCGGAAACGCGCCCACGCGGGGCCGGCGAATCCGGTTGCTCGTGTTCCCATGCGCGCCATTTTACCACACGCCGCGCGGCGGCGCCGCGGGCCCGGGGCAATGCGTCAGCGGGTGGAACCGGCCGCGAGGTGCGTTTCGACGTAGTCGCGCACCGCGTCTTCAAGCGGGCGGAACGGGACGTCGCAGCCGGCCGCGCGGAGACGCGTCGTCTCGGCCTGCGTGTGGTACTGGTACTTGCCCTTGAGCTTTTCCGGCATGTCCACGAACTCGACGCGCGGCTCGCGCCCCACGGCGGCGAAGAGGGCGCGCGCGAGGTCGAGCCACGTGCGGGCGAGGCCGGTGCCGCAGTTGTAGATGCCGGAGACGCCGGGATGGTCGCCGAACCAGACCGTGACGGCGGCGGCGTCCTTCACGTAGACGAAATCGCGGTCCTGGCAGCCGTCGGCGACGCCCGGGCGGTCGCTCTTGAAGAGCCGGATCGCGCCTTCGTCGCGCACGGTCGCGTACTGCTTGGCGACGACGCTGCGCATGTCGCCCTTGTGGTCCTCGCCCGGGCCGAAGACGTTGAAGTACTTGAGGCCGGCGATCTTCGAAACCGCGCCGGTTTCGAGCGCCCAGAGGTCGAACTTCTGCTTGCTCCAGCCGTAGAGGTTGAGCGGGCGCAGCTCCGGGATGCCGGCGGGGTCGTCCGAATAGCCGCGCTCGCCGGCGCCGTACGTCGCCGCCGAAGAGGCGTAGACGAAGCGCGCGCCCACGGCGACGCACCACTGCGCCATTTCGCGGGTGTAGGCGGTGTTGTTGTCGGCGAGGAAGGCTTCGTCCGTCTCGGTCGTGGACGAGCACGCGCCGAGGTGGTAGAAGACGCGCGGGGGCTCGACCGCGCCGGCGCGGACGGCCTCGCGGAATTCGCCGCGCTCCATGTACCGGGCGAACCGCAGGGCGTCGAGGTTGCGTTTCTTGAGCGGATCGCCGCGGAGGTGGTCCACGACGAGGATGTCGCTTTCGCCGCGGGCGTTGAGGAGACGGACGATGTTGGAGCCGATGAGGCCGGCTCCGCCGGTGACGATGGTTTGCATGGGACGGAAAAATCAGACCGGGCGGCGGTAGAGCGTGAAGCGGCGGACCGAGACCGAACCGTCCGGAAGCGAAATCCCGCCCTCGTCGCCGTTGAGGACGCGGCCGCGGACGAGGCCGCCGGCGGTGCCGAAGAACTCTTCCTGCCGCAGGATGCCGGTCACGTAGCCGGCGCGGTCGTGGCGCGGCGAAATGCCCGCGCCCTCGCCGACCGCCCAGTAGGCGCCGGACGAGTCGCGCACGATCAGGACCCCGCCCGGGACCGCGCCTCGGCCGAGGGGGCGCGTCCACGAGATGACGAAGGTGAAATCGCCGAGCGAAACGTTCTGCTGCTGGGCGGAACCCTGCACGTAGCTGCGGACCGACTCCTCGGAGCGGAACGGTCCGAGCCTGCGGAACAGGCCGCGCAAGGCGAGGTTGGCCTGCGCCACGAGACGGAACGTCCCGGCGTCGTACGACTCCTCGCCGAGGTTCGTCGAGGAAACGCCGCCCGCGAGGACGGAACCGAAGACGTGCAGGACCTTGGCGGGGTAGTCCGGCCCGGCGGGGATGCGCGGAAACAGGACCGGAACGGCGCTTTCGCCGAGGCTCGGGTGGAGGAACTGGAGCCCCTTTCCGTCCGGAGCCGGAAGGGCGCGGAAGACGGAGGGCGCGGCGACGTCCCAAACGTCCGCCATTTCGCCGTCGGGCGCGCCACCGGGCTTTTCGCCGGCGCGGCCGCGGACATTCCACGCGCTCACGAAGCACGGAACCGGCAGCTTTTCCGCCCCGGCGCGGGCGAGCGTCTCGACGTGCGTCGCGAACTGCCATGCCATGAAGGCGCCGTCGGCGTTGGGCCCGAAGACCTTGCTCCAGGAGCCGGTGCGGCCGAGAGCCTTGACGATCTCCGGATGGAGATGGCCGGCGCGCCCGGCGAGGCCGGAGACGAGAGCGTCCGGAACGTCGGCGTTCCAGCGCGCGTCGGAGTCGCCGGACGAATCGCGAGAGCCGCCGACCATGCCGATGCCGCCCTCGATCTGGATCATGAGGACCGTCGGCTCGCCTCCGGCCGCGTCCTCCAGGGCGCGCAGACGCCCGAGCAGGGCTGCGTACGCGATCTTCTCGGCTTCGAGAATCGCGGGCGCGCAGGGGGAAAGCAGCTCCGTGAGACGCCCGAGCAGCGGACGGGCGAGCGGAAATCGGTCCCAGTCGAGTTTCACCCAGTCCGGCGCGTAGCAGGAGGACCCCTCCTTCCAGGCGCCGTACCAGATGACGACGAGCTTGAGTCCGTTGCGGCGCGCGCCCTCGAAGAGCGCATCCGGCACGGAGAAATCGAATTCCCCCTCGCGCGGCTCGAGAAGCTGCCAGGTCACGGGGGCGAAGACGGTGTTGACGCCCAGCTTTCTCGCGGCGGGCCAGACGGCGCGCTCGAGGAGCCCGGGATCGGAAGCCGTCGAGTCCGCCACGGTGCCGCCGACGACGGGAAACGGACGCCCCGCCACGGAAAACTGGCGGAATCCGTTGAAAAGCACGGTCGAAGGAAAGTCGGACATCTTGGTGCGGCCGTTCCGGCCGGTCTCCGTTGGGCTACAGGAATCGGGCGGGGATTTCGACCCGGAACGCCTTGCCGATCGCGCGGTATCCGGCCGAGGTGATGCCCGCGAGCGGCTTGCGGCCGGACGAGAGCACGAGCATGAAGATGCGGGCCGCCTTTTCGATCGTCTCCATCTGGCCCATCGCGTTGTCGAACGTGTCGGCCGCGCAGAAGACGCCGTGGTGCGCCCAGACGACGTTGGCGTACTTTTCCATCAGCTTCGACGTGGAGACGGCGATCTCGCGGCCGCCGGGGACCATCCACTTCACGACGCCGATGCCCTCCGGGAAGATCACCGGGCACTCGGTCATCGTGTTCCAGAGGGCGCGCGTGAAGTCGCGGTCCTTGAGCGGGACGACGTACGTCATCGCGATGAGGTTCGCCGGATGGGCGTGGTAGATCACGCGGACCTTGCCGCCGGAGAGGCGGTCCTTCACCTCGAGGTTCATGAGATGGCTCGAAAACTCGGACGTCGGGCGCCCGCCGCCGCGCAGGCCCCAGCGCACGCGGTAGTGCGACCCGTCGCCGTCGAGCTCGCAGATCGCGGCCGACGCCTCGGCGTCGTACGCCACGTTGCGGAAGAACTTGCCGGAGCCGGTGACGAGGAACCATTCGCCGGCGAGGCCCGGCACCGCCACGTCGCCCTTCGGATCGACGTCGGTCCACGGGCCGGGCTTGCGGCCGGCGAGGAGCTTGCGCGCGGCCTTCGCCTCGTCCGCGGTCATGTGGTAGGAAAGGTTTCCGCCGTTGCGTTCGTGGAAGCCCTGCGCGTCGCCGATCGAACAGAGGCGGACGAATTCGGCGACGAAGGGAAGAGACTCGATTTTTTTCATGGGGGATGTCGGTGCCGGACGCAGTGTCCTTGGGCGCGCAGTCTACACGCAAGCGCCCCGATTTTCAACCCGCGCGCCGGCGGGGGGTGTGACCAAACTTTGTCAGCGACATGGCGCGCCCGTACGCGGGCTTGCGCT
>CAMNCG010000027.1 GCA_946534105.1 uncultured Verrucomicrobiota bacterium
GGGTCCTCTCTACGGCTACGACCTCGTGAACGAGCCGATCCAGCGCGTTCCGGCGCCCTTCTCCTACTGGGAGCTTCAGCGCCGCGTCGCCGAGGCGATCCGCGAAATCGACCCGGACACGCCCATCGTCGTGGAGAGCAACCTCGGCTGCGTGGCGGAGTCCTACCGCTACCTTTCGCCGCTCGCGATGGACAACGTCATCTACCAGGTCCACCTCTACAAGCCCTACGAATACACGCATCAGGGCGTCTGGGGCAACCCGTTCGAAATGGACGGCCGCCCGCTCGTCTGGCCCGATCCGGCGCGCGGCTGGACGCAGGACCACCTGCGCCGCGCCCTCGCGCCCGTGCGTGCCTTCCAGGAAAAGCACCGGTGCCGCATCTACGTGGGCGAGTTCAGCGCCGTCTCGTGGGCGCCGGGGGCGGACCGTTACATCGCCGACTGCATCGCGCTCTTTGCCGAGTACGGCTGGGACTGGACTTACCACGCCTTCCGAGAATGGGGCGCCTGGAGCGTCGAGCACGAGGCGATCGAGCCCGGCCGCGCCGGCCCCTCCAACTTCCGCCCCGTCGAGGACTCCCCGCGCAAGCGGGTCCTGCTGGAGGGATTCGCGAAATGAAGCGGATTTCAGAACGCGGCGGTCTGGAACGACTCGACGGGAATGCCGCCGGAGGCGGACGTCTCTCTCCCGGAATAGACCACGGCCATGCGTCCGGCGACATCCGGAAGAAGCCTCGAAATCGCGCGAAGATTTTCCGCCATGTCGTCGTGGAAGGTCGCTCCGGACTTTACCTCCCAGAGATCGAGCCGCCCCGCGTTTTCCGAAACCAGATCGACCTCGACGCCATGGCTTGTCCGGAGAAACCAGAAATCGGGTTCCTCCCCGCGATTGAGCCTCTGCTTGAACGCCTCCATCACAACGAGGTTCTCAAAGAGATTCCCGACGAGGGGGTGGCACGCCACCTGGTCTTTGGACTTGATTCCGAGCAAGTGGCAGGCAAGGCCGGTTTCGACGAAATATACCTTGGGCGCCTTCACGAACCGCTTGCCGAAATTGCGGTAGTAGGGCCGGAGCGTCTTCACGACATAGGAGGCTTCCAGCAGGGAGAGCCAGTCGGAAGCGGCCGTCGCGGAAATTCCGGCGTCTCCAGCCAAAGACGCCAGATTGAGCAACTGCCCGACCCTGCCGGCGAGAAGGCGGACGAATCTTTCGAACGCCCGGAGGTTGCGAACGTTGACGAGTTGACGGACGTCTCTTTCGACGTACGTGCGGAAATAGTCCGAATACAGACGCGGGGCGGCAGGGCCGCCGGCATGAAGCCGTGGCATGAAGCCCTCGAAAATGCAGGCATCGCGTCCTTTCCGTTTCCCCGCCGCCGACAGTTCACCAAGGGAGAGCGGAAAAAGTTCAAGAAGCGCCGTTCGCCCGGCAAGCGATTGGGAAACCGCCGCTTGAAGAGCCGGCTGGTGGCTTCCCGTGAGGACGTATCGGCCGTTGCCGCCAATCCGGTCCGTCTCCACTTGAATGTAGCTGACCAGTCCAGGCGCGTTCTGGACTTCGTCGAACACGGCGGGCGCCGGATGCCGGGCAAGGAACCCACGCGCGTCGCGCAGCGCCTCGTCCCGCACGTCCGGAGCTTCGAGATTGACATAATCGGCGTTCGCGAACACGCTCCGCGCCAGCGTCGTCTTCCCCGACTGCCGAGGCCCAGTCAGGGTCAGCACCGGATACTGCGTCCAGAGTTTTTTGGCGGTTTCCGCCATGGCTCGATCGATCATCCCGTCTCATCTCCTTTCATGCGTCGCAACGCCGGCGATACTACAACATTCTTTGTGCAAATGCAAGAATGAAACGTGGATTTGCACAATGCAACAAACCCCGCCCAAGTCCTTTCAGACAATAAGCCACCACAACACCATGAAAACAACAACCACCTCAACATCGAGCATTCGCGGGCTAGTCGCCCGCATTAAGGGTCTTGTGGCGGCCGCTCCCGCGGCCGCATTCTCCGCCGCGCTCGCGTTCGGGCTGGTGGCCACAGCCGCAAGCGCCCGCACGGTCTCCGTCGCCGCCATCAGGGACGGCGCGGCCACCGCCGCCTTTGGCGATCCCGACGGCGCCGCCTACACCCTCGCTTGGGGCTACGGTCCCGCCGACGGCGGGGCCTCCACCAACGCCTGGGCACATTTCGAGACGCTCGGCACCGTGGCCGCCGATGCGGTCACGACAAGCGTGACCCTCCCCGCCGGCTGGGGCGACACCGTCACGCACCTGCGCTTCTTCCTGCTGGAGCCGGAGCTCCCCACAGAGGCAACCCGCGTCGAATACCTCGAAGCCTCCGGCACCCAGTGGCTCAACTCCGGCGTGAACCTCGGCATGAACGACACCGTTGTCGCGGATTATGCGTTTTCGCAATCAAATTTTACGAGATCCCGCGACCTCTTCGGTGTTTATCAAATGGGCATGACCGCCCGCTACATCTTCCTTTACAGCAGCGGTTCGTGGACCATCCGCTTCGACAAGGCGAATGGATCGAGCACGGCATCATCGACGTCTCCTGGCGTCAGCGCAACACCAGGCTCACGGCAAACGGTCACGATGCATATTGGTTCCGGAACGTCATCCATCGTTTCGGCATCCGGCGAAACGCTTTATTCCGGAACGCTCACCGGCACCATTTCGCAAAACGCCACGTCGCCTCTCGGCATCTTCACGCTCAACGTTAAAGGGACCCTGGACAAAACCTACGCCAGCGCCGCCAAGATCTACGCCTTCCGCATCTACGACGAAAACAACGCGCTCCGGATCGACCTCGTCCCCTGCACCATAGGCGGCACCCCTGCCATGTATGACCGCGTCACCGGCGACTACCTCTCCAACGTCGGCACCGGAGACTTCGCCACCGGCGCCACGATGGCGACGCCGCTTCTTGTCGCGGCATCGTCGGCCACCGCCTCGACCGCCTACTACGGCGCACCCGACGCCTATTTGGACTACGTAGAGGCCACGGGGACGCAGTCCGTCCTGCTCGAAGGCTGCACCATCGGCCCGGACTACAGGCTCGTCGCCGAATACGCCTATCCCGATCCCATCGTGCGGAAGAACAACTGCCTTTTCGGCGTGTATAAGTATGGAATGACCGCAGGATTCTACTATAGCAACAGCGAAACGGCGCCACTCAACTTCTGGAGTGGGACAGGCGGAGTCAACGGATCCGGCGGATTAAATCAATCCACGCAAACCGAGGTTCCGGCAACTCCCGGCGAGAGGCAGACGGTCGTCATGAATCTTGGCGCGGGCGAGTCATCCATCTACGCCGCAGACGGGCGCAAGGTCTGGTCGGGGACGCTGAAGGGCTCCGTCACGGCTGACTCTACGTCGGCCATCTCGCTCTTCACGGCGTCTCGACTTTCTGGCTACAATAGCAACGCCAAGATTTACTCCTTCCGCATCTACGACGGCACAGGCGCGCTTGCGCACCACTTCCTGCCGTGCCTCAAAGGCAGCGTCGCCGGACTTTACGACAAGGCGACCGGAAAAATCCATTACCCGCATGGCGGCAATCTCGTCGCCGGCCCCGTCCTGCCGCGCCCCGCCACTTTCGTGAAATGGGTGCAGTCCGATGGCGCGGACGGCTCTCGCGGCCTTTACGTCGACACCGAAGTCCCCGCCAAGGCCGGAACCGGAATGACCGCCGAACTTCTCTGGCCGATACAGCCGTCGGTCGCCAGCACCGTCTGCGGCGCAATGGCCGATTCCACGCACCACTTCACGCTCTACACCGCCGCTTCCACCTCTGACAAGACGCACCAAATCGGATATGCGAACTATGCGGCCTTCCAGATCAACAATGGCACAAGCGGCGTCTATTCCAGAAAGCGCTACCGCGTCACGTCGTCGCTCGCCGCCAAATTGCAGAATCTCAAAGTCGAAGACCTGGATGGGACGGGCTACAACGGGTCGCGGTCCTTCAACGATGCCAACGCCATCGACGCCGGCCACAGTCTCTACCTCTTCGCCCGCAACGACGCCGGAACGCCCAATCAGCTGGCGAAGGTCCGCCTCTACTCGCTCGTCCTGACGAACGAGCTCGGACTCGTTCGCGACTTCGTCCCCTGCGTGGCCGACAACGACCGCGCCGGCCTCTACGACCGCGTGAGCGAGCGCGTCTTCTTCCCGCAGGCCGCCGTCGGGGGCGCCACCGCCGCCTTCGACTTCGCGACCGAGGTCGGCGCGGCCACGAACGTCCTCGCCGAGGCCGCCGCCGAAGC
Source organism: uncultured Verrucomicrobiota bacterium (assembly GCA_946534105.1). Lineage (GTDB taxonomy): Bacteria > Verrucomicrobiota > Kiritimatiellia > RFP12 > UBA3636 > UBA3636. The sequence continues at coordinate 4,273 of CAMNCG010000027.1, forward strand.
GCCCGCCGCGCGCCTCTCCTACGTCGAGTCGAACGGCGCGTCGGACTTTGTCGATCTCGGCGTCATCGGCAAGGACGGCACGAAGATGATCGCGGAAATGGAGTGGGTGACGCTCGACACCCCGGCCACCTTCTGCGGCGCGGCGGCGAGTTCGTTATCGCTCTTCACGACCTACAGAATCAACGATAACCAGCAGCGCATGGGCTACGCCAACGGCTCGCGGACCATCGACAGCGGCACCGTCCCGCCTGTCGCAGGGACGCGCTACCGCGTCACGACGACGCTCGACGACGGTGCGCAGTCTCTCCTCGTCGAGAAGAAGGTCGATGGCGTCTGGACGCGATCCGGATCCACGGACCGGACCGACGCCGGGCCGATGGACACGGGCCTTCCGCTCACGCTCTTTGCCCGCAACCTGAACGGCGTTCCCGACGAGTTCGCCGCCGCGCGCGTCTATTCGCTGAAGCTCTGGCAGAAGAACGGAAACGGCGACTACGCGCTTGTGCGCGACCTCGTCCCGGCCAAGGGGGCGGAAGGCGGTGCCGCCCTCTGGGACCGCGTGACGAACCGCTACTTCCGCAACTCCGGCGACCGCTACGGCCTCTCCGCCGGATCCGAATCGCAGTGGATCGACGGATTCTTCATCCGATTCTGGTGAGGAGCGGCATGAAACACACCTTTGCTCCACTCTTCGCAGTCTGTGCGCTCGCCGTGCCAACGGCGAGTCTCCGCGCCGCCGTCTCCGACTTCACCGCCACGACTGTCCGCAACTGGAACGGGCGCGAGGGCGTCACGTTCGTGCGCTACGTGAGCAAGGACAGTAGCAAGGTCTATGGCTCCGCCTTCTGCTTCGACCTCACGAAGGGCTACCGCCTCAAGGCGTGGCTAGGCGCCTCGAACGCCCCCAACTGCGCCCCGGCCGCCGTCGGCGCGATGGCCGAGGCAATCTTCGCCAGCGAAGGCGTCGCGCCCATTGCCGGTATCAACGGCGACTACTTCGACACCTCCGCCTCCTACGCCCGCCCCACCGGCATGGTGATCTCCGACAGCGCGCTCGTCTCCACCGGCTTCGGGCGCGTGAGCCTCACCGCAAACTGCTACCTTGCCGAAACGGGCGACCACAACCTCCACCACGGAAAGCTGACATGCGTGGAGGGCCTCGCATACGGCGGGCAGCCCGTCGCCTCGTGGCAGCTCAACGCCCGCGGCCGCAAGGTCCGCAATGCCATCCGCACCAACTACTGCAACTACCCCGTGAAGGGCGGCGCGATCAACCCCGTAGGCAGTTCCTCCGGCGAATCTTCGTTTTCAACCACCATCGGCAACATGCAGAGCCGCGACTACTACTACCGCACTCTCGTGGGCATCGGCACCAACTCCGTCGGCGTCGCGACGAACCTGGTCCTGTGGTCGAACACCGTCAAAAACGGCGTTCTCGGCATCGGTGACTCGCCGTTCCCCGATGTTGACGCCTATCAGATCATGATCGACCTCGGATGCAACGAGGTCGGCGAACTGGACGGCGGCGGCAGCGCCACAATCTGGAGCGAATCATGCCCCAGCCTCCAGAACTTCTTCAAGGGCGGCACGACAGCGCACGGCGGCTACGTGAACGCCTACCGCGACAGCAGCCCCCGCGCCGTCGCCACTGGCATCTTTGTGATGCCGCCGCCCGCGGCGGCCGACGCCGTCGCCCTCAACGACGCCGACACCTACCCCGACATGGCCGAGGCAATGCTCGCCGCCGTGCCCGGCGACACCATTACGGTCCTCGGCGCCAAACCGCGCCATGGCGTCGTCGTGTCCGGCGCGGGCGGCGAGCGCGTCGCCATCGAATGGGCACCGGACATCGTCTTCGGCGGCATCGCCGACGCCGCCGGCGACGCCCGCACGAACGGCGTCGTCACCGTCCGCGTCGCCGAAGCCGGTACCCACCTGCCCGACGGCTGCAAACTCCGCCTCACCGTGGCTTCCCCATCCGGCTCTGTCCTCGGCACCCTCGACCAGACGCTCACCGGCACCGGCGACTACGCATTTGACACGGCGGGTGTCATCGTCCCCTCCGATTTTGGCGACGGCATGCTCTTCGACTGCACCGTCACGCTCCTCGCCCCCGACAGTAGCCCCATCGCCTCGGCCTCCACCGCGCAAGGGACCATTCGCCTTGCCGACGATGCGCCATGGTTCTCCGCCGATGCCGCCACCGGCACCGTGAAGGGCGGCGCATGGACCGCCGCGCCACCGATTTCCGATGGCGCGTATGCCATCCGGCTAGCGCAGGGCGCGGTCTTCGCCGCCAACTCCCCGCAGGGCGGCATTGTCCGCCTCAAAACGACGCTTCGCCAGCACGGCGGATTTCCCGAAGAGACACTCCCAGACCTTCTCGTCGAAGCCGTCGCCAACGGCGACCGGGGCGCGCTTGTCTCGGTCGCGGAGTCCGACGGCACCACGACGCTGCGCGGTCTCGCGCTCGTCGATGGCGCCCCCGCCTGGGTGCCGCTCGAAGGCGTCGCCATTGTTCCCGGCACCGACATCACCGCCGCCATGGACATCGACCTCACCGGCGACACCCCGCGCGTATCCTACCTTGTGTCTTCCGCCGGTGCGGCGGACCGGCCCGGAGAGACTCTTTTCCGCCTCCGCTCCCCCTCCGGCGAAGTCTGGCTGCCGTGTCCGGGCGACCTGAAGGGCCTCCTTTCTCAAGTTGAAGGCGGCGTCGCGCTCGGCGGCCTGGCCGAGGTTTCCGCGCTCGCCGGCACGACGGCCATCCCCGGCCGCACGCCCGCCTGGCGCGACGTCGCGGCCGACGCCGGGCGCGGCTCGTATGCCGTCGCCGTTCTTGGCGACACGCACTTCGACGCCGCGCCCGACACCCTCTACCACGCCGCCTACGACACCTCCACACCCAATGGCGCCTACGGCATCGCCGAATACCGCCGCAGCGCCGAAATGTGGCAGGAGCGCATGCCCGCGCTCCTCGCCGCCAGCGCCGCGCTCGCCAGCGGAGCGCTCGGAGATCGCCCCCTACCGACCCGCTTCGCGCTCCAGCTCGGCGACATCATCAACGGCGACTGCAACGACGACGCGGTGCACCTGCAAATGCTCCGCGATGCCCTCGCCGCCACCCGCGCGCCCTACAAGGTTTTGCAGGAGTCCGCGACTGCGGCCTCCACCACCGCGTCTGCGGCCTCCACCTTCCCCTTCCTCACGGTCCTCGGCAACCACGACTTCCGCGGCAGCCCGAACGGGCGCAAGATCTACTTTGAGTTGGCCGAGCCGCTGCTCTCGCGCGAACTCGGCGAGAACGTCGCCTATCCGCTCTTCTCCTTCGCCATCGACGACGACCGCTGGATCTTCTGCGACTTCGAGCGCGTGAACCTCCTCGACCTCGCCGCCGAGGTCTCCGCGCATCCCGAGGCGCGCTATGTGTTCCTCGTCACGCATGGGCCGTTCACGCCGAACCAGAGCGGCAACAACTGGATCTGGCGCCTGAGCGGCTGGAAGGGCAAAGGCGGCTCTGGGCCGGAGGGCATCCCCGCTCTCTTCGAGGCGATTTCGCGCCGCCGCGCCATTGTCCTCTCGGGCCACACGCACTACACCTCGTTCTACCGCAACGAGAACGAGTTCGGCGGCTACACCGAGTTCACCGCCAATTCCGTGTGGAAGAGCGAAGACCTCGCCACCGTCGAGCCGTTCCCCGGCCACGACACGCCCTCCGCCTTCGGCACATGGCGCGCAGGCGAAGTGAGCGCCGCCAACAAGGCCGCCTACGACGCCGACATCGCCCTTTTCAAGCAGGGACTGAAGGAATACTACCTCGGCCCCGGCGCGGGCCATTTCAGGCTTGAAGTGAGCGACGACCGCGTCCTCATGCACTTCTATCCCGGCGACGCCACCGAGCCCGGCCGCACGTTCGACCTCACGCCCGGTCGTCCGGAACCCTTCGGCGGAACGCTCTTCCTCCTGCAATAGCCCGCCTACCAGGCGAACGACGCGCGGAGCGGATGGTGGTCGGAGGGATGCGCGCCGTCGCGCGTGGCATGGTCGATGGCGGCGTCGAGGAGGCGGAGTCCGGCGCCGGCGTAGAGGACGTAGTCGATGCGGCGGTTTTCGGTGCCCCGCTCATACCATCCGTGGTAGGAGCGCTCGTCCGGCGCGCCTGGATGGGCCTCGCGCCAGGCGTCGCGCAGCGGCAGCGGCGCGTCGGGAATCGTCGGCGCGGTGGGGAGCGTCTCGCCGCGCAGATACCGGACGGGCCACGAGCCTTCATACATGTTGAAGTCGCCCGTGAGGACGACCGGTTCCACGGGCCGCGCGCGTTCCGCGAGGATGCGGTCGGCGATCGCGGCCTGAAGAAGCGCCGTGTGCTCGAAGAGGTAGTCCAGGTGCGTGTTCGAGAAGAGGAAGGTGCGCCCTGTGCGGCGGTCGCCGCACAGCTCGTGGAAGCGCCCCCAGACGAGGATGCGCGAGTGCGTGGCGCCTTTGAGGCGCGAGTCGCGGACGTCCGGCGTGTCCGAGAGCCAGAACATTCCCTGATCTGCGGGGTCCAGTTCCCAGCGGTCGAGACGGTAGAGCAGGGGACAGCCTTCGCCGTGTTCCGGGTCGTGATCGCGCGAGGAGCCAAGCATCCCGTATCCGGGCAGTCCGCGCGCGAGGTCGCCGGCCTGGTCGGTGTCGGGCTCTTCCGGCGAGAACCACGCCTCCTGGGTGCCCACGAAGTCGTAGCCGCCGCTGAGGATGAGATCGCGGCAGAAGTCGCGCCGCAGCGGCCAGGCGTGCGATGTCGTGCGCTCGGCGGGCGCCATGCGGAGGTTGAAGGAAAGGATGCTGATGGTGTTCATGGTTCGTTTCGGCAAATGATAGGCCAACTCATGGTTGGACGCAACGGACGGCGAAAAATTCCCTGGTGCCGTCCGGGGCGGTGGCGAGCACGACCGCTTCGCCGGGTTTCTTTGCGGTCAGGATTCCGTTGCGCGAAATCTCGGCGATGTCGTTGAAGTAGCGGATGCTCTTCTGCCACTTGTTGTCGGGATGCGGAGAGACGGCGACTCGGTTGGCGTCGTAGCAGGCCCAGCGGTGCTGAGAGGTTGAAGGGTTGAAAGGCTGAAAAGTTGAAAGGTTGGAGGTTAGGGCGTTAAAGTCCGCAGTTTCGCCGACGCGGACCGTGATGGGGTCGAGATGGAAGGTCCGGTCGTATCCGCCGCCAATGCGCGTGAAGTGGAGCGCGCGGTTCGCGAGATCGACGTGGACGCAGTCGAAGGTCTGCTCGTAGGGCGTCCCCGCCTTCTTGTCGGGGAAGTCCGGCCCCCAGGGCGCGGAGCCGTAGCGGAAGTCGGCGTTGTAGGCGGCGTCGCTCGGCTGCGTGATGTGCCAGAGTCCGTTCTGGAAGGTCTGGCGCTCGCAGTGCTCGTGGCCGGAGAGGTTGCAGAGAAGCGTTCCCGTAGCGCCGGAGAAGTCGTATTCGCGTCCGCCGACCGCTGCCTTGCCTCGGTTCTGGTAGGCTTCGAGGAGGTTGCGCCACGGCGCCATGAGCGCGGGGATGTCGTTCCACTCCGTGCTTACGATCGTGGCAACTGGGATGTGGTTCATCACAAGAACGGCCCAGCCGTCGGGCACGGTCGAAAGCGCCTTTTCCGCAAGCCAGCGCAGCTGCCGTTCGCCCATGCCGTATTTGACGGTCCAGTATGCGCGGTCCGTGCGGAAGGAGTCGGTCGTGTCGGCGACGATCCAGCGGATGTGCGACTCCGGGAAATCCACGTAGTAGTAGCACGCCTCCGGGTCGTCGCCGTTCGTGACGGCGTTCGCGCGGATCGCGGCGGTGTCCATCAGGATGCCGCGCGCCTCGACGCCCGAATAGGTGAAGCCGTTGGTCGAAGAGGCGCTCTCTCGGATGGTGAAGTCGTGGTTGCCCTTGGCGGCGTAGAAGTCGCCTCCGGCGCGCTCCACCTCCGCGACCCACAGGCGGCGGTAGTCGGCGACGGTCCTGTCGATGGCGTCCTTGTCGCCGTATGCCTCGACGAGGTCGCCGTCGCAGAAGACCTTCTTCACGCCCGTATCGGCGACGAGCGCGCCGAGGAGGCGGCCGGACTGGCGGCGGTTGGCGGCGATGTGGAGATCGGTGAGGAAGAAGAAGGCGTCGTCGCAGCGCGACGACAGAGCGCGGATGCGCGCCGCCGCGCGGTCGAGGCTTTCGCGCCAGTATCCGGGGACGGAAATGGACTCTGATTTGGAGAACTCGGATTCCTGCTTGCGCGAAGAATTCGCCACGCCTTTGAGTCCATCCAGCAATACCCGCTTTCTTGGCGTATCTCCCACGTGCTTCAGCGTCGCGAGCGAGTCGCCGGCGTATTCGACGTTCCAGCCGCGCCATTCGTTGAAGGCGTGGTAGCACCAGTCCCAGCCGTATTCGTCAAAGAGTTCGATGCAGTCGCGCAGGTAGCGGTCCGCGCCCTCGGCCCACGCGACGGCGGAAAATTCGCCGACGAAGATCTTCGCATGGTGGCGCTTTGAGAAGGCGACGACCGGCTCCAGCTTGCGGCGCAGCATCTCCTTGTTCCAGCCGCGCGATTCGTCCGGCCACTTGCGCGGCTCGCTCCAGCCGCCCGTCACGCCCTGGTGCGTGTATTCCGACGGGATGTACATGTGGAGCTCGTAGATGACGTTCGGCATCGCGAGCGGCGACATGTATTCGTAGGCCGGGGCGCTGGAGGAGAGGTTGGCCTCCATGACGATTGCCGTGTCGGGGTCGATGCGCCGGATCGCCTCCGCCGCGAGGCGCTGCGCGTCCCAGTAGGACCACGGCACCTCGTGGCGGTTCTGGTGCGGCTCGTTCAGGAGGTCGTAGCCGTAGATGACGGGGCCGAGCGTTTGCACGATGGGCGCACAGCGCCGGGCGATCCTCTCCCAGCAGGCGACGTAGAGGTCGAGGCACTCCTTGTCGGAGAACATCCGCATTTCGGAGTTGTCGCGGACGCTTCCCGGCGGCACGTGGAGATCGACGCAGATTTTCATGCCGTATTTGCGCGCCCAGCCGAGGACCTTCTCCAGCAGGTCGAGGCGGCCGTCGAGCCACGCGACGTATTCGGGGAAGTCGAGGTTGGCGTCGATGACCTGGAAGTTGCGTGACATCTGGAAGCGGCCAATGGTGCCGCCCCACTCGGAGAGGGTACGGATGTCGTCCTCCGTCGGGTCGTAGGGGAGCATGCAGCCGCGAAGCTGCGCGGCGCCATCTGGATTGTGCTCCGGATAGAGCACAATCCAGTCCTGGTTGTAACGCGGAAACTCGTAGAGCGCGTGCGGCGCCCACTTGAACGACGAAAGGTCGAATTCCACGCGCCCCTCGACGTTCTGGAGCCCGAGCGTGACATCGACCTCGCCGACGGGCTTCGGGCCGAGGTCCGTTTCCAGCACGAGCGTCGTCCAGTCGAAGTCGCCGCCGCGGTGGTCGGCCTGCGGCCACTTGGCGGCGCGTGTCTCCGGATCGATGTAGTGGAACATGAACTTCAATCCGAAGTAGGACTTGTCGGGCCGGCCGATTCCCTTGCCTCGCGCGCGGATCGTGGCGCGGATGCCGCCGGTCAGTCCGCCGAGGTCGAGCGTGCCGTGGACGGCGCCGCCCTCGCGGCGGCCGTGCGTGTCGATGACGGCAATGTTCCCCGCTCGCGCGGCGTTGTGGTCGAAGGACCATTCGACGGCGGTCGACGCCGTCGAATTCGCGGAAGCGGCCAACGCCGCCGCGAAGAAGATGGCGTGAACGATCGTTGCGTTTTTCATGGTTGAATGCGGGCCGCCCGGCGGTCGGCCCCTACCGGATAATGAGCGTGAACGGCGAGAGGACCTTTTCCCCATCGGGGCCGACGGAGGTAAACGTCGTATAGGTGCCGGGCGAGGAGACAAGCTGCGGCAGATACGCCTTCTTTTCCTGGAAGTCCCAGAGCGCCACCAGCCCGTTCGAAAGTTTGACCGGCTTGAAGTTGCGCACAAGCTGCATGTCGCTCCCGTCCGCGTTGCCCTGGGAGAGTTTGAGGTAGTAGAGCCGCGCCTTGCCGGCGGAGGCCGGAGAGCCGTCCTTGTTCTGGGCGAAGAGATGGAGGTTCAGACCGCTGTCAATTGTCGCGCTGGCGTCAACCGCTGTAAAGTCGCTCTGCGTCCAAGTCGTCCCGTTGACTGTCACCGAGAGCGCGCCCGTGCAAAGCGACGAACTGACCGTATAATCCGTGTTGATGGCTCGGCTGCTCGAAAACGACTGGAACTTGCCGTAGCCAATGCAGAACACGTTCTGCGACAGGTAGTTGTGCCACAGGTAGAAGCGGCGCATGTCGTAGGTGCTGGTGCTGGCACTGCTGTTCCATGTCTCAAGGAAGCCCAGGTCTCCTTTCTCCTTGAACTGCATCTTGAATTCGCCCTTGGTGCCAGACTTGCCCGTGATGCCGGTATCGACGAAGATGGTGCCGTCGGACTCGACATACTCGACATAGTAGGCGGGCTTCTCCTCGCCTGAAAGGACGATGCTGCCGGTTTTCGAGACGGGGATGTACGGCGAGGGGAGATAGACGCACTGCGTCACCGTGTCGTAGAGCGCGGCCTTGTTGTCGTAGATGCAGGGCTTAAAGTCGCGGACTTTCTCGCCGTCCTGCCAGATTTCGAGTCCGTAGCAACGCGCGGCGGAACGGTAACGCGAACCGGAGGAGAAGAGGTGGATGTTTTTGCCGCTATCGAAGTCGGTGTCGTTGGAGAGCGACCAGACATTCGTTCCGTCGAGTTCAATGGTCTGCGCTCCCTTCATAAGCGAGGCATCGAATGAATGCTTCGCCTCGGAGACCATTTGGATTTTCGTTGAGCCGTCGGTGGTGGCGTAGGCGCCGTGGGCGCTCGAATCACTCCCGTAGTCGCCGTAAAGCCACCTGTAATTGTCGGACTCACCCTGCGACTTGCAGCTGACCGGGAAGAAGTAAGTCGGCCACTCATCCGGATTGTCCGCGCCGAGATACACCCGGTGTTCCGTGGGATTGACAGGCTCCCGCAGATAGCGGTACCTGTCGTAGCGCATGCCTTGGACGTCGGCGTATGCGAAATCGCCCTTGGCGCGCGTCCCGGCGCGGGCGCGGACACCGGTGTCGAGCGTTTCCCAGCCGCTGGATTCAATGTAATCAACGAAGACAAGATTCTTCGCCTTGGCCTCTTTCGCCTGCACAGGGCCGTTCAGGAAGCCGCGCCTCATGTGGAAGATGCGCTTCGAGACGTCATCGTAGAGCGCAAACTCGCCGTCCTTGAGGCACGGCTTGAAGTCGCGCACAAGCGCGCCGCCCTGCCTGATCTTGCACCCGTAGAGGCGGTATTGCCCAGCCCAATCCGCAGTTCCGTCCTTGTTGCAGGCAAAGAGGTAGAGCGGCATTTCCAAATCGACCTCCGCCGAATTGGTGCCTGTATAGAGGGTTTTCTTTTCTCCGCTTTCATCGATATTGGTTCTCTCAAGAGTCTGGGTGCCGGACGAAAGCGACGACTCCACGAGATAGCGCGTCCCCACAGAGTAAATGGTGGCGTCTTCGCCGGAAAGAGCGCCATAGCCCACGCGCATCACGCCCGTGTTGCAGTAGAGAAGGTAGAAGCGCTTATCGCCGTCGGCCGTGTAGGCTCCGAGGACAGACTTGTTGCGTGCCCGCGTCGTCAGGACCGCGAGGTCGATTTCGGCGGATGTGCCGGACTGCGCGTTTATTTCCGTGTCAATGTAACCGCACCCCGTCGATTCGACGTAATCAACGAACTCGTCGGGGGTTTCGCTGTCTTCGTCGCAGACGAGATCCGCGCCGGAGCCGTAGAGGATGTCGCCGGAAACCGCATCGTAGAGTCCTGCTTTTCCATTCTTCATGCAGGGAACGAGGTCGCGCTGGAGCGTCATGTCGCCGCCGTCCTTCGGTCCCTGCCAGATCTTCATCCGGTAGATACGCGCCTTGGAATTGTAGTTGGCCGTGCCGCCGACGTTGCAGGCGAACAAGTGGATGTTGAGGCCAGTGTCAAGTCCGTCCGACACCTTGCTCCAGACATCAAGTCCATCGACCTTGATTGTGTTGGTGGCCTGGCCTTCGCCGTTGGTCGCGGAGAATGCGGCGGTGTAGTCGTAGATGCGGTTCTTCGTCCAGCGACAGATCCAGCCGCTGTTCCACGTCACCGTGTCGTATGCACCCTGTGCCGTGAGCATATTGCCGTCGACAGCATAGCCGCGGGTGTCGGTGCCGTTGTAGCAATGGCAGAAATAAAGCCGGGTGTTGCCCGAATCGATTCTGGAGCCAATAACTGTCTTGTCGCCGAGTTCCATCCACTCGAGCTCCGCCTCGATCTTGGTGTTCCATCGGCCGGTAACGCCGGTATCGACGTATTGCGAGCCGGTGGACTCGACGTAGCGGACGAACTTGTCCGGCGTCTCCGCGAAAAGCGGAGAGGCCGCCGCGAGTGCGGCGGCAAGAAACGGTGTGGCGGCGATGCGTTTCATTTTCATGTTTTCTTCCTGAGTGCGATGGACGTGGAGGAAGCCCCTCCGTTGGGCACAACCCTAGCACATGTCGGGAAACGAAAACATGGACAAACGCGCAGAAAAGATGTCTTATCGCGAATTCATGGTTGCCATGCTAAGCCGAAGCAGTTAGAATCGCGGCATGAAAAACGCACCTTCCGGACGCCCCCTGCGGCTTCTCGCCAACCTCTATGCCGCGCAGAAGGCATCGCGCGAGATGACCGGCGGCATCCTGCGATACGCGGCCGTCCATCCCGAGGTCGAAGTCGAACTCTACGGACTCGGCACTCCGAATCGGAACATCGAGGAGATGCGCGGATGGCGGCCCGACGGCGTGATCGTTTCCACCGAAGAGGACTCGGAAATCCGTCGGATCGAGCGCATCGGCTGCCGCGCGCTGGTGTGCGTGAATGCGGACGTCCGGGCGAGAACCCGCCTTCGCTGCGGCAGCGTGTTCTGCGATGCCGACGCCGTCGTGGAAGCGGCGGTCGGCCTGTTCGCGCGCAAGCGTCTGCGCCATGTGGCGTATGTCGGGACGCGGGCCGGGGAGGACTGGTCGCTGCGGCGCGGCGAGGCCGTCGGGCGCCGCGCCGCCGCGGGAGGACTCTCGTGCGCGGTGTTTTCCGGGTCTGCCGGCGCGCGGATGGGGCCTCGGCGGGAGATTGCCGTGATGGCGCGCTGGATCGCGGCGTTGCCGAAGCCATGCGGCGTCTTTGCCGCCAACGACATGCGGGCGCGCGACGTGCTGGAGGCATGCCGCGCCGCGGGCGTCGATGTGCCGCGCCAGGTCATGGTGCTCGGCGTGGACGACGAGGAGTTCGTCTGCCGGCAGACGAGGCCGTCGCTCTCCAGCCTCTTGCCGGATTTCGATCAGGGCGGATTTCTGGCGGCGGAACTGCTCGTTGCGCTGCTTTCCGGAGGGCCGGTTCCCGCTGAGAAAAGAACCTTCGGCGTCCGCGGGATCGTCGAACGCCTTTCCACGAGCGATCCCAACGAGGCCGGCAGGATGGTCGGCCGCGCCGAGGAGTTCATCCGGGAAAACGCCGCGAGCGGCGGCGTCTCGGTTTGTGACGTCGCCAAGGCGGCGGGCGCCTCCGTGCGGCTCTTGCAGAAGAACTTCCGCGCGGCGACCGGCACGACGGTCAGCGAGGCGCTCCGGGACGCGCGGCTACGGCGCGTGTGCGAACTGCTCGAGCTGACGCGCACTCCCATCGGCCGCATGGCCGAACTGTGCGGGTTCGGCGACGACTGCCACCTGAAGAAGCTCTTCCGGAAACGCTTCGGCATGACCATGCGCCAGTGGCGCCGGCGCGGCGTCGGATCGTCTCCGTCCGGCGGTTCCTCAGGCGAAAATGCGCCATAATGCATGTTTGCCAAAAATAATCGCTTGAATTTTCGCTACTATTTTCATAGTATCCCCCGCGAAGGCAAAGCCATGTTCGTCAATGTCAGCAACATCGTTCCGGTTTCAAGGGCAAGCCGCAACTTTTCCGAGGTCGCGCATCTCGCGGAAAAGACCGGTGAAGTTTGGCTCTTCAAGAACAACCGCCCGAAATTTCGCCTCGTCGATGTCGAGTCCCGCCCGGAGATCGAAATGACCGACGCCGAGAAAATCGAATTCGTCGCGCGCCGGATACTGTTCGGCGGAGGCGCTGCGCGAAGCCCTTGCGCGACTGCGTCCGATCGGCTGCGCGGCGGAATGCTGGCCGCCGAAGACTGCCCTGCGCCCCGCCGCGTTCGGGCGCGTTCCCGTGGTCTATTTCGAGCCTCTGGACGAGCCGGAGTGGCGCCGCGCCCATGGCGTCACGTGCGACAACGCGGCCGTTGGGCGGTTGGCCTTCGAGGAGCTGTCCTCGACCCATCCGCCGGCGTATGCCGTCGTGTCCTGCGGACGCGGCCGGCACTGGGCGAACGAGCGGACGGATTCCTTCCTCGACTGCTGCCGCAAGGCCGGTGCGGCCTGCGATGTCGCCCATTTCCCTTTCGAGCGCGCCGACGAATTCGATGATTGCGTCGGTCGCATGGTTCCTTGGGTCGCCGCGTTGCCGCAGCGCTGCGCGGTCTTCGCGGTGAACGACCTCTACGCCCTCGCCGCCGCGAAGGCGATGTCAGCCGCCGGGCGCTCCTTTCCGCGCTCCCTGACGCTCATCGGCGCCGACGGCGACGATCCTCCTCCATGGGACAGGGAACTTGCGGAATCCATCTCCTCCGTCCGCCTCGACTTCGAGGTGGGCGGTTACCGCGCGGCGAAGATGCTGGGGGAGATGGCGGAAAATGTTCACAAATCCTCAATGGACAATGGCTCGCAAATCGCAAATGGCAAATCAAATTTGAAATTTGACGCTTTTGGGCAATTGTCTCAATTGTCAATTGTGAACAATCCAAATGTCTCCTTTTTCCCTCCTCTGCTCGTCGATCGGCGCAAATCGACGCGGGGCTACGGGCGGCGTGAGGCGCGCATCCTTGAAGCGGTCGAGATGATCCGCCGCGAGGCATGCGACGGCCTTACCGCGGCGAATCTTGCGAGGCGATTCCCGGGAACGCGCCAGCTTTTCGATCTGCGTTTCCGCGAGGCGATGGGCCATTCGCCGCTCGACGAAATCATCCACGTCCGGCTGCAGCGCGTTCTGGAACTTCTCGCCCGGCCCGATTTCCCGATTTCCGCCATCGCCGACTTCAGCGGCTTCCCTTCGGAACGGGTGCTTCAGAAGCATTTTCAGGCGCGCTTCCACACGTCCATGCGCGATTGGCGCAAGGCACGGCAGGGATAGGTTGGCCCAACAGCGCCGGACAGCGCCGCGACAACCTCCCGTTTCTCGTAAAAATGCCTGAAATGGGATGATATATGATTCCGAATAATATCCCAAACGGGATTGGCTCCCACGAATGCCGCCTCGCTCCGCCCCTCCGCGGACAATCCGCGCAAGCGCGCCCTCTTGGAAGGAATGCGAGGTCGGTAGATTTCCTTCTGGCCGTTTCGCCGGAGTCCAAGGCCTATTCGTCCGGCGTTTCGTGGTTTTCGCGGCGCCACTGGCGCATGGTGAGCCCGGTCGTTTCCTTGAAGAGCCGTGCGAGATGGCTGTCGCGGGCGTCCGGCATGGCGACTTAGTGAAGAAGCTTCGAAAGGGGAAGGACGAAATCGAAGTAGCCAGCGGCCTCGACCGAAGCGGAGAGTTCCCCGTCGTAGACAAGCGCCCGTCGCACCGAAAGCCCCTTCGCGACTTTCAGTGCGGCTGTTTTCGCTTCGACCTCTTCGATCACGTCGCGCCCGATTTCCCTGCGCCGCTTGATTTCGACCACAAGGGCCGTCCGTTCGGTCTGGACGAGCAGATCGATCTGGCATCCGGGGCCGTCGGATCCCGCACGCTTCACATAGGGCGCTGCGGACAGGACGAGCGCCCGATCCAGTCCGAGGTGGGGGAAGAGATCGTCGACGTGGTTCAGGACCAGGGTCTCGAACTGGAGGCCCAGCATGGAATCCCACCCCCCGAGCTGGTCCATCGACGCGAATTTGAAGAGCCCCCCGGCGATTGCCTGCCGTCGCGGTTCGATGTATTTCAGAAAGAACCGCGTGTAGTTGTCCTTGATCCGGTAGCGTTCCATGCGCAGGGGTTCGCCGGTGAGCGGATTGAGCCCGCGATCCCGCGAAACGAACCCTGCGAATTCGAGATCCCTCAATGTCGCGGACAGCTTTCCGTTCGGCGTCCTGTGCATGGTCTCGGCCAGTTCCGCCACGGAGAGGGGGGCTGCCGACAGTCTCCTCAGCACGTCTCCCCGGCTTGCGGCCTTTCGCCCGAACACCTCGCTGAACGTCTCGTCGAATTCGCGGAACAACGATCCGCGAGGCAGGAAGCAAAGCTGCCGCACGTTTTCCTCCATCGTCCATTCAGGCCGTATCTCCTCCAGATACTTCGGCACGCCCCCGACGACGGAGAGAATGTCAAACGTTTCGCGCGAGGAAAGCCTCGCCCCGGCCGGGCCGAGCAAGGAAACGCTTTCGGAGAGGGAGAGTTCGCCGATGTCCAGATCGAGCGAATCCCGGCCGACGAAGCCCGTGCTGTCGAGAATGTTTTCGGCGATCCACGACGAGACGGAGCCGCAAAGCACCAGAACGAGGTTTGCGTGTTTCTTGAGGCGCTTGTCCCACGCCGTCTTCAGATAGCCCGCGAAATCGGGATTGCGGCTGCCCATCCAGGAGATTTCGTCGAGCAGGACGACCGTGCGGCCCGTGGCCGGGATGGCCTCGTCCAGGCTCTTGAATGCCACAGTCCAGTTCCGGGCGATGTCGATGCGCCTGCCGGTCTGGTCGGACAATTCGTCGCAGAAGTTCTTTCGCTGCGCGCGATCCGTCATGCCCTTCCGCGGAGGAAGCCCGACGATGTTGATGAAACGGTCGGCGGTCCGTCGTGCGAATTCCTCGACGAGCGTACTCTTGCCGATGCGCCGACGCCCCCGGCAAGTGACAAGGGATGACGTTCGCTTGTTCCACAGCCCGGTCAATGCGTCCAGTTGTTCTTTGCGTCCAACGAACATGGAGTTCTCCTGATTCGTGTTCGGCGGCAGAGACTATCACATTCCTTTCGTCGGGACAAGGACTTTGTGGTCAGCTATTTTGCTTTTTTCGAATTAGTTGACCTAAAAGTCGCGCAAAACTGGCTGTTTAGGGTCAACTAAATCAAATTTTCCCGATTAGTTGATCCATTATTCGACCGCCGCCGTTTTCCCTCCGTATTCAAATAGATAAAAACTTTTCCGCAATTCGTGGTGTTTTCTCAAGGTGGACTCGACTATAGTCAGCCCCGCAAGCGCGAATTGCGTCCCAATGGGGCATACGGCTGCATTCGCTTCTACGCCGTGCCCTGAAATCGATTCCGAACGCACATCCCGCTGACACGTTCATTCAACCCCAAGGAAAACTCATGAACACGAGCACCAACTCACGAACCGCCGCCATCCTGACCGCGGCAGCCGTTGCGGCAGGCGCGGCTCTGCTGGCAACGGCTCCGACGGCGCACGCCGCAGTCGGATTCTCGAACCCTTCCGCCGCCGGCGGCGTCCCGTCAGAGGCGACCGTCACGGCCACCGTCCAGGGGGCCGGCGACGTCTATGTCGAATACGCCCACGCCCGGACGACCTATCCGTCCGTGAAGGACCGCTATGCGACGGACGGCCTCATCGCGATGTGGGACGGCGACGACAACCAGGGCACAGGCGCCCCTTCGAATGCAAGCGAAAAGATTCGGCACGCCCAGCCGTCTCGAAACCAAGGGTCGGACAGCGGGGGCTAGCGGGCAAGGTCACGAAGCTGTCCTACACCCCGCCGGTTTTTCGCGCTTGACACGCCCCCGGCCCCTCGGCTATCCTCTTCCCCGTCGCGCCGCGACGGGGCCAACATCCCCTTCCGCGGCACCGCCGGAAACCCGAGGCGAACAACCGAAGGAGAACGCGGCAGACATCAAACGATTTGCACCCGCAAATCCACTCGTTCGAGAGAAATCTAGCAAGTTTCAAACGGGAACGATTGGTTGCGAGGTCGCGCGTAAGCGCACCTCTCTTCTGGTTTTCCCAAGGGCTTTGCTAGAGCCTCTCTCGAGAATCCGAAGAGAGGTCTTCTTTTGCCACGAAGGGGCTTCTCGAAACACCGAAACCCGGGAACCCCGCCATGCTTCGTCCGCCCCTCCGCCGCTTCCTTGCCGCCGTTCTTCTGGCCGGCGCCGCCGAAACCGCTTCCGCCGCCCATATCTCGTTCTCCGCCGGCTACGAGGGCCCGTGGGAATGGGACGAAGTCACGATGACGACCCGGACCGAAGGCTCCGGGATGAACACGAAAACCTACTACAAGGGAACGGCCAGCATCACGGGCTACAACGGCTCCGCCACCGACTTGACGATCCCGAGCAAGATCTCGTGGTATCACGATGTCACCGGCCCCGATCTCTCCATTCACTACGAATACGAGGTCGAGGTGGTGGCGATCGCAAACTATGCGTTTCAAAATCGTTCCGTCCTGACATCAATCACGATTCCGGACGGCGTGACGAGCATCGGGGACCGTGCGTTCTACAATTGTTCCGGTATGACGTCTCTTACCGTTCGGGGAAATGTGACGAATGATTGGGCTAACTACTCTCCGTTCCTTGGATGTTCCAACATTGAAACACTGACACTCGGCGGCAATTTGACGAAAATCGGGGATTTTATGTTCTGTAACTTGCCGAAAATCAAGTCGATTACGATTCCGGACGGCGTGACGCGCATCGGAAACCATGCGTTCTACTGTTGTTCCGGCACGACGTCAATCACGATCGGGAAAGACGTGTCGAGCATCGGATACGGGGCGTTCCAAAATTGTTTCAGCGCGACATCGATCTCAATTGGAAACGGCGTGACAAGCATTGGAAATCACGCGTTCGACTACTGTCCCGGGCTGACGTCGGTCACGATTCCGGACGGCGTGACGAGCATCGGAGCGAGGGCGTTTGAAGATTGTTCCGGGTTGACGTCGGTCACGATTCCGGACGGCGTGACGAGCATCGGAGACAGTGCTTTTCAAAATTGTTCCGGGTTGACGTCGATCACGATCCTTGGGAATGTGACGAATGATTGGGACTCCTATTCTCCGTTCAATGGATGTTCCAACGTTGAAACGCTGAAGCTTGGCGGCAAACTGACGAAAATCGGAAATTATATGTTCTACGACCTGTCGAAAATCAAGTCGATCACGATTCCGGACGGAGTGACGAGCATCGGGAACTATGCGTTCTACAATTGTTCCGGCGCGACATCGATCTCAATCGGGAACGGTGTGACGAGCATCGGGACATCTGCGTTTTCCGGTTGTTCCGGCGCGACATCGATCTCAATCGGGAACAGCGTGACGAGCATCGGGTACAATGCGTTCTACAATTGCTATCGGCTCGGTTCCGTTGTCTTTCCCGACAGTATGAGGACGGTCGGGGCCAATGCGTTCTCTGGCTGCACGGCGCTGGGGTCGGTGGACTTCGGCGGCGCGGCGTCGATCGGCGACAACGCCTTCAAGGGCTGCACGGGGCTCAAGGAGGTGACGTTCCCGGACTCGGTGCGGAGCCTCGGCGCGGGCGCCTTCTCGGGCTGCACGGCGCTTTCGACGGTGGCGTTCCCGGCGGGAATCGAGGCGGTGGACGCGGGCGCGTTCAGCGGCGCGTCGGTGAAGACGCTTCTCTTCGACAACGCGAACGGGGCGTTCCTGGACGACATCTCGAAGGAATCGCTGCGGACGCTCTTCCTCGGCCCGAACGCGCGCGGCGTGACGGGCGAGCGGCTCGCGGACTGCACGGCGCTGCAGTCGGTCCTCGTGGCGAAGGGCAACCCTGCCTACGCGACGGACAAGAGGGGCGCGCTCTACGACGCCGCCTTCGGGACGCTCGTGAAGTATCCGTGCGCCGCAGCGGCGGAGTCGTTCACGGTGCCCGCGACGGTGCGCGCTGTCGAGCCGTGGGCGTTCGCGCACGCGACGGCGCTGCGGCGGATCGACTTCCCGGGCGGCGTGGAGACGATCGGGCGCGGGGCGTTCGACTGGTGCCTCTCGCTCGAGTCGATCCGATTCCCGGCGACCCTCGCGTCCGTCGGGGACGGCGCGCTCCGCGTCTGCCCGGTCCTCGATACGGTCCGCTTCGAGGGCGACGTGGCGGACCTCGGCGACTCGCAGTTCCTCTACGCCAAGCCGACGCTCCAGGCGCATCGCGCCTACGCCGGCTGGGAGGCCGCAGCCGCGGCGGCGGGCTGCGCGCTCGCCTGGATCGAGGACCTCGGGGAGGAGGCGACCTTGGCGACGCCCGTCCCGGTTCCGTTCGCGTGGCTCGACCGGGAGGCGGCGACGATCCTCGCCGCCCACGGCGGCGACTACGAAGCGGCGGCGCTGGCGACGGCGGCGAACGGACGGAACGCGGTGTGGGAGTGCTACGTCGCGGGGCTCGACCCGGAGGACGCGGCGGCGGCCTTCCTCGCGAAGATCGAGATCGTCGACGGCGAGGCGCGCGTCTCCTACGATCCGGACCTTGGCGACGCCCGCATCTACCTCGTGGAGGGCAAGGAGACGCTCGACGACGAGTCCTGGTCCTCGACCAACGGTGCGACGCGCTTCTTCCGCGTGAGAGTCGCGATGCCGGAATAGCGGCGGCGGGAGCGATCCCCGCCGTCGCCCAGGCCGGGCAGTCGCCATACAAGCTGTTCGATGGCGTTCTCGTCCCGGATGGGCGCGACACGGAAGGGAACATCGTCTACCGCTACAAGGGAGAGACGTAAAAAATACTTCACTTTTCGGGTGAGAAAGGCGAGAATTGCCTTCATCGAAACGGGCGACGGACGCGCATCCTGGAAGCGGTCGAGATGATCCGCCGCGAGGCATGCGACGGCCTTACCGCGGCGAATCTTGCGAGGCGATTCCCGGGAACGCGCCAGCTTTTCGATCTGCGTTTCCGCGAGGCGATGGGCCATTCGCCGCTCGACGAAATCATCCACGTCCGGCTGCAGCGCGTTCTGGAACTTCTCGCCCGGCCCGATTTCCCGATTTCCGCCATCGCCGACTTCAGCGGCTTCCCTTCGGAACGGGTGCTTCAGAAGCATTTTCAGTCGCGCTTCCACACGTCCATGCGCGATTGGCGCAAGGCAAGGCGGTAGGCACTATTGCCGTTTGCGGACGGAAAACCTGACTTCGTGCGAGCGCGAGGCGCCCGGCGGAAGTGGCGACTGCAAGCGCCGATGCGGTTCAAGGCAGAAGAAGAGCCGCCATTCCCCGGGGGCGAACGGAGGGCGCCCTTCTCCGGGGTTCCACAGGCTCCACGTGTCGGCCGTGCCGCACGAGATGGCGATCTCGCGTCCACGCACCGGATCGCCCAGGACGTGCGGGAGTCCGTCGGCGGCGAATTTCAAGGTCGAATAGTCCGGATATGGGACGGTTTTTGCGTCATACGTCGCCTGCGGCGCATCGCCGACGGCGAAATACGGATGGAACCCGAATGCGGAGTCGAACGTCACATCGCCGGTGTTCGTTTCCGTGACGGCGATTTGGAGTGTGTCGGGCGAAGGCAAGGAGATTTCGGCGCGCAGCCGGAAATCGTGCGGCCATTGCTCCTTTGTCTCCGGCGTGGACTCGGCGACGAAGGCCTGCGTGCCATCCTCCGAAGACGCCGCGAGCCGCCACGGGATGTACCGCACGATCCCGTGCGAAGGATACCCCGCGCGTCCGCCGAACCACGGCCAGCAGATCGGCACCCCGCCGTGGACCTCCTTGCCCCATGGACGGTCCTCGGTCATGAAGAACACCTCCTCGCCGCCGAGCACGGCGGGGCGCCAGCTCGTCACTTGCGCGCCGACGAGGTTCGCGGAGAAGGAGCCGTTCGGGGTCTCCACGCCAACCTCGATCGTCCGGCGCTTGAAATCGACCGTCACGACGGTGCCGTCGGCGAAGCGCGTTTCCTGCACGGACCGGTCGGGAGCCAAGGAGCGGTGCGAGACCATCTCCGAGAAGCCCGTGCGCCTGGCGATGCCTCCGACGCGTCTCCAGCTCGCCACGAACTCCGCCTTGCGCTCGCTCCACATCCGGTAGTCGAAGATGTACATCGGCGCGGTGCCGTAGAGTGCGTTGAAGAGGTCGCGCTTCCACCACCAGCAGACCGGGCCGTTGGAGTAGTCGTACCAGTACCAGTGCGACGCCACGCAGTCGTGGTAGACGAGCTCGAAGAGGGGAATGCGGTATGTCTCGTTGAGGGCGTAGCGTTCCATGCGCTCGACTTCGTTTGTCGCGAGCGCCGCCGGGACGCTTCCGTCGTCGCGGAAGCGGTCGCCGCGCCCGTAGCCGGGGCGCCCGTGCGGCATGCGGGCGCACGTGGGCGACATCATCCCCTCGAAGTAGTCGCAGAACGGGACGAAGGGGTCCATGCCCTGCTCGGCCCCCACGACGATGCCGAACTTCCCGCAGAGCATCCGCAGCAAATCGACCTTCGCCTTGCGGCTCACGCGCCGCGTCATCGGGTGCGCCGGGTTGTAGCACTCCTCCCAGCCGATGGCGGAGACGACGTCGATGAAGCGCGCCGTGAGGGGAACGCGCGAGAGTTCCTCGCCGGCAAGCCGCTCCAGCCGTGCAACGGCGGGGATGTCGCACTGCGCGGCGCAGTAGTGCTTCCTGCCGTCCTTGCCCGTGAGCCCCCACGCGCGTCGCCAGGCGTTGGAGTCGGGACGGTCCCACGCGATGTCGTCGGGCCAGGCGGAGGTGTTGTTGCAGATTTCGCTCTTCGGCGGGTTCGGCCGCCCGAGGGCGTCGAGGAGGTCGGGGTAGTACACGTCGCGGCACACGTCGTAGCGCCCGGCGAGCGTGTCCGGCATGGCCGCAATCGCCGCAAGGTCCGCAGGATTGGGGGCGGAAGGCCACGTCCAGAGGAAGCGGTCGATGCCGGCCTCGCGCATCTCCCGTGCGACGGTGGCATGGGAGGGGTCGCCCTTGCCTGGAAAATACCAGACGTTGGCCGCACCGGGGAGGCGTTCGACGAGCGGCCTTTCCGCCGCCTTTTCGCGGAAGGTCTTCACGAGGCCCTGTTCCGCCGCGCAGGCCCGGTATCGCTTGGCCATCGCGACATAGCCGCCATGGTCGAAGAAGACGAACCGCACCCGGCGCGGGTAGCCGGGCTTGCCGCATTCGGGCTTCCACATCGGGGCGATGGAGGAGAGGCGGCCATCGTTCGCCGCGCATTTGAGCACGGCGTCCTCGGGCGTTTCGAGGATCGCCATCCAGCCGCATTCGTCGCGTTCGTCCACGACGCCGAAGAACGGCATCGACATTCCGCCGCGCCAGACCTGGATTTCATCGCCGTCCTTGACGAGATCGCATTCCTCGAACGGGATGCGGAAGCCCTCGCTCAAGGGAATGACAAGCGCGTCGCCGGGGTTCGCCGCGAGCGGCGCCGGGTAGACGAAGCCCTCGGCGGGGAGGACGGCGAAGTCGGCTTCGACCACCAGCTCCGCGCCGGAGAGGGTGAAGCGAGGAAGAGCGCCAAACGGCCGGGGGGCGGTGCCCCCCGAACCCTCTGCGCGGGTCGCCCGGAGGTCGGCCCCTACCGGCTCACCGGGACGGCTCGCCCCACCCTTTCCCGGTAGGGCGCGATCTCCGGGCGCGCCGCCCCATTCCCGTCCGCTGCGCTTGTCGCGCACGGAAAAGGCACCGGTCGCGGGATCGGCCATGACAACCAACGCCTCGGATTCCAGCGTCTGCGGCTGGGAACGGGCCGTGCAGGACAAGGACGCCGCGAAAACCGCCGCGGCCATTTTGGCAAAGGGTCTCTTCATGCGCCCGTCTCCTTGGCATGTGCCGCATTGTCCGAGAGGGCTGTCGCGGAAACGCCTCCGAACTGGGCGGGGTCGCGGAGTTTCGCGAGGAGACGCTCCGCCATCGGCGGCGTCGCCATCCGCGCGAGGAGCGGCCAGAACGAGGCGATCGTCCGGACTTTCACCTTGGAACGGTCGGATTCTAGGATGTCGTAGTAGAAGCCGTCGGCGTCGTCCCAATAGAGGGTGTTCGCCTTGTCGCGTATCTCGGCCCATCGGGCGCGCCATTCCTCGGCCTCGCCGTCGTGGCCGAGCAGGGCGGCGATGCGCGAGAGGCAGAGCGCGGCAAGCCCCTGCTGCGCAAGTGCGTCGATCCAGAGCAGATCGGGGTTGTCGGGGCAGCGGGCGGGGGAGCAGGCGGGGCATGCCGCGGTTCGCCCGCGCGGGGTGTTGTCCATCCCGCTTGGCGTTCCCGCCCAATGGTAGCCGTCCGGCGCCCGCCTGAGGGCGACGGGCACGCAGACACCGAACGGCTTCGGCGAATCCGGGTCGAACGACTCGAACAGCCGGAACCAGCGCTGGAGCCAGCGACGGTCGCGATAGACCTTCTCCAGACGCGCACGGTCGCCGGTCTGGAGCGCGTGCTCGAGTTCGACCCAGGCGAAAAGCGGCGGGTTGTCGACATGGTGGACCATGAAGTCGAGCATTCTCCCCTCGTCCTCGCCGCACCAGCGGTTGCCGCGCACTTTCGGCAGCGGCCCAGCGCCGCCGTCGAGAATCAGGGAGTAGAAGTTGTCAAGCGACTCGACGCCGGGAAACTCCTCCGGGCAGTATTTGCAGAAGAGGGCCATGAAGCACGTGTCCCAGATCCAGATGCGGTCCGAACGGTGCCCGCAGTCCATGTAGCGCGGAGCGGGAAGCCCCGGAACCTCGACGATGTGCGCATGCGCCAGCTCCCAGGCCTTGTCGTAGAAGACGACCCAGTCCGGGCGTTCGTCGAACACCGGGCGCGGGGGCGCTTCGCGCCAGCCGCCAAAGGGATGGTTCCGACACTGGGCGGCGGAGACGCCGAGATGGTCTTCAAGGCATTCCCCGATGGTCCCCGAACCTCCGCGTCCCGGCGTGGAAGAACCATGGCGCGACCATCGGTTTTTGCCGGCGGAGACCTCGAATTCCCGGCCGTCGGCGACAAGCGTGAACGGCGCATTGGAATCGACGGTGATCGCGTCGGCGGTCGCCACGATGTCGCAGACGACCTTTCCGAAACGGTAGTTCCGTGCGCCGACGCGGCCGACGGGTTCGGCGGGAAAGTCGCACGAGAGCCGATGGGCGAAGGCGTCCGCCGACCGGATGCCGATCACGTGTTCGATGAAGAGCGAGATCGGCCCCAGCGCCGACCAGCCGCAGAAGTCCGGCCGGCTGTAGCCGGGGCGCTTCGCGTATGTCCCCGGCTTTGCCTCCGTCGGCGAATAGCACTCCCAGATCGTGTGCGGTTCGAAGTCGCGATATGTCGCGGCCATGTGGCGAAGAAGTTCGCGGGAAAGGTGCCGGGCAAGGGCGGAATCCCCGCAGCCGTCGGCGGCCTTGACGGCCATGTAGGCGGTCGGTAGCCAGACGGAGCCGCGCCAGTAGGCCCCGTCTTGGCGGAAATCACGGTCATCCGGGGCAAGCGACGGCAGGGGACAGCGAGAAGTCCCGGGCGCCTGGGTCTGGAGTGAGCCGATGTTGTCGAACGCGGCGTTCATTTCTTTTCTGCCTTGTGGTGAAAAACTACTCCGCGTGGCTGCGCTCGATGGGCAGCCAGGTGCGGTAGGAATTGGAGCGATTCCACTCGTTGCCGGCGGAAGTGTAGTCGCAGAAGGAGACGAACGGCGGGTTCGTCCCCTCGGGATTGGCGTAGTGCTGGCCGATCGGAAGCGTCGCGCCGAAGGCCATCCACATGGCGTCGGACGGGATGCGCACCGGGGCGAACGGACGGATTTCGCCGTCGGCGACGCCCCCGCCGTAGCGCGGATCGGTGTAGAACGGCTCGGAAAGGTCCCCGTCGCCGAAA
>CAMNCG010000028.1 GCA_946534105.1 uncultured Verrucomicrobiota bacterium
CATGGGGCGGTAGCTCAGTTGGTAGAGCATCGCGTTCGCAACGCGGGGGTCGTGAGTCCGAATCTCATCCGCTCCACCATTTTCGCCGAAGCCGAGAAGACCGTTTCTCCTGCAGCCGGCCGGCGATTTCCGCCGACGTCCGCGCAACGGCGCGCCAAGGGCGAACAGGAACCTCCAAGGAAACACAGCCATGCCCAAGAAGAAGACCAACAAGGCGACGAAGAAACGTTGCCACGTGACCGGCACCGGCAAAGTCCTCGCGACGCGCGCCGGCAAGTCCCACCTCCTCAGCTCGATGTCCCGCAAGCGCAAGCGCAACCTGCGCGGCACTGCGGTTCTCGGCAACAAAGAGCAGGCCAAGACCGTCAAGTCCCTGCTCCAGTCCTGAAAACGCCGCAAGGAGGATAGAAAGAAATGTCACGCTCCACCAACGCTCCCGCTTCCCGCGAACGCCGCCGCAAGCGGCTTGAACTCGCCAAGGGTTTCTACGGCGGCCGCAGCAAGCGCTTCCGCACCGCCACCGAGGCCGTCGACCACGCGCGGCGGTACGCGACCGTCCACCGCAAGCTCCGCAAACGCGACTACCGCTCGCTCTGGATCGTCCGCATCAACGCCGCCGTCCGCCCGGAAGGCATCACCTACAGCCGCTTCGTCGAAGGCCTCAACAAGGCCGGCGTCGCGCTCAACCGCAAGATCCTCGCGGACATCGCCGTGAACGATCCCGCCGCGTTCGCCGAAATCGTGAAGACCGCCAAGGCCGCCCTGGCCTGAGGCGTTCGCAAGGAGACACAGCAATGAAGAAGGACATCCACCCCGCCTACGGTCCCGCCACGGTGACCTGCTCCTGCGGCAACGTCTTCCACACCAACTCCACCGGCAAGGACATGCACGTGAACTCGTGCTCGGCCTGCCACCCGTACTACACGGGCAAGAAGACGTTCGTCGACACCGAAGGGCGCATCGATTCGTTCAAGCGCCGTTTCGCGAAATTCTCCAAGGCCGGCAAATAGTCCGGTCCGGAGGAAATTCCCGCCCGGGCGCGGCCGTGAGGCCGCGCCCGCCGCTTTTTTTTCGCGACCGTTTGACCGGGACGGACGATTCTGGTACGATTCGGCTCCGTTCCGCCGCTACCGAACCGCGGCGCACGACGACGAAAGATTTTCACCGTGACTTCCAACGACGATTACGTTCTCCAGATCCTGACCGAAAACCGGCTTGTGACCCAAGAGGCGGCCGACGCCGCCGCCGAAAAGGGCGCCCAGAACGGCGGCTCCGCCGTGGACGAGCTGGTCCAATCCGGCGCGCTTACCGAAAACGACGTGCTCGGCACCCTCGCGAACACGTTCGGCATGCAGTTTCTTGACATCTCGCAGCTCGAGATGAACGACTCCGTGCGCGAACTTCTGCCCGGCGAACTCGCGAAGAAATTCAAGGTGGTGCCGCTGTACGAAACGAACGGCACGCTCACGGTCGCGATGGCCGACCCGATGAATTTCGAGACGCTCGACTCGCTCCGCTCCGTGCTCGGAAAGGACGTCGAGGGCGCGATCGCCCCCGTCCGCCAGATCTACACCGCGCTCGGGATGCTGTATCCCGACCAGGAAATCGGCCCGGCGCCCGGCCTCTTCCCCGAAGAAGGGGGGGACGCGGGCACCGCCGCCACGACGGACGACGGGGAGGAATCCGGCCTCGCGGACCAGCTCGGCGCGTCCACGGCCGGCGAGAAGGACGCCCCGATCGTGAAACTCTGCGCGCAGATCATCATGCGCGCGTTCACCGCCCGGGCCTCCGACATCCATCTGGAGCCGATGGAGACCCGCTTCCGCATCCGCTACCGCATCGATGGTGTGCTGCGCGAGCAGGAGGCGCCGCCGCGTCGCCTTCAGGGCGCCATCATCCAGCGCTTCAAGCTCATGGCCAACATGAAGCTTTCCGAGCGCCGCATCCCGCAGGACGGCCGCATCCAGATCAAGGCGGGCGGACGCGAGCTCGACCTCCGCGTTTCGACCGTGCCGACCGGGCACGGCGAATCGATCGTCATGCGTATTCTCGACAAGCAGAACCTCTCGCTCGGACTGCCGGACCTCGGCTTCATGACGGATGACCAGCAGACGTTCGAAAAGCTGATTTCGCTGCCCGACGGCGTCATTCTCGTGACCGGCCCGACGGGCTCGGGCAAGACGACGACGCTCTACGCCTGCCTTGGCCAGATCAACAAGCCGGATCGCAAGATCATCACGGTCGAAGACCCGGTCGAATACCAGATGAGCGGCATAAACCAGGTCGCCGTCCACGCCGACATCGGCATGACGTTCGCGGCCGCGCTGCGCGCGATCCTGCGCCAGGCGCCGAACATCGTGATGATCGGCGAAATCCGCGACCTTGAAACGGCCAGCATCGCCACCGAGGCGGCGCTCACGGGCCACCTCGTGTTTTCGACCCTCCACACCAACGACGCGCCCTCCGCGATCACGCGTCTGCTGGACATGGGCGTCAAGGGCTTCCAGGTCGCGTCCGCGCTCCGCGCCGTCATGGCGCAGCGACTTGTGCGCGCGATCTGCACCCAGTGCCGCACGGAATACGAACCCGATCCGGGCGAATTCCGCGCCCTCGGCCTCGATCCGGCGCAGTACGTCTCGTCCCGCCTCTACAAGGGTGCCGGGTGCGCCCGCTGCAACAACGGCGGCTACAAGG
This sequence comes from uncultured Verrucomicrobiota bacterium, assembly GCA_946534105.1. Taxonomy (GTDB): domain Bacteria; phylum Verrucomicrobiota; class Kiritimatiellia; order RFP12; family UBA3636; genus UBA3636. Next base: position 2,695 of record CAMNCG010000028.1, read on the forward strand.
GGCGCAAGGGCATCTTCGAGATTTTCCGCGTGGACGAGGAGATGCAACAGCTCATCTTTGCCGCCGCCCCCGCCCGAGACCTGCGCGCCCGCGCCCGGGAGACGGGCATGCGGACCCTCCGCGAAGACGGCGTCCGCAAGGTGCTCGCCGGCATCACGACGGTGTCCGAAGTCCTCCGCGTCACGATGGGCGACGAGAACTGAAATCCGAACGCCACCGGGCCGAGAATCCCGCCGCCCGGCGGCCGAAATTTTCCTGTTGCGTTTTCGCGGCCGGAATCCTATAATCTTCATTCGTCAACACACAAACTCCTCACTTGGAGCAACCTTCCATGCATCGCAAGCCCGTTTTTCCCGCTTTTGCCGCCGCTCTCGCCGCCCTCGCCACCGGGTGCGAGTGGACGGGAACGTCTTCTTCCGACTCCTGGAGCGGAAGCTACGACGCCATGAACTTCTCCGGTTCCTACCGCTCCGCCGCAACGCTCGAAAGCGGATCGGCGGATTCTTCCGAAACGACGGTTTCCGTGCGGGAAGTCGTCGGATCCTACAACAATTCCACCAGAAAGTACGCCGGGCATCTTTCGCATACTCCGGTCAATCTCGCATCCGTCCAAATCCAACTCGGCGGCATCACGTTTACCGGAGACGGTTCCGGCAATCTCACGAGCGATTACGGTGCTGGCAAAGTTTCCGAATCCGGCGCTTGGTCCGTGGACCTTGACGCAACGCCGACGGAAACGACGGGAAATCATGAAGAGCCGGTAACTTCTGAACATTTGGGAAGCATAAACAAGGGAACTCTTGAGTTCAACAAAGGACACTTGAAAAAAATCCCAATCAAGCGTGGGTCTTTGGTTGTAACATCTTCTCATGGCTTGACATGGAATGACGGTGGTAGTGGCATCCTCAAATGCAGCGATTCTGAGGGCGGAGGAACTGTTGAATATGAGGCGGGAACCGTAACGGTCACACGGCCTAAACTTCATGCTGCGGATTATGAGGAAGAATTGTACGCCAGTTATGTGTACATAAGCAATAAAACGCAAGAATCTGGCATTTCTTCCATCGGTTCTGGATCGATCGTGGCAATCTACAGTTACGGCGCAACCCAGAACTCAGCCTCCATGGCCACCTCCAGCTCCGACATCACCGCGGTCACGGTGTCGCAGTCGGGGCAGAACCTGTCGATGTCGACGAACACGGGCATCGTGATGTCCGGCAAGTTCACCGCCGTCCGCGAGACGAGGGTTGCGTCCGATTCCGGCACCGCCACCTACAACGCCCAGTTCCAGGTGACCTCCGCCGCCGGCCACAAGTTCGTCGGTACGCTCAACTACGACGCTTCGAGCGGCCACCGCACGCTCAACGGCACGCTCACGCAGGGCAAGGCCGTCTACGACGTGCAGGGCGTCGGCCCCGCGTTCTAGTGCGCGTCGTCCGCGCAACGGCCGCCGGCTTCTGCCAAGGCGTCCGCCGAGCCGTCGCGCTCGCCGAAAGCGCCGCCCGCACCGCGGGCGGCGCCTCCGTTTTCACGGACGGCCCGCTGATCCACAACGAACGCGAAACCGCCCGGCTGGAAGCGCTCGGCGTGAAGTCCGCCGCCCCCGAATTCTCCCCCGCCCTCCTCCTTCGGGAAAGCCCCGCTCCGGGAGGGGGGTGGCGCGAAGCGCCGGGGGAAGAACGAGGGAACGTCCCGGGGGGAGAACGCGACGACGTGCCGCCTCCGCCGGTCGTTGTCCTCCGTGCGCACGGCGTTGCGCCGGCGCGCCGGGAGGAACTCCTGCGAGCGGGCTTCCGCGTCATCGACGCCACGTGCCCGCACGTCCGTCGGATCCAGAAAATCGTGCAGACCGCCACGGCGTCCGGACGCACGATACTCGTCCTCGGCGACCCGAAACACCCCGAGGTGAAAGCCCTTCTCGGCTTCACAGCTCCACCGCAACCCGCGCTCCGGACAAGCCCTTCCGTCAACACGTTGTCAAAGGGGGAGGCGGTCTCCAGACCGCCGTCCCATGGCGACGGCTTGCCCCAAAGGGAGCCGGTCTTCCGGCCACCGTGCGCCCCCGCGTCCGTCTTCATCCTGACCTCCTCCTCCGATCTCGACCGGCCGGACCTTCCGGCTCCCCCCTTCACGCTCGTCGCCCAAAGCACGCAACCGGAAGCGCTTTTCCGGGAAACGGCGGCGGCGCTTCTGGCACGCTTCCCGGATTCGGAAATCCACGACACGGTCTGCGGCGCGACGCAAGCGCGGCAGGAAGCGCTTGCCGAACTGGCCGGCCGATGCGACGCCATCGTCGTGGTCGGTTCGCGAACAAGCGCGAATTCCCGGCATCTCGCCGAGCGCGCGGCGGAACTGCGGCCTTCCTTTTTCGTCTCCGGCCCGGACGAGCTCGACGCCGCCGCGCTCGCGGGGTTCGAGACGGTCGGCGTCACGGCCGGCGCGTCGACGCCCGACTCCGCCATCGCCGCCGTCGAGGCCCGCCTCGCCGCGCTCTGACGGCCAAGCCCCTTATTCAGGATCCGGAGGATGCGGTGCGAGGAATGCAGAAGAGAGAATCGCCGGACTCGCCACCGACGTCCGAAACACGGACCCGGAGCAACCGGCCGATGTCCGAAGGATCCCTTCCCGGAATCTCCGCACGGAGGTATTCGCCGGTCCAGCCGGAAGCGGTGCCGTCCTTTTCGACGCGCTCGACCAGCACCTCGACGTCGCGTCCGGCGAAGCGCGCCGCGAACGCGGCGCGCTTTTCGCGTCCAAGCGCGGCAAGGAATCGCGCCCGCTCCCGACGCTCCCGCATCGGAACCGGATTCGGCATCGAAGCCGCAGGCGTCCCGGGCCGCTCGCTGTAGGGAAAGACATGGAGGTTTGAAAACGGAAGTTCGCGCACGAGCGCGACGGTCTGCCGGAAATCCTCTTCGGTTTCACCGGGAAAACCGGTTACGACGTCCGTGCCGAGCCCGACGTCCGGCAGCGTTTCCAGCACGGACGCCGCCGCCGCGCGGTACGCCGCGCGGCTGTAGTGACGGCGCATCGCGCGCAGCACGAAGTCCGAGCCGCTCTGAAGAGGCAGATGAAGGAAGCCGCAGACCTTGCCCACGGAATTCGCGGCGAGAGCCGCGAGTTCCCGCTCGCACGTCCCCGGCTCAACCGAACCGAGCCGAACGCGGGCGACGTCCGGAATCGCGGCGATTTCGCCGACGAGATCGGGCAGCCGCCGGGCGCCGTCGCGCCAACAGGCGGCGTTCACTCCCGTAAGCACGATTTCGCGGTATCCTCGCGCCGCCAGGGCGCGGACTTCGCGCATGACGTCCTGCGCCGATCTCGACGCCGGGGCGCCGCGGGCGTCCGGCACGATGCAGTACGCGCAGCGGAACGAACAACCGTCCTGAATCTTCACCGGCGCGCGGACCGACGCAAACGCCGCCGGCGCCGCGGACGCGCCCCGCTGCGCCGAATCGGCCGCATGCGCGAAAACCCGTTCCGGAGAGGCACCGGGCGGCGGCGGCGGAAGCGCCGGCGCGCGCCGCGAGAGCACGAGCGTCGCCCCCGCCTCGCGCCACGTCTCTTCCGGCACGACGGAAGCGGCGCATCCGCACACCGCCACGAGCGGCACGCCGGCGCGGGCCGCGGCGCGGACGCGCCGAAGCGCTTCCTTCTCGGCCTCGGCCGTGACGGCGCACGAATGCAGGAGCCACGCGGCGGCCCCGGCCGGCGGGGCGGAACAGGATTCGACCCGCCACCCCGCCTCCCCGAGCGCCCCCGCGATCCGCGCCGCCTCCGCGTGGTTGAGGCGGCACCCCATCGTGCAGAGTCCGGCGAGCGGTTTCACGTTCTAGGCCTTGGCGGCGGTTTTGCGGGCGGCGTCCATCGCGGGGCGGAGTTCCGCCGGGACGCGCGCGCCGGCGAGCCCGAAACGGCGCAGGACGTCGCTTTCGAGCGCTTCCGGCGAAGCCGACGGACCGAGCGCGCGGATCGCCGCGCCGAAGGCGGCGGCGAGCTCCTCGAACGGAAGATGCTTGAGCGCGCGCACGGCGCGCGGGTCTTTGCCCGGCACGCGGTAGAACTCCCACGACGCGGGATCGGCGCCCACGGGCCAGTAGACCCGACGGCGCTGGCGCGTCGTCACCGGAATCGTGTCCGGCACGGCCTTGCGGATCTTCGCGGCTTTCTCCTCGGTCGCGATCTTCCAGCCCCATTCTTCGAGAACACGCTGGAACAGCAGTTCTTCGGCGATCGGCCCTTCGGCGTTCACGATCCGCAGGATCTGGGGCCGGAGATACTGCGCCGCCCACTTTTCCTTGAAATTCTGCTGCGCCCGCGAATACGAATCGTCGATTTCCGCCGGCTCGTAGACGCGCTCGAACGGGTCGGCCGCGTTCGCGGCTTCCTCGATCGCGGCCGAAAGCGCCGCGCCGGAAGGCGAAGGAGCGAAAGGGACGGAAGGGACAGAAGGGACGGAAGGGACCGCCGCCGAGGGCACGGGGGCGGGCGAAGGAGCCGCGGGGGCAGACGGGGGAACTGCGGGGGCGGGCGGGAGAGGCTCGGCGGGCGGCGCCTTTTCCGGAACTTCCCCGCGGACGGCCCGTTCGATCGCGTCCGCGAGCTTGCGCTGCGCCTTTTCGCGGTCGAACCACCATTCCATGCACCAGCACCGGACCATGTGCCAGCCGAGGCCTTCGAGGACGCCTCGGCGCGATTCGTCGCGATCCCGCGCCGTCGCGGCGTCGCGGTACATCGCGCCGTCGCATTCGATGCCGAGGACGTACGAGCCGTCGCCACCGGGAGCGCGAACCGCGATGTCGATGCGGTACGAGCTGCGTCCCACGCGGAAATCGACATCGTAGCCGAGCGAACGCACGAACTGCGCGACCTCGCCGGCGAAACGGTCGCCGGCGGCCGCTTCGCCTCCGTCCGCGCCGCGCGGCGCGCCGGGGACGCCCGCGCGCTCGGCCGAGGCGAGGAACTCCTTCAGGTGCGCGGCGCCGAGCGCCGACGTGCGCGAAAGGTCGATGCGGGTCGAGTCGAAGGAGGCGAAAACGACGATTTCCTCCTTGGCGCGTGTCACCGCCACGTTGAGACGGCGTTCTCCGCCGGGACGGTTGAGCGGGCCGAAATTCATCGCAAAGGCGCCCGTGGCGTCGGGCGCGTAGCCGACGGAGAAGAAGATCGCGTCGCGCTCGTCGCCCTGGACGTTTTCAAGGTTCTTCACGAAGAACGGCTCGGGCAACGCCGGATCGAAGAAGCGCTGGATCTCCGGATGTTTCGCCTGTTCGGCGTCGAGGAGGTCTTCGACGAGCGACTGCTGCGCCATGCTGAACGTGACGATGCCGCAGGTCTTTTCGGCGAACGCCGGATCGAGCAGTCGTTCCACCGCGGCGGCCACGACGGCTTCCGCCTCCTTGCGGTTGGTGCGCGTGCCGGAACGGTCGTAGACGCCATCCGCGACCCGGACGAGCCGGACGCCGAGCCCCTTGCGGGCGGCGGCGGCGGACGGGAACGTGAAGAGCGTCCCGCCGTAGTAGCGCTCGTTGGAAAACGCGATGAGCGATTCGTGGCGCGAGCGGTAGTGCCACTGCAACTCCTGCTCCGGGACGCCGGCGGCCTTGCATTCGTCGAGAATGCTTTCGAGATCCTCGCAATCCTCTTCGGAAACCTCCTCGCCGCCCGCGGCGGCGTCCGCGGTGCGCTGGAAGAACGACGTCGGGGGAAGCTGCTTCGGATCACCCACAACGACAGCCTGGCGACCACGGGCGAGTACGCCCACGGCATCCCACGTCGAAAGCTGCGACGCTTCGTCGAACACCACGATGTCGAACGTTTTCGTCCCGGCCGGCAGGTACTGCGCCACGGAAAGCGGGCTCATGAGCAGGCAGGGCTTCAGCACCGGCAGGAGTCCGGGCAGGCTTTCAAGGAGTTGCCGCACCGGCTTCTGGCGCGTCTTCTTCGCGGTCTCCCGCGCGAGGAGCGCGCGTTCCTTCGCGAGCGCCGGATCGCTCCGCGCCTGAAGCATCCGCAGCGAAAGCGTCGCCTGAATCATGCCGCGCGAAAGTTCGCGCACCTTGGCGTCGAGCGCGCAGAACGTCTCGACGAGCGAGTCCTGCCCGTTTCCGAAAAACGAGCGCAACGTTTCATCCGCGTCAAGCGACTCGCGGGCGAGCTTTTCGCAGAGACGGAGCTTCGCGGCCGCCGCGGCGTCCTCCGGCGCGACCGAGCCCGACGCAACGGCCTCGACGAGCGGGCCGAACCCCGCATCTTCGCACGGCGCGGCCGCCGCGCGCCAGCGGCACCACGCGCGCAGCGCGCCGGGGGACGCGGCGGCGCCGGCGGCGGCGGCTCGCGCGGCTTCCGGCGCGCGCTCGATCGCCGCCTCTTCGCTTCCCGCGGCGCCCGCGAACGCCGCCGCGACCGGGCGCCAGGCGTCCCGCGCGGCGACGAGCTTCCGCGCCGCGTCCTTTCCCGCCGCGCCGCCGCCCGCGGCGGCGGCGAGCGCCTTCCAGGCCGCGCGGCGCCGGAAGAAACGCTTGAACCACGGCGCGGCGCCCGCGGCGTCGAGGGCGTCCAGCCGCGCGAGGGACTCGCTCCACGGCGCGCCGGGCGCCGCCGCCGCGGAGGCTTCGAGCAGGGCCGACGCCGCCGCGCCGACCGGACGGGCGGCGGCGAGAAGGCCTTCCTGCCACGACGGCGACCACGCCGCCGCGCGGATCGGGGCGAGCGGGCCGAACGCCTCGCGGGGCACGTCCCGGAACGCCCCGGCAAGCGCGGAAGCGAGCGTCTCGGCCCGGTCGAAAACGCCGGGCGCGAGCGGCGCGCCGTCGAACCGGCCCAGGCCGGAAACCCGCTCCGCGAGCGGGCCGTTCGCCATGACGAACGAAAAGGCGGCGTACGGCGCGGCGCCGCAGGCGTGCGGCCGGTGGAGCGCCCGCACGTACGCGTCGAGCCCGGCCCGCGCCGTCGCGAGGCGCGCAAGCGTGGCGTCCCACTCCTCCGGCGGTTTCGTTCCGGCGTAATCCAGAGCCTCGCGGAGCTGGCGCAGCACCTCGGTTTTGCCCGCCTTGTTGGAATGCAGTTCGAGGCAGAACGGAGAAAGGCCGATCTTGCGCAAACGGCGCTCCACGACTTCAAGCGCGGCGCGCTTTTCGGCAACGAAGAGGACCGACTTTCCCGCGGCCGCCGACGCGGCGATCAAGTTCGCGATCGTCTGCGACTTGCCGGTGCCGGGCGGTCCGAACAGGACGAAATTCTTTCCCCGCACCGCGGCGACGACGGCGGAGAGCTGCGACGAATCCGCGGGAAGCGGGCAAAGCGGAAGCTCCGCGTCCGGCACCTTCCCGAGATCGGCCGGACGGACCGGCGAAACGCCGTCGTCGAACGCGCCGCCGCCGGAGAGCAGGTGCGCGACGACCGGCGAGCGGGACAGTTCCGACAGATGTTCGGAAAGGTCTTTCCAGAGCAGGAACTTCGTGAATGAAAACCGGCCGATCCAGACCTCCGGCTCGACGCGCCAGCCGTCAAGCGCCGAAACAGCCTCGCGCCACGAGGCGAGCGCGGCGGCGACGTCCGCCCCGTGTTCGTCCTCCGGGAGCGGCGACACGCCCTTCACCTCAACGCGACGCTCGCGGCGGAGCATCTCCTGGAGCGTCACGTTGCCCTCGGTCTCGGCGTCCGCGCGATGCAGCTCGAAACGCGTCGAACCCGGAAGGCGCTTGAGCTCGACCGGCACGAGGACGAGCGGCGCGCGGTAGACCGGGGCCTTTTCGCCAGCGCCGTCCTTCCAGTACAGCGCGCCGAGCGAGAGGAACAGCGTGCGCGCGCCGCCCTCTTCGAGGTCGTTGCGCGCGGCCCGCACGAGCGCCTGCAGGCGCTTCGCCGCGTTCGCCGAACCGGGCTTCGGCCGCAGGACCCCCTTCGCGAGATCGGCCGCGGCGGCCGCCGCGGCGTCGCCGCCGTCCGCGCGTTTGGCGGGGGCTTCCGTTTCGATGCGGTAGCCCTTCGCGGACGAAAGTCCGTCCTCCAGCACGTCCGCCATCGGCACGTCGAGTTCGACCGCCGCCGGGCCGTCCCTGAAATTGAGAAGCCGGTTCCGCCTCGAAAAATCGAGGAGCATCGAGCACCAGTGCGCCGCGCGCGCTTCGGCCTTCGTCCCGGCCGCGCCGTCGCGGGCGGCGGGAGCGTTTTCTTCGTTGTCTGCCATGCCGGCATTCTACCTTCTGCGCGCCCCCGCCGCAACCCCGAAAACCGCCGGACAAGCCTGAAATTTGCCCGGAATGGAACGCTAGCCGATGCAGGCTTCGAGGACAGCGCCGTCGTTGGCGGGGAGGCGGAGGAGGTCGTCTTCGAGCGTCGCGCCGCCGAACACACGGGAAATGCGCGCGGCGGTCTGGATGCGGCAGACGGCGGGACGGGGCGCGTAGTTGACGGCTACGACCCAGGTCCGACCGTCTGGCGCCGGATGTTCGGTGAAACCGACGGCCGGATCGTCGCCCCGCACAAGGCGCTTCACTCCGGCTGCCTCGGCGGCGGCGGCGTAGAGCGGCCAGCCCGCGATCGGGGCGGCTGTTTCCAGAGCGCCGTTGACAAAAAGGACGCGACCGGCGCCGAGTCGGCGGCTTGTCATGACGGGTTCGCCGTTTTCGTCGCGCGCCAGGATTTCGCAGTCCGGCGCGGCGGTGACGGCGCGGGTGTGCGAATCGGCCAGGGCGAATGCGCCGCGAGGAGTCGCGACGCGCCGGAGCGACGGGCGCGCGAAGTGGTTCTCCGTCCGCACTCCGGTCGCGGCTTCGAGACCGGCAAGGACGCAACCGCTCCCGAGCGTGACGAGCGCCGTCGCTCCCGCGCGGACCTTGTCGAGCAGACGCCGCCACGCGCCAGCCGTGAACGTGGAGTAGCCGCCACCGCCCGAGGGGAGGATGTAAAACCCGGAGTCGGGCCAGTCGCCTTCGGCGAAAGCGTATCGGACGTCGAATCCGGCCTGGCGCGACAGCAGCCACGCCCCGAGCGCCTGCTTCCAGAAGTCCTCCGTTTCGCTGACGAGAACGACGGCGTCCACGCGACGCGGAGGCAAGGCCCCGAACGGAAGCGTTTCCAAGAACGCGCCGAAGTCCCGCATCGCCTCCGCCGTGGGCTTGGGCGCACCGTCGGCGGTGAAGAGGCCGAGTTCGCACTCCACCGTCTTGCGGTTGTAGGGCGGAAAGTCGAGGTGGCCCTGGTCAAAGGCGCACCACCAGAGAAACGCGGGGACGCCGGCAGCCCAGCTGGCGAACATCTGCGCGCGCATCGCGGCGGCGGCGCGCGCATCGGCCACGATTCCCGGCCCCATGGAGCCTGCCTCCTCGACAAACGCCGGCCTGCCCGCGAGGTTGGCGTAGAACGTCGTCTCGCACGCAGGATGGCACTCGTTGCGGAGCGTGTCGAACGGCTCCCGGTTGCACTCCGGGGTCCAGAGCGGATACGGATGCGTGGTGAGCCAGTCCACGAGTTCGCCCTGCTGGCGCATGTTCGCCCGCTCCCGGCCGCACGTGCTCACCGAATGCATGCCCGACACGACGGGGCGGGTGGGGTCGGCGGCGCGAATCTCCGACGCGATCGCGTGGATCCAGACCCACATCTGCGACGCGTCGGCGCTTCCCATGCAGTTGCACTCGTTGCCGAGATCCCACGCGGCGATTGCCGGGTGGTCCTTCATGGCGCGCACGAAATGACGAACGAACCGGCATTGCCAGACGATCGCCTCGGAGTCCGTGAGGACCTCCCGCGTTTCGAACGCGGGCGGCGCAAAGAGGCGTCCCGACATCCATCCGGTAACCAGACCCACGACGATCCGGATCCCGCGCTTCTCGGCGGCGTCGCAGAGGAAGCGGAAGCGCTCCATCATCGCATCGTCCACGCCCGCTTCGTTCTGCAGGGGTTCGCCGTTCTGAAGAAGCGACCGGAGCGTCCCGCAGCCGACGTATTCCCCGGTGAGCGGCTGGAAGTCCGGCCAAAGCGGAAACACGCGCAGAAGCTTCATGCCGTGGGCGGAAAGGAGATCGAGGTCTCGCTCGACCACGGCGCCGTCCCAGCGGCGCCACATGAACATTCCGGCATGGCTCGCCCAGTAGTTGCAGCCCAGGGCGAACCCGCCGGGGGCTTCGGGGGGAAACGTGCGGTCGTTCTTCAAAATCGGGTCGTTCTTCATTTGCTTTGCGGGCGAAACGCAATGCGGGGATACGCGGAGTGGTCCTTCACGGTGGCGATGCCGGGCGACCATTCCATCCAGCCGTCGCGGCCCGCGCCGTCGTTTTCGTTGACCATGAAATCGAACGCGAAGCCGGACGCGGCGTCGCCGTCGGAGAAGCCGAGCGCGGCAAGGGGAACGGAGACCTCGTATCGGGTGACGCCCCCGGACCGCGCGACGATCCCGGAAACCGGCGGCGGAAGCGGGGCGAAGCCGACCGGCGACATCCAGCAGTGCGCGAGCGTTTCGCCGTCTGGGCCGAGCGCGACTCCGAACTCCCAGCACCCGCGCTGTCCGGGGGAGGCTAGCGCGAACTGGATCGAATCACCCTCGTAGAGCCTTTCGGCGGGCGAGACCGGCGAGTGGACGTCGTCCGCCACCTCGGCGACGATGCGCAGGGCGCCGTCTTCAAGCGAAAGCCATGCGTTCGCGGAAAGGTCGTCCGGCCCCCGCCACACGCGCCAGGCGGTCTCGGGATTGGCCGCGTAGAGATCGGTTGTCTGGTCCGCGCGGGAAAGAACGATGTCGGGGGCGCGTCCGGCGGCGGGGCCGGGCGGAACGACCAGATCCGGCGCCGCGCTTTCCGCGAAAGGCTCGACGGCTGCAATTTCCGCCGTCGTGAAATCCTGAAGCAGGAGCGACGCCGGGGCGGCCGAGACCGGGAACGCGACTTCGCCGCCGGAGACGGCGAGCGGGGAGACGTTGCCCATGAGATCGACGACGGACGCGCGCGCGGCGTCGGTGCGAACGCGGAGCACCGTCGGCCCCTTTCGGGCGTCGTCGTCCCAGCAGCCGATTGCCGCTACGGAGCGGCCGTCACGCGTCGCGCCGAAGCGGTAGGCGTGGAGTCCGCCCTCCTCGCGCTCGACGCGCTCGAAGTCGAGCGGCGCGTAGAGCGTCGAAAGCGCGGAAAACGCCGCGAACGTTTCGCGGGGCCTGTAGTCCGCGGTGAAGACGCCGTAGCCCTGCTCGGGGTCCTTCGGGTCCCAGCCTGTCGCCTTGAGGTTGTACCAGATGTAATCGACGGCGCCGTGGGCGCGGGCGAACAGAATTTTCTTGAAGACGGTCGCCGCCGCGACGCTCTCCGCGCCGTGCGTCGTCGTCATGGCCGTCTCGTTGGAATACCACGGCACCTCCGTGCCGGTCCGTTCGCGCATCGGGAAAAACTCGTCGAGGATGCCTCGCTCGTAGGTCGGAAAACCGCCGTGGATGTGGATCGGATGAACGTCGAAAAAACCCTTGCAGGCGACGAGGAAATTCTCGTGGAATCCCTTCATCTTCACCTGCTGGTTGTCGCCCGGGGCGGCGAAGCCGTTCGGGATGACGCACACTTCGGGGTTTCCGCGCTTCAGGCCCTCGAACGCCTCCTTCTGGAGCGCAATGGCGTCCGGGAGGTTCAGGATTTCCGGGGCGTTGAGGTCCCATTCGTTGCCGATTTCGTAATAGTCGATAAGCGTTCCGTATCGGGCGGCGAGACGCTCGGCGAACATGCCGAAGAGGCCAGGACGCGGGCGGGCCACGGCCCACGCGCGCCAGTCGGAGGCGGACAGTCGATCTTCCGGCGCGGCCCATCGGGGAGTCGAGTGGATGATCACGTCCAGCGCGAGTCCGTGGTCGCGCAGTTTCTTCAGGACGGCGTCGGAGGCGGCGGTCTCCCAGCTCTCAGGCCCGTCCGGCATGAGGCGGGCAAAGGAAAATCCGTCGCAGCGCACGAGCTTCGCGCCCGCCGCGACGGCGGCGTCCATCGTGAGCTCGCGGTCCACCGGGGAGTAGCGCATCATGTGGTAGTTGAGGCCCATGCGGAAGCGCCCGCGTGGCTGGACGGGAGTCGCGGGATGGGGATCGACCCGGGCCAGCCGCGCCTCCGGAACGGCGCGCTCCACGCCGCCGCACGAAACCGTGCCTGCGGTGCGCCAGACGCCCTTTGCGAGACGCGACGCGTTGACCGGGACGCGCGCGCTGCCGCCGGCCGGGACCTCCGCCGAGACGGGGACGAGCGCGGTGCGCCCCGTCCCGTCGCGCAGTTCAACGCCGCCCGTCCACCGGATGCGCTCGCGCGAGGAATTGGACACGACGAGGGCGACGCGCTGCGCGGCGTTGGTGACAATCCGAAACGGATTGCCGACGTCGAAGTCGAGCCGGATCGCGTCGACCGGCGCCCGCCGCACGACGGATTCCACGCCAAGCACGTCGAACTCGATCTCGGCGTTCGGGTCTGGATCGGTCTTCCAGAACGAAATCGACGTGATCTGGAGCAGATGGTCCGCCGGAAAGCCGCACGAGATGCGAGTCTCGGTCCGCCACGGGGCGGAGCGCTCGACGCGCGTTTCGCCGGTGGTGATGTCCGTGATGTAAAGCGTCACCGCCCCGTCCCACGCCTCGCTGGTCCGGACCACGATTTCATCGGCTCCGCAGAACGGCTCGGGGCCGGGAAACGCAGTGTAGTTGAACCACGCCACGCGGCCTTTCTGCGAGATGCGCGCGCACCCGCCGGCAACGGAGATGTCGCCGTTCCAGATCATGTAGACATCGCGCCCGTCGCGGAACCGAAGCGCCGGTTCCGCGCATTCGACGGTCTGCGGCGGGGCGTCCTGAGGGGCGGAGGGCGTCGCGCCGGAAAGAACCGAGGCGACCAGCAGCGGGAGCGGGGCGGTCATCGAAAAAGGATCAGGGTGCCCTGTTCGATGAATTCGAGGTCCACCGCCGCGGCGGAAATGCGCGCCTTGTATTCCTTCGGGGGAGGATTGCCGGCGGAATCGAGGAGCAGGACCGACTGCGGCAGCGCCGCGGACGTCGCCGCCGCAAGGTTGAAGAGCCGGATCACACCCGTCGGCTTCCGTCCCCAGACGCCCGGAACGCGAACGACAAGCTGCGACGGGAATTCGACCGCGCCCGCGACGGCGAGCGGCGCGTCCCACGCGCCGGAGGGCGCGTATTCCCCGACGCGGAGCGTCGCGCCCGCGGCGGCGGAGACCGTCGCCGCGCCGACGGTCTCGATGCGCCTGGCTTCGAGAACGGCGACGCCCAACGCGGAGATCGGCGAGATGTTGAGCGTCGCGCCGTCGCCAAGCGAAAGCGTCTCGACGCTCGCCGTGGGCGACGCGCCGTCGTCCATCACCGATTCCATCTCGACCGTCGCCGTCGCGCCGGCGGGAACGGAAAGCGCGCATGCCAGCTCCGGCGCCGCGTTGTCCACCAGCTCGCTCACCGTGAGGTTCCTGATCGCCGTTTCCTGATACAGGTCGTTGTCCGACACGCCGGAAAAGCCAGCGAACGTGATGCGGCAGCGGTTTTCCATCGCGGCCTTGAACTCGGCGAGGATTTCCGCCGAGGTCGTATGGACGACCTCGGTTTCCTCGACAGGGAGCGCCGGATTGTCGGGCGTATTCAAGCCGTGGACGAGGAGCGACCCCTTGGCGTCGTACACGACGTCGAAGTGCGCCGTCGAATGCGGGCGCGGCACCAGTGCTCCGGAATGCGTGTCCTGAAGATGCGTAAAAGGCGAATTGTGATTGAATGCCGTCGCGTATTTGCGCCGCATTTCGATTCGTCCCGTGTTCCAGAACCCGTAGTTGAAGCCCCAGCCCTGTCCCCATTCGCTGATGCCGGCGTCGTATTTGCCCGTCCACCTGTTGTAGGGGGACGAAAGCGCCGGATCGTCCAGCCCAAGGCGCTGGAATCCGAACTCGACGCCCTCCGCGCTTCCGAGGTTCGCGCCGGGGGCGCCGGGCGCAGCCCCGAACTTGTAGTCGAAGGAGACCTTGACCGGCTTCGAGACGTCGATCACCCGGCGGCACGTGGCGATGCCGCCGGCGAAGTTCGACGCCGGGACGATCTGGAACGAGCCGTCCGCGTTGATCTCCGCCGCGTCGTCGCGGTTCGTGACCCCCTCGAACACCGAGGCCATGAGCCAGTTCCGGGAGTTGAACACGGAGAACTGCTCCTGGTTGTCGAGTTCCCGCCATCCGGCGGTGTAGCGCGTCGTGCACCAGCCCTTGAAGTTCGAGATGGTGTGCTTCATCCACGGGACCGTGGTCGAACTGGTTTCGGGCCAGTTGTCGGAGGCGCCGGCAAAGCCGATGTAAACGCCGTCGCCGGCGAGATCAAGGATGCCAGAAAGATCCTCGCGGAACGAGGCCGACTTGCCGTTCTGCCTCATGTTCGCCACAAGCACGCCGCCGCGGCAGGAAATCTCGAAATCGACCGGCTCCGTGAAGACGATGCCGTCGAGCGCCGTTTCGCGAACGCCGTCGCGGAAGGCGTAGCTCATGCGCCCGACCCATTCGAAGCACTGCTCGCCGCCGTCGCGATAGGCGTAGATCGTGAAGCCGTAGGAGTTCGTCGTCATGATGGAAGACGACTGTCCGTTGTCTGGCATCAGGACATTGTGGACGGAGCAGTTCTGGAGGTAGAAACCGAAATACCCGCTCCATGTCTGCCCCCAGCCGGCCGCGCGCCAGCGGGAATCGGAGGGAAGTTCGGGGACCCACGTGAACGAGACGCCCCAGTCGTCCGAGAGCTTGAACCTGCGGTCGAGAAACGCGCTGTGCGTCTGGCCCGGGTCGTCCACGAGCGCGAGATCGCCGTTCGCCGTCGCGTAGGGCGGAAGCGCGCTGTATTCGTAGTCGGTACCTTCGGGAGCGAAAACCGGCCTTGTCGCGAACCGCGTCCCGTTGAAGCTCCAGGCGCCAGCCGCCGCGAAGCCGGGGAGCGACTCAATTCCCGTGTGCCCGACGAGCGACTGGGAGAGCGTCAGCGTCCCGCCGTCGGGCAGGACCACGTCCGCGTTCTGCAGGACGGCGAGCGCCGTCGGCGAAACATCGGCCGGGAGGTGGATCGTGCCGGCGAAGCCCGCGGCGTTCGCGACCTGCGCGGCGGTGGTGAGCGTGAGTTCGCCCGCGCCGACGAAGCGCACGGCGGCGTTGAGCGTCGCCGGCGCGGCGAAGGAACGCCCGGCGGGAATTTCGATCACGCCCGTGAACGACGACTTCAGCCGCTCCGCGATGCCGTCCGTCGCGATGATCGTGCCGGGACCCTCGACCATCCATTCCGCGCCATCAAGCACGGTCAGCTCCAGCGTGATCGGGAAACGGTGGAGCCCGCCGCTCCCGTCGATTTCGTCATCGACGATGATTGTGCCGACATAGTCTGCGGGAGGCGTGAGGCGGAAGAGGTATTTCCCCGCTCCCTGGTGTTCGAACTTCGCCGCGTCATTCGCGGGCGGCGGATTGCCGGAGTTCCAGTTGGCCCCGTCGGACCATGAAACTCCGTCGCCGTTTGCGTTCCACCACGTGCTGCCGGCGGCGGGCATCGCCGCAAGGGCAAAGGCGGACGTCACCGCAAAGCCTTTCAAGGCAACGGTTGTGCGCCGCACGTCGTGCATCGTTGCGCAATCTCTTCTCATGTTTTCGATTCCCCTTTGTGAATGGTTTCAGTTGGGAATGCCGTCATCTGGATGCCAGAGTTCGGCACGACGCCGACAGTTTTCTGCCGACGGGGAAAATCGTAGACGCGGAATTGCGACAAGTCAATAGCATTTTACGCGGGAAAAAGCAAAAAAAACAGATTTGTCGCAAACTTTCGCAAATTATTTTTGCGACAAACCCGTTTTGGACCCGATTCGTGGCGTTTGCGGGCGCTCCGGATCAGGCTTCCTCGTTGACGACGAGCTGTTGGTTGTGCGTCCGGACCTGGGGTTCCGGCGGAAGCCGGCCCTCCATGCGCGCGGCAAGGAGAGCGGCCAGATCGGCCGCCGTGCGATCGGAGCGCTTGTCCATCGTGACGGCGGGGCGGCCCTTTTCGAGTCCTTCGAACTGTCCGCCGCGCGTGTAATTGTCGTATCCGGCGACGAGAATGTCGTCGTTCGGCGCGAGGCCGAGATCGCGAATCGCGGCGATCGCGACGAGGGCCCATTCGTCGCTGATGCAAAGGACCGCGTCGAGACCGCCTTCGCGCCTGAGTTTGGCGATCGTTTCCATCGCCAGCGCCTTGAAAAACCGGAAGCGGCGGCTCCCGATGGAATCGCGTTTGAGTTTTTCGTCGGCCAGCACGGCGCACGGAAGCGGTTCGAGCCCCGCGTGGCGCATGGCTTCGGCGTAGCCCTCGATCCGTTCGCGCTCCCAGAACTTCGACGGCTCCGACGGAAACAGCGGCGCGATGCGCCGGCGGCCCCGCGCGAGCAGCCATTGCGTGATTTCGCGTTCGCCGGCGCGGTGGTCGACGTACGCGCGGTCGAACGCGCGCAGTTCCGGGGCGTTGCCGTAGACGACGGCCGGGATGCCCGCGGCGCGGCATCGCGCCAGCGCGGAAAGCGCGGCGGGCTGCTCGTTGATCGCGCCCGTCACGACCATCCCGGCCGGAGGCACGTGGAAAAGCTCGTCGAGCCCGCGCTCGGAAAGATTGTCGCCGTTCGCGATCGTGACGAATTTTCCGGCGGACGAAAGGCGCGGCACCAGTTCCAGCGCCAGATACGAATCCGACCAGCGCGGCGCCGTGGTGCCGCCGGAAAAACTGCCCAGCGCCGCGAGGACGCACACGGTGTCCGACGCGAGCGGAGCGGCGCTCGCCGCAGCCGGAACGAAGCGCTTGTACGATCCGGGACCGCGCCGCGACACGATGCGCCTGCGCTCCGCCTCCAGCAAACCCGATGCGGCCGTGTTGCGCGCGATGCCAAGCCGCGCCGCCACATCGCGAACCGTCGGCACCGCATCGCCGGGCTTCAGCGTCCCGTCCGCGATCGAATCGGTGAGCCAGCGCACCACGCTTTCGCGGGGCGAAATCCGCGCCGAAGGGCCCTTCCTGTGTGTTTCTTCCGTCATCAAACCGTTTCTGCGACCGTCCCGAAAAAGGCCGGACCGCGCAGGACGCCTGCGCAGTATACACGCAACCCCCTCCCGCTTCAAGGGACCGTAACGGCGCGCCAATGCTTCTCCATCCCGAGCGGGAAGGCGTGAAGGAGATAGTTTCGGAGACGGGGACCGGCGAGGACGGCGTCGCGGCGGTGTCCGACGAAGATCCACGGACATTCGGAGCGGACGATCTCCTGCATCTCCGCGACGGCCGCCGCGCGCGCGCCCGATCCCTCGGGCGACGTTTCGGCGCGATCGAACAGGGCGTCGTACGGGGACGAGGAAAAGTTGCAGCGATTGGGGCCGGGCGAGGCGTTGCGGGAGACGAAGAGCTGGAGGAAGTTCGCGGGATCGGGGTCGTCGGCGACCCAGGTGACAAGGAACGTCTGCGCCTCGCGCCGGTTCAGCCGCCGCAGGAACTGCGGGAAGGCGTCGTACTCCAGCGAAAGCGACACGCCCACGCGCGCGAAGAACGACGCCATGAGCTCGGCGCTCTCGCGGGTCGCCGGATCCGTCCCTCCCAGAAGGAGCGTGAGCGCGAGGCGACGCCCGGTCTTCGGATCGACGCCGCCGGGATAGCCGGCCTCGACGAGAAGCGCGCGGGCGCGGGCTTCGTCGTGGACAAACGGCGGAGGCGTTTCGAGACGGCCCGCGACGCCGGGGGGGAGGGGGCCGCTCGCGGGAATCACGCGTCCGCGGTTGAGGGAAACCCACGCGGCGGAGTCGAACGCGCAGGAGAGGGCGCGGCGGAGGGCGGCGTTCGCGCCGCCCACCACGGGATCGTCCATGTTGAAGGCAAGGTACGTTGTTTCAAGCGCCGGCCCCGAATGGAGCGTAACGCCGCGCGCGGCCATGTCCGGCCGAAGCGAACCGTCCGGGCCGATCACGGTCTCCCAGTCGTCGCGCGAAATGTTCTCCGCGAGGTCGAACGCGCCGGAGAGGAACGAAAGCCAGCGCGTCGAGGGATCGGACATCGCGAGGATTTCGACGGAAGCGTACGGCACGGCGTCCTCGGCGCCGGACAAAACGGGGGTCCGGTCGCGTGCGCCGTCGCGGCCCTCCCGGCGCGCAAAGAGCATCCGATGGCCGCGCCGCCAGTCGGCGAGGCGGAACGGACCGGATCCGGCCTCGACCGCGCCAAAGCCGTCCTGCCCGTGCTTCTCCACGGCTTCGCGCGGAACAAGCGAGGCATACGGCAGCGCGAGGGTCCAGAGAAATTCGGAGGAAGGTTTCACGAGCCGGAGGCGCACGGTGCGGTCGTCAAGCGCGCGGATGCCGGAAATTTCGCGCGCGTAATCGGTCGGAACGGCGGGATCGAGCGACGAGGCGCGAAACTCCGCGACGCCCTCGACCTTGCCGTCGAGAATCCAGAATCCGGGACTCGAATTCTTTGCGTCGGCAAGGCGCTTGAGCGAGTAGACGAGATCCTCGGCGACGGCCTTTCGCCGCTTGTCCGGCGTGTCGAAACAGTCCGCCGGACCAAACCAGACGTCATCCCGGAGCCGAAGCGTGATTTCGAGGCCGTCCGGGGAAACCTCCGGAAGGTCGCACACGTACGGCGCGAGCGCGTAGGGACGCGCCGCGTAGTCGAACTGCAGCGGCGTCTCGTAGCAGAGCGCGACGGCGCGGCCGGCGGCGAGGCTCGCGGCCTGCGCGGGATCGAGCGATGGCACGGCGGCGTCCGCGCGCCGGAGGCACGGCTCCGGCGGGGCGCCGGCCGGGCGCGCACAGCCGGAGAGCGAGGCGCAGACGAGGCCGGCGCCCGCCGCGGCGGGCGCCGCGCACCATGCCGCAATGCGGCGAAAAAAACCGTTTGTCGACATGTGGAAAGTCATGGCGGAGTTCCGCCCGGACGGCGAAACCATTCCGTTTTCCCCGCAGCCTGGACGGCACGGGCGGAGATGGTGGCCGGCGGCGAAAAAAGCAAACGTCACGTGTCGGGGACGGGCGGTCCAGAGGACGGGAATGCCGCCGCGACTAGCCCAGGGCGTCGAAGGCGACAACGGCCCGGGCGACGACCGCCCCCTTGCGCACGACAACCTTGCGGCGACGGGCCGCGGCGACGGAGCCGGAGGCTGCGGGGGCCGAAACCGGGCGCGCCACGACATCTTCCGCGGCGGTGAATTCGAGCGCGCGCTCGCCGCCGGAGGAAAGGAGGAGCTCGTCGAAAAGAAGCGAAGCGCGGCCGAGTTCGTCCGGGTCCGCGGCGTTTCCGGCGAGCGTCGCGAGGGCGTCGAACGGCGCGGTCGCGACCTTGCCGAGAAGCGCGTTCGGGGCGGCGGCCTGGGCGGCGTCGCCAAGGGCGCCGAGACCGGCCCGCACCGTGGCGGCGACGATCTTCGACACGACGTCGCGCGAGAGCGCGACCGACAGCTTGAACGTGACGGCGGACGGGAGCTGGACGCTTTCCTTGAACAGGATCGCGTCGATCCAGTCCGCGCCGGCGTACTCGCGGCGCGCGCCGTCCATCTCGACTTCTCGGGCCGTGACGCGCGTCGGGTACGCGTAGCGCGGCCAGTGGACGACGGACGACAGGACGTGCCGCGTGTGCGCGGAAAGCGCCTCGGAGCCCTTCGAAAGAAATTCGAAGCGCACGAGGCGCGCGGCGATCACACGGGTCTTCTCGGCCATGGAGGAGGCGAGGGAGCGAAAGGGACCGAAGGGACGAAAGGGACGGAAGGGACCGCCGCCTAGGCCGCCGGGGTTTCCGCTACCGGAGCTTCCGCCGCCGGAGCCGCCGGAGCTTCCGCCGCCGGGGCTTCCGCCGCAGGAGCCGCGGGGGCTGGAACGTCGAGGACGTCGGACACGGCCTCGTCGCCAGCCGGAATGGCGGGCGTCTCCGGCACGGTGGCCGAAACGGGATCCGGCGCCGGGGCGTCGAACCGGTCGGTCACGTCGGCCGAGACGCCCTTGGGCTTGAGAATCGCGAGGACGGTCGTGTTCACGAGAAACACGACGGCGAGAATCACCGTCGTCCGGGTGAGCACGTTGCCCATCTGGCCGCCGAAGACGGCCTCGGCGGCGCCGCCGCCAAACGACAGGCCCATGCCCTGGCCTTTCGAGCGCTGGATCAGGATGATGCCGATGAGCATCAGGCAGACTACGGCCTCGAGGGCCATGAGAAGGCGGATGAGAATGTCGATCATTGCGGCTGGACGGGTTGGGGAGTTGGGATGCCTAGCGGAAGCGGCGCTCAGGCGTTGGCGCCGGCGGCGACGAGGGCGAGGAAATCGGGAGCCTTGAGGGCGGCGCCGCCGATGAGACCGCCGTCAATGTCCTTCTTGGCGAGAAGTTCGGGGGCGTTGGCCGGCTTCATCGAGCCGCCGTAGAGGATGCGGACGGTCTCG
Organism: uncultured Verrucomicrobiota bacterium; assembly: GCA_946534105.1. Classification (GTDB taxonomy): domain Bacteria; phylum Verrucomicrobiota; class Kiritimatiellia; order RFP12; family UBA3636; genus UBA3636. Next base: position 23,103 of record CAMNCG010000028.1, read on the forward strand.
GCGGCGTCGGCCCCGTAGAGGTCGGCGAGAATCGCGCGGATCTGGGCGTGGACTTCCTGCGCCATGTCGGGCGTGGCCGTCTTGCCCGTGCCGATCGCCCAGACGGGCTCGTAGGCGATGACGACCTTGGAGAGGTCCGCGATGCCATTGAGAGCCTTGCGGGTCTGGCGGTCGATGACGGCGGCGGTCTCCCCGGCTTCGCGCTCGGCGAGGGTTTCGCCCACGCAGACGACGGCGACGAGGCCCGCTTCGACGGCGGCCTTGGCGCGGAGGTTCACCGTCTCGTCCGTCTCGCCGAAGTACTGGCGGCGTTCGCTGTGGCCGATGATGACGTGCGTGAGGCCGGCGTCGAGGAGCATGCCGGTGGAGACTTCGCCCGTGTAGGCGCCGCTCGCGGCCCAGTGAACGTTCTCGGCGCCGACGCGGACCGGGGTGCCCTTGGCCGCTTCGACGACGGCCGGAATCGTGAGATAGGGCGGGCAGACGAGGATTTCGGGGAGGTTTCCGGCGGGAAGACCGGCGGCGATCTCCTTCACGAGGGCGACGCCCTCGGCGGAGGTCTTGTTCATTTTCCAGTTGCCGGCGATGAGGATGCGACGGGACATTGCTTTGCTTTCTTTGGGATCGTGCGGGTGATGCGCGGAACCGCGGCCGGCCCGGAAAAGGTCCGGCGCGCGCGCGTTGTCGGACGGAGTATCCCCGAAAGCCCGGCCGATGTCAACCGCGCCCCGGCGCCCCGGCTTCCGCGCGCGGAGGCGCGCTTGTTTTTGGGCGGGGATTCCGCTAGAATGGGCGGACATGCAACTTTCGGAATCCATCGCCAAGGCGTCGGTCCTCGTCGAGGCGCTCCCGTACATCGCGGATTTCCGCGGCGAAATCGTCGTCGTGAAGCTCGGCGGAAGCGTCCAGGAGGACGAAGCCGCGCTCGCGTCGCTTCTCACGGACGTGGCCTTCATGCACGTCGTGGGGATGCAGCCCATCGTCGTGCACGGCGGCGGCAAGGCGATCACGCGCGCGCTCGCCGAAGCGGGCGTCGCCTCGCGCTTCCTCTGCGGCTTCCGCGTGACGGACGCGCAGACGCTCGGAATCATGGAAAAGACCGTGAAGGAGCAGGTCAACGCCCGCATCGTCGAAATGCTTCGCGGCCACGGCGTCCCGGCGGCGCCGCTGCACGGCGACGCCGTCGTGTTCGCGACGCGCAAGACCGGTCGCAACCCGGAAACCGGCGAAACGCTCGACTGGGGTTTCGTGGGCGAACCCGTGCACTGCGACACCGGTCCGGTGCGCGCGATGCTTCAGGCCGGAACGATCCCGGTCGTGACGCCGCTCGGACGCGGAGCGGACGGATCGGTCTACAACGTCAACGCGGATGACGCGGCGGCCGCCATCGCGCGCGCCCTGCCCTCCCGCAAGCTCGTCTACGTCTCCGACGTGCCGGGGCTCCTGCGCGACCCGAAGGACCCGGGGAGCCTGATCGAGACGCTCCGCGCCGGAGAGGTGCCGGCGCTGGAGCGGGACGGCGTGATCTCGGGCGGCATGATCCCGAAAATCGAAAGCAGCCTTTCGGCCCTCCGCGCCGGCGTGCGCAAGGTCCACCTCGTCGACGGCAGGATGCCGCACTCGCTCCTGCTCGAAATCTTCACCACGCAAGGCGTGGGCACGCAGATCGTCAGGGACGACTTCAAGGAACCAACAAGGAACGCGAAATGAGCAACGAACGCAACGACGAAACCGCCGCGCTTTGCGCGGACTGGCAGATGGACACCTACACCCGCACGGCGACGATCGTGAAGGGCCGCGGCAGCCGCGTCTTCAATCCCAAGGGCCAGCAGTACCTCGACTTCACGAGCGGCATCTCCGTCGTGGCGCTCGGCCACGCGCATCCCGCGGTCGTCGAGGCGATCAAGACCCAGGCCGAAACGCTCGTCCACTCCTCGAACCTCTTCTACACGCCGCAGGTCGGCCTCCTCGCCAAAAAGCTCTCCGAAGTCGGCCTCGGCGGCAAGTGCTTCCTCGCCAATTCCGGCGCCGAGGCGAACGAGGCGATGATCAAGTTGGCCCGGCTCTGGGGTTCGCGCAACGGCGGCCGGTACGAGATCGTCTCGATGCGCGGATCCTTCCACGGCCGCACGCTCGCCACGCTCTCGGCCACCGGCCAGAGCAAGGTGCAGACCGGATTCGACCCGCTCATGCCCGGCTTCGCGTTCGCGACGCTAAACGATCTGGAGAGCGTCCGCGCCGCGATCACCGAGAAGACGGCCGCCGTCCTGCTGGAATGCATTCAGGCCGAGGGCGGCGTCGTGCCCGCCACCGAGGAGTTCGTGACGGGCGTCCGCGCGCTCTGCGACGAAAAAGGCATCCTCATGCTCTGCGACGAAGTGCAGTGCGGCATGGGCCGCACGGGCAAAATGTGGGGCTTCCAGCACTACGGCGTGGAACCCGACGCCTTCACGTCCGCGAAGGCGCTCGGCGGCGGTCTGCCGCTCGGCGCGCTCCTCGCGTCGAAGGCCCTCTCCGGCGTTTTCGGCCCCGGCTCCCACGGCTCCACGTTCGGCGGAAATCCCGTCGCCTGCGCCGCCTCGCTCGCCGTCTTCAAGGTGTTCGAGGATGAAAAAATCGTCGAGAACGTCCCCGCTCTGGGCGAGTTCTTCCGCAGGGGCCTGCAGCAGTACGTCGAAAAGTACGACGATCTGCTGGAAGTCCGCGGCAAGGGCCTTCTCATCGGTCTCGCGCTCAAGGAGCCGCGCGCCGGCGAACTGCTCGACGAAATGCGCCTCAACGGACTCCTCGCCTGCAAGGCCGGCGACTCGGTCGTCCGCTTCCTCCCGCCGCTCAACGTCACGGAAAAGGACCTCGAAGAGGGCCTCGAAATGATCGGCGACGCGCTTTCCACCGTGTTCGGCGGCGACGAAGAATAGCGCCGCCGCGCGGGCGGAAAACTTTTTTCGCGGAACCGCGATTTTTCGCTTGCATTTCTTCCGGGCGGATGCTAGAATGCCCCCCGTTTTCGACGCACCCCGGGTTCGCCCAAGGTCGTCGGGAGCCTCCCTGGGGAGGTGGCGCAATTGGTTAGCGCTCCGGACTGTCGATCCGGTGGTTGCGGGTTCGATCCCCGTCCTTCCCGCCAGTCTCGGCCGGGTCGTCCAAGCGGCGATCCGGCCTTTTTCTTTCCCCGTTCCGCCCGCGAGAGCGGCGACTTTTCCCATCCCGAATTCCATCATGAGCGACACAACCGGAATCCTCGAAGCCGTCGTCGGGGCGCTCGACGACAAGAAGGCCGAAAACGTGCGCACGTACGACGTGCGCGGAAAATCCTCGGTGACGGACGCCGTGGTGGTGGCCTCGGCGACGAGCGCGCCCCACCTGCGGGCGCTCTCCGTCGCCGTGCAGCGCGCCGTCCGCGAAAAGACCGGCGAAGGGGCCCGCGTGTCGGGCGACGCCGAAAGCGCGTGGATCGTGCTGGACTACGTGGACGCGATGGTCCACCTGTTCCTGCCCGAAGCGCGCGAGTACTACGACATCGAGTCCCTCTGGGCGTAGCGGGGCCGTGGAAAGCGCCGACGCGTCCGAGCCCTCCCCCGGCGGCGCCGCCCCGGCGCGCGGCGCGCCGCCGCGCCGCCGCAGCGGCCCGCTGCAGTGGCGGATCGAATGGGCGGCCCTCGCCGCGCTCGGGGCCGCGTGCCGCGCGCTGCCGCTCTCGTGCGCGCAGGCGCTCGCGTGGGGCTTCGCCCGCGCGGCGTTTCTCGCGATGCGCGGGCGGAGGCGCGAAGCGGAACGCCGGATGCGGCTCGTCCTCGGCGACGCCCTCCCGCCGCGCGGAATCCGGCGCCAGGCGTGGCTTTCGCTGCGCAACACCGCGTTCAACCTCGTGGACATGCTCCGCATCGGGAAAACCGGCGAAAAAGAGCTCGCGCGGATGTTCCCGCAGGCGCCGGAATGCCTCGCGCACATCCGCGAGGCGCTCGCCGGGGCGGAGGGGCGCGGCGTCGTCCTCGCGCTGCCGCACTGCGGCAACTGGGACCTCGCGGGCTCGCTCGTCGAGCTCGCCGGCATCCCGATCTTCAGCGTCGCGGCGCGCCAGCGCAACCCCTACGTGAACAAGCTCCTCAACGACATGCGCGGCGGCCACGGCATGGCGGTGCTGGAGCGGGACGGCGGGCCGCGCGTGTTCCTGGAAATGCTCCGCCGCGTGAAGAGGGGCGAAGTCTTCGCCATTCTGCCGGACACCCGGTCGCGCGTCCCGGCGCTCGCCGTGCCGTTTCTCGGAGGCACGGCCAACCTCGCCCGCGGCATGGGCCTGCTTGCCTGGCAGGCGCGCGTCCCGATCGTCCCGCTCGTCATGCGCCGCACCGCGTGGCGCCGTTTCGAAGTGGAATTCTTCCCGGTCCTGCGCGCCGATCCCTCCGCGCCGCGCGAAGATGAGGAACTGCGCCTCACGCGCGAAGTCGTCGCCCGTTTCGACGAGGCGATCCGCCGCGATCCGGGCCAGTGGTTCTGGTACAACCGCCGCTGGGTCCTCGACCCCGTGCAACCGGACGCCTGACCGGGTCCGCGCCGCGACGGGGTGTGACCAACCTTTGTCAGCGGCATGGCGCGCCCGTACGCGGGCTTGCGCTTGCGTGTGCGCCCT
>CAMNCG010000029.1 GCA_946534105.1 uncultured Verrucomicrobiota bacterium
CATCGACAAGAACAACGATTTTCTTCGTCGGCGAGAGTTCTGCGGCAGCCTTCAGGAATTTGGAGAACTTGCCGGGAATCGTGCCTTTTGTCGGAATGGCTAGACCCGCTTGTTCATAGAGATCTTCGACCATGCCGGCAAGTGCCTCCTTGACCTCGGCGTATGAGTCGCCATTGGCATTGGACATCGTGAAGGAATAGACAGGCGTCGGCGCCGTCCACCCCTCCCACGGCTTGTCATAGATTGCCAGTCCCTTGAAGAGGTCGCGCCGTCCCTCGAACATCGCCTGGAGAGTGGAGAGCATGAGCGACTTGCCGAAGCGGCGCGGGCGCGAGATGAAATACTGCGCACCCGTCCTCTCCTTGGCGAGCTCGTAGAGAAGATTCGTTTTGTCCACGTATTTCTTCGTCTTGTCCTTGATCAAGGACTCGAAATCGTGGACTCCGGTGGTCAGTTCTCTGATTTTGCGTCTTGCCATGTCGCGCCCCTTTGCGTTTGCAGCTTCAATTCTAGCAAAACGCGGGGCGAAAGCCAAGTTGAAAGTCAAAAGCGGATGTGGTCAAACTTTGTCAGAACGCAAAGGGCGCAATCACGCGGGCCGATGTGTCATCGAACGCCGCCGCGCGGACGAATGCGCGCCACGGCCGCAGACGCGGCGGCGAGGATGGCACAGCCAATGATCGCGAGAATCGGCTTCACGGCTTCTCTTCCGTGGCTTTCGCCAGTTCGCCCAGCACCTCGGCGTCGGCGAACATGCAGTTGAACCAGTCTCCGCCAAGCGGGAGCCGGATTGCCCCGGCAAGGTCGCTGCCGTCGCCGGGTTCGGGGATCCAGTAGGTGCGGATGCGTCCAGAGGCGTCCTGGTTGCGGACCATCGAGTCGCCAAGCGCCCGCGCCTTGGCGAGGTCGAGCGCCCGCCCCTCCGCCTTGTAGAGCGCAAGGAAGGTGCGAATCAGCATCGCCGACGAGGCGTCGATCGGCGAGTAGCACTCGTATTGCTCCAGCACAGCCGGGGTGCGCCACGCGAAGAACGGGTAGATCGGATTCCATGCGCCCGTGCCGTCCTGGCGGCACGGCGCGCGCCACACCGCGAACTGGTCTTCGGCGAAGCGCAGCATCTCGCGGGCCTGAGCAATGCGCACTTTGTCGCCAGGATGGCGGTTCAGCAGGACCTGGGCCGTCTCGCACGGCATGTCCTTCGTGAGGTTCTGGTAGCGCTGCTCCGCCGGGCGAATGTCCTCAAACTGCCCCTCCCAGTCCCAGTCGGACATGGGGCCGCGCTCGATGAAGAGGATGGCGCGGTCGGCGGCGGCGCGGAATGCGGAGCCGCCCGTCGCCGATGCAAGATCGTCGAGGAAAGGCACCACTGTCGTGGGGGCGAGGCGGTTGCGCCCCACGGACGTGCCGTCGGCGGCGTTCATCTTGAGCGGCCATGTGCCGTCGTCGCCCTGAAGCCTGAGATAGGTGCGCCCGATGGCTGTCGCCGCGTCGAGCCATTGCGCTTCGCCGGTTGCGCGGTGGAAGGACAGGAACGCCTCGCCGGCCATTGCGGGATAGACCAGCATGTGCTGTCCGGCGTATGTCCCGGCGAGCTGTCCCGTCCCGGTGTAGGTGGCCGTGAATCCCGAGAGCGGGGTTCCGGGGGCCTCCGCCGTGGATAGCAGATAGGCGGCGGAGGCGCGGGCGATCCGCATGGCCCGCTCCCTCTCCTCCGGCAATTCCGCCGCGACGGCGAGCATGGCCATCATGACGGCAGACTGCATCTTCGACGGATAGCTGGCGAAGTTGTCGCCTGCGGCGATGTCCGGGATGCCGTTCGTTTCCAGCGCCGCCAGCTGCGGCCACGAAAGGAGATGGCGCAGGACCTTGCGCCGCGCCTCCCGGTAGCCTCCGGCGGAGGCAGGGTACTCGGCGGGGTCGAACGGCGCGGAGCGCCAGAACCGTCTCTCGCCGGCCGAGCCGATGTCGCAGCCGGAGGCGTCCAGGGCGCGGCAGCGGACTTCGACGAATCCCGCGGGAAGCGCGGGCCACACGGGCGCAAGCGAAGCCGTCGGCGCGACGGCACCGAAGGTGCGGAGCCTGTGCGCGTCGTCGAGGACTTCAAAGCGGTAGGACGCAGCGCCGGGAATCTCCCGGAACGGGAAAGATGGCGGATAGGCGAAGAGGCGGGCGCGGGCGTTCCAGAAGGGCGAGCCGCCTGCGCCGCCGGGGCGGATTTCCGCGCGCATTTCGCGGCGGCAGTCATCCATGAGCCGGTAGTAGGCCAGAACGGCTTCGGGGAGCGCCGCCTCGTCGCGGAACGGCGGGGGTTCGCCGGGACCGGCGAGCATCGACTCCTCCAGCGAGCGCCCCCTCGCGGCATAGTCGCCGAAGCCGTAGAGCAAGCCCGCCAGCTTCAGCAGCCGCGCGTAGGCGAGATTGAGGGAACGGAGAGACTCGTCGTCGTTCAGAAGCCCCCGTATCGCCCAGTCGGGGGCGCCGAAGAGACGGCCCTTTCCGTAGTCGAGATGGCAGCGTTCCAGTTCCCCAATCACGCGCAGGATGGCGTTCCGCTCGCGCAGAGCGTCCCCCTCGCCGCAAAAGAGCGCGCGCTCGACCTTGCCGAGACAGACGAGAATCGAGAGGTCCGTGTCCAGAGCGTCCGCCGGCGCGCCGCAGTTCGCGGTGGCGGCGACGGAAAGCGCGGTTGCCATTGCGGCCATCTTTCCCATGCGTTTCATTGGCTTGTCGTAGATTGCCAGTCCCTTGAAGAGGACGTATGTCGAGCGGGATGCGCTCCGGCGACGCGCCGGATGACGGAACGCCCCAAATGCGGCGCCGATACTAACAAAACGGCGGCGGCGCGTCCACGCCACCGTTTTTTCCGGCGATTCCGGGTGTGACCAAACGTTGCCAGCGCCGACGGCGCACCCGCCTCGCCCAATCCCCGCCTCCGGGCCGCCCCGGAAACGCCCCCAAAATCGCACAGAATTTTATGTGAAATATATCTTATTAATAAATGCAATATTTCGCGAGAATTCGGTCGGATTTCGAGCGGCCTGGGCAAGGTCCGGGCGGTGGTCTCGCGCGCATCGGGCGCGGCCGTGGAATCGGCGCGGAGGGGGTGCGGAGGGGGAAGCGGAGCCCAGTGGGGAGCAGCAACGCAAGGGCGCGATTTTTTTCTTGCGTCGGAAGGGGGGATGGTGGATAATCGGGGCGTTTTCGCGGCACTTCGGCCGCGTCATGGCAAGGCACCGGAAAAGAAAGCGATTCAACATGGCTGTCGATCTCGATTGGAACAATCTCGGCTTCAAGTACCGCGACACCGCGGGGCACGTGGAATACGTCTGGAAGGACGGCAAGTGGGACGCCGGGACGTTCGTGGCGGAGCCGTGGCTCAAGATGCACATGGCGGCGGCGTGCCTGCACTACGGGCAGGAATGCTTCGAGGGCCTCAAGGTGTTTCGCCAGAAAAGCGGCCGCGTCGTCGCGTTCCGCGCGGAGGACAACGCGGCGCGCATGCAGCGCACCGCGCTGCGGACCTGCATGCCCCCCGTCCCGACGGAACTTTTTCTGGACGCGCTGGACCGCGTCGTGAAGGCGAACGCCGACTACATCCCGCCCTACGGCACCGGCGGCTCGCTCTACGTGCGCCCGCTTCTGATCGGCACCGGCGCGCAGATCGGCGTCGCCCCGGCCGACAGCTACACGTTTGTCATGATGGTCACGCCCGCCGGCGCCTACTACAAGGGCGGCCTCAAGCCCGTGCGCGCCGTGATTCTCGACGACTACGACCGCGCCGCGCCGCTCGGCATGGGCGACGTGAAGGTCGGCGGCAACTACGCCGCCTCCATCTTCGCGCACGAGAAGGCGAAGAGCATGGGCTTCCCCGTGGAGCTCTACCTCGACGCGAAGACGCACACCTGCGTCGAGGAGTTCGCGACCTCGAACTTCCTCGGCATCAAGAAGGACGGCACGTACGTCACCACCGACTCGCGCTCCGTCCTGCCGTCGGTCACCAACATGACGCTCCGCCAGATCTGCCAGGACGACGGGCGCAAGGTGGAGGTCCGCCACGTCCCGTACGACGAGCTGAAGGACTTCGCGGAAATCGCCGCCTGCGGAACGGCCGTCGTCGTGACGCCGGTCTGGCAGATCGTCCGCGGCGACGAGACCATCACCGTCGGGGATCCGGAAAAGGCGGGTCCCGTCGTGACGCGGCTCTTCGAGGAAGTCCAGGGCATCCAGTACGGCGAGCGCCCCGACGTCCACGGCTGGTGCCGCGAAATCGCAGTCTAGCGCCCTTCCCCGCCGGTTCTTCCGGACCCCGGCCGCCCCCGCGGCCGGGGTCTTCTTTTCCGCGTCGTCACGAGAGGCGGACGGCGGGATCGAGCCAGGCGTTGAGGACGTCGGCGAGGAGGTTGGAAAGCTGGTAGAAGAAGGCGGAGAGGAGAACGACGGCGCGAAGGGTGACGAAGTCGGACGAGCGAACCGCCGCGAGGCCGACGCCTCCGAGGCCGGGGATGCCGAAGAAGCTTTCGAGGAGAATGCTCCCGGTGAAGAGGAACGGCACGGCGAGGCTCATGTTCGTCACCACGGGGACGAGGCTGTTGCGCAGAACGTGGCGGAAGAGCACGGCCGCGGGGGAAAGCCCCTTCGCGACCGCGGTCCGCACCGAGGGCTTGCGCACTTCGTCCAGCACGACGGTGCGGTAGAACCGCGCGTCGCTCCCGAGCCCGCTCGCGACGCCGACGAGCACGGGGAGCGCGAGGTACGTCCCGTCCTCCCAGCCCCAGAGCGGGAAGAGCTTCCACTTGTACGCGAGAAACCACTGCCCGGCGGCGGCCCAGACGACGTAGTTGACGCTCATGAGCGCCGTGGCGGCGCCGAGCGCGGCCTTGTCTAGGAGCCCGCCCGCCCGCGCGGCGCAGACGAGCCCGACGAGCAGGGCGAGCGCCGTGCCGAGAAGCAGGATCGGCACGGTGAGCGAGAGCGAGACGAGCGCGCCGTCGCGCAGGACCTCCGCGACCGGACGCCTCCATTCGACCGATTCGCCGAGGTCGCCGCGCGCAAGCTCGCCGAGCCACGAAACGTACTGCGCGACGAGAGGCCGGTCGTAGCCGTGCACGTGGTCGTACGCGGCGATCGCCTCGGCGGTGGCGTTCTTGCCAAGAACCATCGCGGCCGGCGACCCGCCGACGACGCGGAAGAGAAAGAAGACGAGGAGCGTGACGCCCAGCAGCGTCGGCACGAGCTGCGCGAGGCGGCGCAGCGCGTACCGGGCGACGGAACCGGAGGCGCGTCCCGGCACGGCCTACGCCCGCCTCCCGCGCCGCGCGGCGCGACGTTCGAAAAACGCGCGAAGCTCCGGCACGGGGTCGGAATCCTCGCCGAAAAAAAGCGCGTCGGCGCCGCTGCGACGCAGCGCCGAGCGGAGCGCCGCGTCGCGCGCGGCGGCGCCGGCGGCCCAGGCGCGGCGGACGGCCGCGGACGAGAGGTCGGCCCAGACGGTTTCGCCGGTCTCCGGGTCTTCCAGCTCCACCGGCCCGGCGGCCGGGAGGGCGCGCTCGGCGGGGTCGGAAACGGCGCAGCACACGACGTCGTGGCGGCGCGCGGCGGCGCCGAGCGCCTTCTCCCAGCCCTCCGCCTGAAAGTCGGAGACGAGAAAGACGACGGCCCGGCGCTTCTGCGCGGCGCAGAACCATTCGAGCGCGCCGCGGAGATCCGTGCCGCCGCCGGCGGCGCCGCCCGCGGCGAGGACTTCGCGCACGATGCGCATCGCGGCGCCGCGGCCCTTGCGCGGGGGGAGCGTCTTGAGGACGCGGTCCGAAAAGAGGACGAGTCCCACGTCGTCGCGATTGCGAAGCGAGACGAGGGAGAGCAGGCAGCAGAGTTCGGCGGCGCGTTCGGCCTTGGTGCGCGCGCCGGAACCGAAGGAGAGCGAGCCGGAGACGTCCACGAGGAAGACGACCGTGAGCTGGCGCTCCTCGACGAAGCGCTTGATCTGCGGGTAGCCGGTGCGGGCGGTGACGTTCCAGTCGATCGCGCGCACGTCGTCGCCGGGCTCGTAGGCGCGGATTTCGTCGAATTCGAGGCCCTGCCCCCGGAACGAGGAGCGGTAGCCGCCGGCGAGACGGTCGTCGACGAGTCGGTTGGCCACGAGGCGGATGCCGCGCACGCGGCGCATGAGTTCGAGGGTGTCTTTTTCGGTCATGGTGCCTCCTTCGCCGTTTCCGGCACGAACGCGCGCACGGCGGCGATCGACGGCGCGTCGGCGAGGACCATCGCGAGGCGGTCCACGCCGAGCGCCGCGCCGGCCGAGGGCGGGAGCGAGCCGAGCGCCGCGAGGAACGGTTCGTCGAGGGGGAAAACCGGTTCGCCGAGCGCGGCCTTTTCGCGGGCGGCCTCTTCGAAGCGCGCGCGCTGCTCGGCGGGATCGACGAGTTCGCCGAAGGCGTTCGCGAGCTCCATGCCGCCGACGTACGCCTCCCAGCGCTCGGCGAGGCGCGGGTCGTCCGGCGAGAGCCGGGCGAGCGACGCCGCCTGCGCCGGGTAGCCGACGAGGAAGAGCGGCCGGTCGCGCGGAAGCGCGGGTTCGACCTTGAGCGCCATGTCGAGGTCGAAGCGCTCGGCGTCCCAGGTTTCGACGGGATCCCACCCGGCCCAGCGGCGGTACGCTTCGCGCACGGGAATGCGCTCCCATTCGCCGCCGAGGTTGATGTCCGCGCCGCGGAAGCGGACGGTTTCGCTCCCGGCCGCCGCGCGCGCCGCGGCGGCGCAGAACGCGCGGACGTCGTCCATGAGGTCGAGCCACGTGCCGCCGCGCCGGTACCACTCCAGCATCGTGAACTCCGGGCTGTGCCGGTCGCCGAGCTCGCCTTCGCGGAAGCACGGCCCGATCTGGTAGATGCGCTCCATGCCGGCGGCGAGAAGGCGCTTCATGTGGAGCTCGGGAGAGGCGCGGAGCCAGGCGCCGCCGCTCGCGGGTGGGCGGATGTGCGGCTCGTTCGCCGGCGCGCGGACGCGCACCGGCGTTTCCACTTCGACGAAGCCGGCGCCGTCGAGCCACGCGCGCACCGCGCGCACCGCCCGCGCCCGCAGCGCGAGCGAAGGAGCGGAAGGGACGGAAGGGACGAAAGGGACGAAAGGGACCGCTTCACCGGACCTGGGCGATGCGCGCGGGGAGTCCGGAGGGGGCGGAGCTTCCGGAACGGCCGGATCCGGGTACTCGAACACCGCCCCCGAGGAGCTGCGAAGGAGCGTGGCGCCGGGGCGGCGGGAGACGACGCTGTCGGGCGCCAGTTCGATCTTTCCGGCGAGGCCGGGCGGATCGACGCAGAAGTTCGGGATCGCGGGGCCGCTCAAGCGCGCGCGGAGCGTCCGCATGATCCCGAGGCCAGCCGCGAGCGGGGTGCGGAGGTGCTCGATGCCGCGCACGAGGTCGGTCTGGAAGAGGTAGTACGGCCGCACCCGGTTTCGGTAGAGGGCGCGGAAGAGCGCTTCGAGCGTCGCGGGGTCGTCGTTCACGCCGCGCAGGAGCACGGTCTGGTTCTGCACCGGAACGCCGGCGTCAACGAGACGCGCGCAGGCGTCGAGCGCCTCCGGGGAAAGCTCGCGCGGATGGTTGAAGTGGCTGCTCGCGAACACCGCCGCGCCGCCCGGACGCGAGGCGAGCAGACGCACGAGCGAGGGGGTGAAGCGCTGCGGAAGCGTGGCGGGAAGGCGCGTCGCGACGCGCACGACCTTCACGGACGGCACGTTTCCGACCGCTTCCAGCACCGCCGCGACGCGCTCGTCGGGCAGCGTCAGCGGATCGCCGCCGGAGAGCAGGACGTCCTCCACCTCCGGATTCGCGCGGAGCCACTCCGCGACGGCGGAAAGCTCCGCGTCCGAGATCGCCGGCACGGGCGCGCCGGAAAGCGCCTTCCGGAAACAGTGGCGGCAGAGGGTCGCGCAGGAAGAGCAGACGAGAACGACGGCGCGGTCGGGGTAGCGGCGCACGAGACGCGGCACGGGCGAGCAGGGCGATTCGCCGAGCGGGTCGAGCGAGGTCCACGGCGCCTCGGCGAGTTCGCCGGGCGCGGGCAGGCACTGCCGCAGGATCGGGTCGTCCGGCGAGGCCTCGCGCACGAGCGATAGGTAGTGCGGCGTCGCGGCCATGGGGAAGCGCTTTTCCGCTTCGCGCATCTCCGGCGTGATTTCGAGACCGGGGAAGACGCGCGAAAGCGCGTCGAGCGAACGCACCGCCGCGCGCAGCTGCGAGAGCCAGGCCGAGTCTTCGTTCGACGCCATCCCCGCCACCTCCTAGAACGTGCGCGCAAGCTGCGCATCGACAAGATCGCGAAGAAGATCCGCGGCGGACTCCGCGGCCTGCGCCTTTCGCTTCGGAAGTCCCGGCTCCGGGCGGAGCGCGAGGAGCGCCCTTTTCGCAAGCTCCGTCTGGATTTTCGCGGCGGCCTTCGCGGCCTCCGGCGAATTCGTGCGCAGGATCGAAAGCTCGTCCCTCTTGCGAGGATCGGCGGCGTCAAGCAGATCGTCCACGATCTGGAACGCCTTGCCGACGGCGTCGCCCATTTGGCCCGCGAGGGCGACAACGGCCGGCGCCGCCCCGGCGCAGACCGCGCCCATGCGGCAGGCGCAGGCGACGAGATCGGCGGTCTTGTGCTTGTGGACGTAGAGGATCCGTTCCGTGTCGTGCGGCGGCTTCGCCGTCACGTCCACCCACTGCCCGCCGACGACCCCGGCGGGACCCGCCGCCTTCGCGAGTTCGAGCGCGCACGCCGGCGGCGCCGCTTCCGCGAGGACGCGGAAGGCGGCGGCCTGGAGCGCGTCGCCGACGAGAACCGCCTCGGCGTAGCCGTACTTCGCGTGGACCGTCGGAAGCCCGCGGCGCACGGCGTCGTCGTCCATGCACGGAAGGTCGTCGTGGACGAGCGTGTAGGCGTGCAGGAGCTCCACCGCGACCGCGGCCCCGAGCGCCGGCGCCGCCTCTCCGCACAGCGCCTGGCACGTCGCGAGGCACAGCACGGGTCGCATCCGCTTGCCTCCGCCGAGCACCGCATGGCGCATCGCCTCCACGAGTCGCTCCGGCGCCGCGCCGGCGCCGAGCGGACCGCCGGGGCGGAACGCGTCGGCGAGCGCGCGCTCCGCGAGGTCGCGAAGCGCGCCCGCGCGTTCGGTGAATCCGGTCGGAGAACGGGAAGCGGGCGGAATCGGCATGGCGGGTGCAGGAGGGGGGAGGGACGGAGGATCACGCGCGCAGGCGCGCCCAGACGACGGTGAAAACGGAAGAGAACGCGACGCCCCAGAGGAAGCCCGCGAGGACCTCCTTGCGCGTGTGGCCGAGCAGTTCCTTGAGCTTCGCGGCGCGGAGGCGGCGGTCCTTGCGGAGCTCTTCGACGATCTCGTTGAGGACGCGCGCCTGAATGCCGGCGGCGCGACGGACGGTCGCGGCGTCGAACATCGTGATGATGGCGAACACGGAAGCCACCGCAAGGGCGCCGGAATCCCAGCCGCAGACGAGGCCGGTCGACGTCGCGAGGCCCGCGACCGTCGCCGAATGCGCGCTCGGCATGCCGCCGGTGGAGACGAAGTAGCGGAAGTCCCACTTCCTCGTGCGCGAAAAATCGAGAACAAGTTTGATCGCCTGGGCGGAACACCAGGAAAAAAACGCCGCCCACAGCGGGATGTTCGAAAAAACGGAAAATCCGAACGGATGCAGGGTCATGAGCGGCCTAGAAACGATGGACGAGGAGGCCGGAGCGGAGCTTCGGTTCGAACCAGGTGGACTTCGGGGGCATCATGGCGCCGGCGTCGGCGACGGCCATCATCTGGCCGATCCCGGTCGGATGCATGGCGAAGGCGGCCGCGGCCTTGCCGGACGCGACATCGCGCTCCAGTTCCGCCGTGCCGCGGATTCCGCCGACGAAGTAGATGCGCGGGTCGGTGCGCGGGTCGCCGATGCCGAGGACGGGCGCGAGGAGGTCCTCCTGAAGGCGCGTCACGTCGAGGCTCTGCACGGGGTCGGCCGCCTGGGCGTCGGAAAGCGGCCAGGAAAGGCGGTACCAGCCTTCGGGGAGAAGAAGCGCGCAGGAGGAGGTCGGGATGTTTTCCGGCGACGACACGGCCGCGGCCGAAAACCCGCGCGCGAGCGCGGCCTTGAAAAAGTCGCGCGACGAAAGCCCGTTCAGGTCCCGGACGCAGCGGTTGTACGGAAGAATGCGCAGCTGCGAAGCCGGGAAGAGGCAGGCCATGAACCAGTCCGCGCCGGGATCGGCCGCGGGGTCGTCCGGACGGCGGGTCGAGGGATCCGCCGCGGCGCGAAGCTCCGAACCCGAGCGGAACGACGCGGCGGAGCGATGGTGGCCGTCGGCGATGTAGGCGCGCGGAACGGCGGCGAAGGCGGAGGCGAGCGCCGCGGCTCCGGCCGGGGAGACGCGCCAGACGGCGTGGCCCACGCCGTCCTCGGCCGTGAAGTCGAACATCGGGGCGGCCGCGCGCTCCGCCGCCACGATGCCGTCGATCTTCCCGTCGTCGCGGTAGCAGAGGAAGACCTGTCCGGTGTGCGCGCGGGTGGCGAGAATGTGGTCCGTGCGGTCGTCCTCCTTGTCCTTGCGCGTCTTCTCGTGACGCAGGATCGTGCCGGAGGCGTAGTCGTCGATCGAGCAGCACGCGACCACGGCGGTCTGCGACACGCCGCCCATCGTCTGGCGGTAGAGGTAGAGCGAAGGCGCCTCCTCCTGCACGAGCGAGCCGCCGGAAACGAGCGCGCCGAGCGCGTCCTTCGCGCGGGCGTAGACTGCGGGATCGCGCGCCTCCGTGCCTTCCGGCAGATCGATTTCGGAGCGCACGACATGGTAGAACGAGAGCGGGTCGCCCGCGAGGGCGCGGGCTTCCGCCGTGTCGACGACATCGTACGGGAGCGACGCGATGCGGCGCGCAAGGTCGTTCGAGGCGGGTCGGAGGGCGGAAAAGGGTCGGATTTTCACTTGTTTTCCTTTCCGAAAAATTCGGCGTAGAGCGCCCGCACGGCGGGCTGGAGATCCTCTTCGCGGATGCCGAACATGATCGAGAGTTCGGACGACCCCTGGTTGATCATCTGCAGGTTGATGCCGGCCTTGGAGAGGGCGGAGACGACGTGGAGGCACGTGCCGACGGTGGTCCGCATCCCCTCGCCGACGGCGACGAGGAACGCGATGCCGCGCGTGTAGGAGACGCGGTCCGGCGAAAGCTCGGCGTCGATGCGCGCGAAGACGCGCTCGCGGACGTCGTCCGGGAACTGCGCGTCGCGGAAGACGACCGTCACCGAATCGACGCCGGCCGGCATGCATTCGATCGACACGCCTTCGGAGGCGAGGATGCCGAGGAGCTTCGCCACGTAGCCGACCTCGCGGTTCATGAGCCACTTTTCGACGAAAAGCGCGCCGAATCCGCCCGTGGAGGCGATGCCGTTCACGCGGCCCGGCACGGAACTGCGCGTCGGCAGAACCATCGTGCCCGGCTCGTCGGGACGGTTCGTGTTGCGGATGTTGATCGGGATCTTGGCGCGGATCGCGGGAAGGACCGCCTCCTCGTGGAAGACGGCGAATCCGGCGTAGGAGAGTTCGCGCATTTCGGCGTAGGTCATCTCCCGGATCCCCTCGCCGCCGACCGCCTCCGGGCAGAGTCGGGGATCGACCGGGTAGACGGCGTCGACGTCCGTGAAGTTTTCGTAGACGTCCGCGCCGAGCGCGGCCGCGAGGATCGCGCCCGTGATGTCGGAGCCGCCGCGGGAAAACGTGGCGAGGCGGCCGGAACGGGTGTAGCCGTAGAAGCCGGGGAAGACCACCACTTCGGGGACCGGGGCGAGCTTCGCGCGGATGCGGGCGTACGACTCCGGCAGGAGCTGCGCCGCGCCGAACTCGTCGGACATCAGCATCCCGGCCTCGCGCGGGTCCACGTAGACCGAGCGCAGGCCGCGCGCGGTGAAGGCGGCGGCGCAGAAACGCGCGGACTCCTCCTCGCCGAGCGCCTTCACGGCGTCGAAAAACGCGCCCTCGTGGTCCCGCGGGCCGGCGAGGCGGCGCAGGAGCTCGGCGCGGACGCCTTCGACGAGCGCCTCGTCGAGCCCGAGGTCGGCCCGGATCGATTCGTAGCGCGCGACGACGCGCCCGACGTTTTCGGCCGGATCGCGGCCCGCGAGGGCGTCCGCCGCGCACGAAATGAGCAGATCCGTCACCTTGTCGTCGCCCTTTCGGCGCTTTCCCGGCGCGGAAACCACGACGACGCGGCGCCGCGGATCGGACCGGACGATCTCCAGCACCTTCAGCATCTGGGCCGCGTCGGCGACCGACGATCCCCCGAACTTGCAGACTTTCATGAAACCTTCTCCTCGTTTCCGGCGCGCGAAGGCGCCCCGCGTTTGCGCGCCCGTGCCGCGGCGCAATGCCCGCAGTCTACCGCGACGCCGTTTCAAAAGTCAACCGCGCCCACACGCGCGCGAAGTGCGGCAAAACGCGGTAGAATCGGCGGCATGAAATCCGAAAAGAGCGACATTCCGGTCACCGCGGCCGTGCGGCAGCTGCGGGCCGCGAAGGCGGCGTTCGAGCCGCATCTGTACAAATACGAGGAGAGGGGCGGCACGGCCCAGGCCGCGCGCGAACTCGGCATCGACGAGCACGGCATCGTGAAGACGATCGTTCTCAAGGACCACGCCGGAAAGCCGCTCGTCATGCTGATGCATGGCGATCGGGAAATCTCCACCAAAAACCTCGCGCGGGCGCTCGGGGAAAAGTCCGTCGAGCTGTGCGAACGCGCGGAGGCCGAGCGCCACAGCGGCTACCATTGCGGCGGCACGTCTCCGTTCGGGTTCCGGCGGCCGGGCGTGCGAATATTCGCGCAGCGTTCGATTTTCGACTTGCCGTGGATCTGCATCAACGGAGGCCAGCGCGGCTTTTTCGTGAAAATCGACCCGGCGCTGCTCCGGACCGTCCTCGGCGCCGTTCCGGTCGACGCCGAACAATGAAGGACGCGGCCCGCGCGATCGCGCGGGCCGCGTCTCCATGCGACGCTTCGCGAGTTCTTCAGAACCAGCGGGCGAGCAGGCCGGCGAAGCCGTTGCCGTGGCGGGCTTCGTCCTTGGCCATCTCGTGGACCGTGTCGTGCACGGCGTCGTAGCCGAGCTCCTTGGCGAGCTTGGCGAGGTCGAGCTTGCCCTGGCAGGCGCCGGATTCGGCGGCCGCGCGCATCTCGAGGTTCTTCTTCGTGTCGTCCGTCAGGACCTCGCCGAGAAGCTCGGCGAAGCGGGACGCGTGGTCGGCCTCCTCGAAGGCGTAGCGCTTGAACGCTTCCGCGATTTCGGGATAGCCCTCGCGCTCGGCCTGGCGGCCCATCGCGAGGTACATGCCGACTTCGCAGCACTCGCCGGTGAAGTTGTCCTGGAGACCCTTGACGACGCGCTCGTCGAGGCCCTTGGCGGAGCCGACGACGTGCTCGCACGCCATGGGCGGGAGCGCGAGCTTGCCCTTGCCGGGCGCGGCGGGCGCGGCGGCGGGGGCCGCGGCGGGCTCCTCCTGCTTGGTGAACTTGTCGGCCGGGGCCTTGCAGATCGGGCACTGGGCGGGCGGCTGGTCGCCCTCGTGGACGTAACCGCAGACCGAACAAACGAATTTCATGGTGTTTCCTCTAGCGTGGTTTGGCGGCGGCGCCCGCGCGGGAGCGCGCGGAGTTCCGCTTGCCGCATGGCGCGCATCCTATCCGACCGGTTCCTTGTTAATCAAGTCTAACATTTTCTCCCCGTCCGGCGCTCCGCGCCTCCACCGAATTCTACGGATACAATCCTTTTTGCGAAAACGGATAATTCAAGTATATCCCGGCGGGATCCGGCCGGATTCCGGAGGCGGCCGCGCGGCTTCGCGGATTTGTGGTAAGATTGGCTCCGTGCCGGAACGACGGCGGCTTCGGCCGTCCCGCCGGGCCCCGACAGGCATTTTCCGAATTCCACAGCAAGAGGAGTCCAACTCATGGCCACCGAAATCACCATCCGCCACGTCAAGCTGAGCGTCGCGCTCCAGAACGCCGCCCGCAAGAAGGCCGACAAGCTTTCCGAAGACTACCCGTCCATCGAGAACATCCGCGTCGTCTTCGACCAGGAGGGCGCGAAGTACGCGGTTTCCCTCGCGGTCCAGGGCGGCCAGGCGGACGCCACGGCCTCCGCGCGCGACGCGGACGCCACGGCCGCGCTCAACGCCGTCTTCGACAAGGCCGGCGCCCAGCTCCGCCGCGCCTCCAAGAAGCGTCAGGAAACCCGCAAATAGCAGCCGCGAGGTTCAGCCCCGTGACAGTCAGCAAAGATCTGGAACTCCTCAACAAGTACGGCATGCACGTGCGCCCCGCCGGGGCGTTCGCGAAGACGTGCCAGAAGTACCTCTGCGACGTCACCGTGTCGCACGGGGGAGTTTCCGTTTCCGGAAAGAGCGTGTTGGGCCTCATGACGCTCGAGGCGCCCGTCGGTTCCGTCCTGAAGGTCGACTTCGACGGCCCCGACGCCGAAGACGCCGCGGTGGAAATCGAAGAACTCGTCAAGAACCATTTCGGGATCGCGGACGAATGAAGGACTTCAACCGACACGGCCTCCGGCCGGCGCTCGCGGCGGCGCTTCTCGTGTGCTGCGCCGTGTTTTCCCCGGGTTGCGCCTCGCACGTGCGCGTCCGCACGGAACCGTCCGGCGCCATGGTCCGCTACCGCGGCGAAGGCCGCGCGGCCTTTCGCTGGAAGACCGCTCCGACGGCCTCTCCCGTTGAATTCGACGTCTACTACGGGCGCATTTCGGCCTACGCCATCTGGCCCGACGGTTCCCGCTCCCGCCACGAGACGGTGACGCTCTCCAACTGGCACGATCCCGATCCGATCGTCCTGCGGCCCGACCCGTCGATTCCCCGTTCCGGGAACGGCGGGGACTAGCGCCGGCCGCTCCCGGCGTTTCCGTCCGTCCGCCATGCCGCGCGCCACTCCGCGTCCCGTCGCATTCCTGCAATTCGCCGTGCTGCGGATCGCCGTGGCGGTGGCGGACGCCGTCCCGGCGCGGGCCGCGCTCGGCTTGGCCCGCCTGGCCGGGCGTCTCGTCTGGTTTCTCCTGCCGGGCCGCCGCCGCCTCGCGACGGACAACGTCCTTTCCGCCGGCCTGGCGCCGGACCGCCGCGCCGCGGCGAAACTCGCGCGGGCGTCGTTCGAAAGTTTCGCGATGCTTTCCGTGGAGTCGCTGAAAGGCTCGGCCCTCCTCCGTCCGGAAACGCTCGAAGGCCGCGTCGAATGGGAGGTGCCGCCCGAGACGGAAGCGCTGCTGAAGGCGCCCGGACGGCCGGTGATCCTCGCGTCCGCGCATCTCGGCAACTGGGAGCTTTCCGGGCACCTGATTTCGTTCTGGAAGCCGCTCGTCGCCGTGGCGCGGACGCTCGACAACCCGTACGTCCAGCGCTTCATGGAGACGCGCAATCCGCGCCGCCGCATCGAGATCGTGGCGAAGCATTCGCCGGACCGCCTCGCGCTGCTGCGGCCGCTGCGGACCGGGAAGCTTCTCGGGCTCATCTGCGACCAGCACGCGACGTCCGGCGGCGTGACGGTTCCGTTTTTCGGGCGCGACGCCAAGACCGTGGCGAGCCCGGCGCGGCTCGCGCTCGCGACCGGCGCCCCGATTGTCTTCGGCGTCTGCTTCCGCACGGGGCCGATGCGGTTTCTCATGGCGGCGTCCGAGCCGATCCGGTTCGAGCCGACCGGCGACCGCGACGCGGACGTCGTCGCGCTCACGCGCCTCGTTTCCGAAACGACCGAGCGCTTCGTCCGCCGGCATCCCGAACAGTACCTCTGGGCGCACCGCCGCTGGCGCGCACCCCGCAAGGAGAAGACAGGAACATGAACGAGCCTTCCGGAAAAAGCCTTGCCGCCCGGATCGGCGCGTCGCTGCGCGCCGCCGGGAAATTCCTTTCGCAGGACGTGTGGGACGTCGAGCTTTCCGCCGTGCGGGGCGTCCGCCGCGCGCTTGTGAAGGCCGTCCGAGTCCTCTTCCTCGCCGCCTTCGGATTCCGCCGCGACGAGTGCGTGCTGCGCGCCTCGTCGCTCACGTTCATGACGCTGCTTTCCGTCGTGCCGGTCCTGGCGCTTTCGCTCTCGGTTTCCAAGGGCGTCATGGACGGCGACGAACTGCGCACCCGCGCGAGCGAGGCCATCCACAACGCCTTCGCGACGTATTTCCCCGAGGCGGCGTCCGGCGCCGCGGCCGCCCCGGCCGCGGAGGGCTCCGTCCCGCCGGCTCCGGAGGTCTCCGTCCCGGTCGCGGAGGGCACCGGGACGCGGGAAGGGGAGGAGGTCGGGGAAGCCCTTCCGGGCGGCGGCGGGGCGTCGTCCTCCTCGGCCGCCGGGGGGCTCGACGAAGCGTTCTTCCAGAACCTCGCGGCGAGGGCGTTCGACATCGTGGACGGGCTCAATTTCCGCGCGCTCGGCGGCATCGGCCTCCTGCTGCTCGTATGGACGGTGGTGGGGCTCGTCGGCAACGTGGAGAAGGCGTTCAACCGCATCTGGGGCGTCACGGAAAACCGGCCGCTCGTCCGCAAGTTCACCGACTACCTCTCGGTGATCGTCGTCCTGCCGGCGCTTTCGATCGCGGCGTCGTCCGTGCCGATCGTCGCGGAGCTCCAGAACCGGGTGGCCTCCCTCGACGGCGGCGCGATGCCGCACCTCGCCGGGATCCCGGTCTTCAAGACGATCTGGGTGCTGATGCTCCTCACCATCTCGTTTTCCTTCCTCCTGCGCTTCACGCCGAACACGCGCGTGCGGCTCGGGCCGGGCGTGCTGGGCGGGTTCGTCGCGGCGGTCGGCTTCAGCGGGTGGCTCAAGATCTGCCTCTCGCTCCAGATCGGCGTCGCGAAGTACAGCAGCTTCTTCGGGTCGTTCGCGGCCGTGCCGATCCTGCTGTTCTGGGGCTACGTTTCGTGGGTGATCGTGCTCGTCGCGTGCGAGGTCTCGTTCGCGGCGCAGAACGCCGACACGTACCAGATGGAGCGCGGGTGGGAGCGTCCGTCGGCGCGCGCGCGGCTCCTGCTCGCCGCGTCGCTCCTGCGCGAACTGGCGTCGTCGGTGCGCGGGGGCGACGGCCTCCTCGACGTCGTCGCGTTCAACCGCCGCCATCTCGTGCCCGTCCGGTTCGTGCGCGAAACCGTGGCGCATCTCGTCGAAGCGGGCGTTCTCGCGCCCGTCGCCGGGCGCGACGAGGCGTTCGTCTCGCGCGTGGACCTGCAGACGTGGACCGTCGCGGACCTCGCGTCCGCGCTGATGCGCGCCGGGGAGCCGTCGCCGGCGTCTCTCGGCCTCGACCGCCTCGCGTCGGCGCGCGCCCTTTCGGCGTGGCTCGACCGCGCGGGCGAAGGTTCGCCCCTCCTCCGCGAGCTGCCGGAAGACGCGGCCGCCGCGACCGCCGCGGAGGCGAAGTGACACCGGCGGGCGAATCATTCCGGGACGCCGTTTCCGGCGATCCCGCGGTCGCCGCGTTCCTGCGCCACGCCTCTTCGGAACGCGGCGAGTCGCCGAACACCGTCGCCGCCTACGCGCGCGACCTGGGCCAGTTTGCGCTGTTCCTGCGCGGCGGACGGTCCGGCGCGGAGGGGCCGGACGGGGCCGCGGACGCCGCCGTCCCGGACTGGACCGCCGTGGGGCGCGGGGACGCGCGGCGGTTTCTCGCGGCCGTGGCCCGCGCCGAAGCGGCCCCCGCCACCGTGCGGCGCAAACTCTCCGCGCTGAAGTCGTTTTTCAAGTTCCTCGTGCGCGACGGCGCGATGCGCGAAAGCCCGCTGGAAGGACTCCGCGGACCGCGCACGAGGCGGACGCTGCCGGACGTGCTGTCCGTGAACGAAGTCGGCGACCTGCTCGACGCCGCGCTCGCGGCGGCGGACCGCGAGGCCGCCGTCCCGCCCCGCGACGGATCGGAGGCCGAGCGGTTCCGCGCCTACCTCGCGCTGCGGGACTGGGCGCTTCTCGAATTCCTCTACGGCACGGGCGCGCGCATCGCCGAAGCGGCCGCGCTGGTCCGCCGCGACGTGTCGTTCGACACCGGGTGCGCGACGCTTTTCGGAAAGGGTCGCAAGCAGCGCCTCGCCCCGATGTCCGGCGGCGCGCTCCGCGCGATGCGGCGCCTGCTCGCCGCCAACGCGGAAACGTGGGGGGAGGCCGCCGCGGCGCCGCTGTCCCCGGTGTTCTTCAACCGCCGCGGCGGGCGCGCCACGACCCGCCTGTTCGAACGGACGTTCGAACAGGCGCTCGTCTCGGCCGGCCTGCCGCGCCGCTATTCGCCGCACTCCCTGCGCCACTCGTTCGCGACGCACCTGCTCGACAACGGGGCGGACCTCCGGATCGTGCAGGAGCTGCTCGGGCACGCCTCGCTTTCGACGACGCAGCTCTACACCCACGTCTCCGTCGAACGCCTCCACGCCGTCTACCGCGAGGCGTTTCCGCGCGCCTGACGCCGCGCGGCGGCGCCTGCGCCGCTAGCCGCCGAACTTGTCGGCGAGCCCGAGCGCGAAAAGCAGGAGGATGGCGGCCGGGAGCGCGATGCCGGCGTAGAGGCGCATCGCCCGGCCGCCCGGCACGCGGAGGCCGCGCCCGGCGTTGGCTTCCGCGACGAACGCGTCCCAGCCCCAGCCGAAGCGCCAGGTGCAGAACAGCACGTACACGAGCGCCCCGACCGGGAGGATGACGTTCGAGACGGCGAAATCCTCGAGGTCGAGCACGCCGGACCCTTCGCCGAACGGCGCGAACCCGGAAAGGAGGCTCCATCCGAGCGCGCACGGGAGAGAGAGCAGGAACATCGCCGCCGCGCACGCCGGCGCCGCGGTGCGCCGGCTCCACCCCGTGAGGTCGCGGACGCACGCGAGGATGTTTTCGAAGACGGCGAGGACGGTGGAAAACGCCGCGAACGAGAGGAACGCGAAGAACACCGCGCCCCAGAAGCGGCCGCCGGCCATGTGGCCGAAGACGGCGGGGAGCGTCACGAAGACGAGCCCCGGCCCGGCGCCGGGTTCCACGCCGAAGGCGAAGCACGCGGGAATGACGATGAATCCGGCCGCAATGGCGACGAACGTGTCGAGCGCGGTCACGCGCACCGCTTCGCCGGCGAGCGCGCGGTCGCGCCCGATGTAGCTGCCGAAAATGGCCATGGACCCGACGCCGAGGCTCAGCGTGAAGAACGCCTGGTTCATCGCCTCCGCCGCGACGCGCATCCAGCCGCCGTGCGCGGCGACGTTGCCGGCGTTCGGAACGAGGAAGTACTTCACGCCGGCGCCGGAACCGGGAAGGGTCGCGCTGTGCAGCGCGAGCGCGAGCATGAGGACAAGCAGCGCGAGCATCATCCACTTCACGATCCGCTCCACGCCGCCGCGCAGACCGGCCGCGCAGATCCCGAATCCGGCGAACGTCACGAACGCCATCGGCGGCACCTGCCAGAGCGGACTTGCGAGCGTGCGCCCGAACCGTTCGCCGGCCGCCGCGGCATCCGCCCCGGAGAAGGCGCCGGCGACCGCGAGCGCGAAGTACGAGACCATCCACCCCGAAACGGTCGTGTAGTACATCATGAGCAGGACGTTGCCGGCGAGCGCGACGGCGCCATGCCAGCGCCACCGCGGGAGCCCGAGCGCGCCGTACATCGCGACGGGGCTTTTCCGCGACGCGCGGCCCATCGCGAATTCCATCGTCATCACGGGGATGCCGAGCGCCACGAGGAAGACGGCGTAGAGCAGCACGAACCAGGCGCCGCCGTACTGGCCGGCGAGCCACGGAAAGCGCCACACGTTGCCGATGCCGATCGCGCAGCCTGCCGAAAGAAGGATGAAGCCGAGCCGGCTTCCGAGGGATTCGCGGGGTTTCGTTTCCATGCCCGGGAGTCTACCACACTTCGCCCTTCAGTCGAAGTCCACGGCGCCGGAGCGGCGGAGCGAGACGAAGCGCGGGAGCGGAGAGGCCGGGTCGAAGGGGTCGAAGGCGCCGCCCGAGGCGGGCAGGCCGCCGATGACGACCGAATCGACGAGCGGGATGCCGACGGCGCGCCCGGCGTCGACGAGGCGGCGCGTGACGAGAAGGTCCTGGGGCGAAGGCGTCGGATCGCCGGTCGGATGGTTGTGGGCGACGACAACGTAGCAGGCGTCCGCCTTCGCGGCCTCGCGGTAGACGTCGCGCGGATGGACCGGCACGGAGTCGGCCGAGCCGGTGCCGACGCACGCGTCCACGTGCCGGACGCCCGCGCAGAGACGCATTTTCTTGTCGAGCGGACAGGCGAAGAACGCCTCGGTTTCCCGCATGGCGACGAGCGGCCAGAGATGGCGAACGAGCCGCTCGGGCGTGTCCAGCACCGGCCGCGAGGCGCGCGACGAGGCGCGCAGGATGCGCCGGCACAGCTCGAAGGCGGCCTCAAACTCGAGGGCGCGCACCTTGCCGACGCCCGGAACGCGCCGCAGATCCGCGGCCGTGGCCCGCGCGAGGAGCGAAAGGTCGTCGCCGTGGAGGCGGAGGATTTCGCGCGCGACGGAGAGGACGTTGTGGCCATGCGTCCCGTTGCGCAGGAGAATCGCCACGAGTTCGGCGTCGGACAGCGCGCCGGCCCCGAGCTCCGCGAGCCGTTCGCGCGGCATGGAGGCTTCGCGGCCCTCGAATTCGTCGGCGAGGCGGCGCGTCGCGGCCGGCGCGGGCTCGGCCGCTTCAAGGCAGTACGACCGGGGTTTTTCCATGTTTTTTCCAGACGGCCGCGACGTCGCGGGCCGCGCGTTCGAGGTCTCCGGCGTCTTCCGGGCCGCGCACCCATTCGACGGACGCCTGGGTGCGCCACCAGGTGCGCTGGCGTTTCGCGAGGCGGCGCGTGCGCGCGGCGGTGCGCTCCAGCGCCTCCTTTTCGGCGATTTCCCCGCGCACGAGCGCGAGCGCCTCGGCGTAGCCGATGCCGGCGCCGGCGGTCGATGCGGCGAAGCCCGGATGCTCCGCGCACAGTCGTTCGACTTCCCGCCGCAGGGCTCCGCCCTCAAACATCGCCGCGGCGCGGCGTTCGATGCGAAGCGCAAGGCGGTCGGGCGGAAATTCCAGCCCGGCCATCGGCGCGGCGGCCGGCGGCGCCGCCGCGCCGCGCTTCTGCGGCGGCTTGCCCCCGCAGAGCAGGATTTCCAGCAGACGCATGATGCGGCGCGGATTGGCGACGTCCACCGCGGCGACGGCGCCGCGGCAGAGCGCCTCGGCGCGCGCGACGAGCGCGGCGAGACCGCCTTCACGCGCCACGGCCTCGACTTCGGCCCGCACTTCCGGTGGCGCGGGCGGCTCGTCGAGGCCGCGCAGAAGAGCCGAGACGTAGAGCCCCGTGCCGCCCGCGACAATGACGTCGCGCCCGGCGGCCTCGGCCTCGTCGAACGTCCGCGCCGCCTCGCGGAGCCAGAGGCCCGTGCTGAACGGTTCGTCGGGATCCGCGACGTCCACGCCGCGCAGGCGGCCCTCCGCGCGCTCGTCCGGGCCGGGCTTCGCGGTGCCGACGTCCATTCCCCGGTACACGAGCATCGAATCGGCGGACAGCACGTACGCGCCGGTGCGGCGCGCGAGGACCTCGGCCACGGCGGTCTTGCCGGACGCCGTGGGGCCGACGAGGAAATACGCCGAGGAAGAGCGGGGCATCAGCGGTTGTAGGGATTGTCATCTTCGCCGAGCGAGACGAAGTTGCCGAAGCGTGTCGTCCGCGCGTCGAAGCTCATGCGGACTTCGTCGACGCCGCCGTTGCGGTTCTTGGCGACGTCCACGTAGGCGAGGTTTTCCTGATCCTTGTCCTTCGAGCCCGCGATCCGACTCGGACGGCGCAGGAGCATCACAACGTCCGCGTCCTGCTCGATGGAGCCCGAGTCGCGCAGGTCGGCGAGGCGGGGCTTGGCTTCGCGGTCGCGCTGTTCCGGGGCGCGCGAAAGCTGCGAAAGGACGATCACGGGGACGTTCAGCTCCTTGGCCATCGCCTTCACGCCGGCGGAGATGCGCGTCGTCTCCTGCTGGCGGCCCTCGGCGGCGGCTTCGTGGCAGCCCAGAAGCTGGAGGTAGTCGATCATGATCAGCCCGATGCCGTGGCGCTTCTTCATGGTGCGGGCGCGGGCACGGAGGTCGGCGATGTCGAGGCCGCCGGTGTCGTCGATGTAGATCGGCGCGTCGGTGAGCGTGGACATCGCCTGCGTGAGGCGGCGGGTCATGTCGCGCCGTTCGGCTTCGCCCTTGGAACGCGCGGCGATGATGTCCGTCCACGACACGCGGGAGACCGTGCAAAGCATGCGCGAGACGAGCGCGTCGGTGGACATTTCGCAGGAAAAGATGCCGACCGGGACGCGGTTGGAGCCGGCGGGCCGGCCGGGGTCGGCGGAGCGGCGCGGCTTGCCGTCGCAGTCGACGTCGAGGGCGACACTCGTGCAGATGTTCATCGCGAGCGAGGTCTTGCCCATCGACGGGCGCGCCGCGAGGACGATCATTTCCGAGGGGCGCAGGCCCTGCACCACCTTGTCGAGGTCCTTGAAGCCGGTCGAGAGCCCGTTGAGCCCGGACGTGTTGCGGAACATGTCCTCGATCTTCGCGAAGGTCGCGTTGAGCGAGTCGTTCCAGTCCGGCATCTTGCGCTCGTCGCGCTCGGAGATGGCGAAGAAGGACTCCTGCGTCTCGCTGAGGATCTGCGCGGTCGCGCGGTCGGGGGAGTAGCACTTCGCGGCGGCGTCGCCCGCGGCGTCGATGATCTGGCGCAGCACGCAGTTGTCGCGCAGGATCTCGGCGTAGAACTCGGTGTGGGCGACGACGAGGGGCGCCTCGACGAGGGCCTCGACGGCCGCGGCTCCGCCGACTTCTTCGAGCGTGCCGGCCTCCTGGAGGGCCTGCACGACGGTCACGGCGTCGACGCCGGCGCCGTGGCGGTCGTAGAGCGACTTGGCGGTTTCGTAGATCGTCCGGTTCGCCTGGAGGTAGAACCATTCGGGCTTGGCGTGGACGCTGGCGAGGTGCCCGAACGTGCGTTCGGGCTGGAGCAGGATCGAACCCAGGACGGCCTTTTCGGCCTCGATGCTGTACGGAGGCACGCGGGCGGCGGGTTCTTCGCGGCGCGCCGGACGGCGCGGACGGGCGGAAGGAGGCATGGGTGCGGGGCGTTTGCCGGAAAAGGGGGAAGGGAAGGGGGAAAGGGGCGCGTTCAGCGCAGCCGGAGGGTCTTGATTTCGAACGGGCCGAAATCGAGGGCGGCGGGGAGCGGGAGCGGGGCGCCGGCGTCGGCGAGCTCCGTGGCGAGGCACGGGGTGGCGGTCGCGGCTCCGGCGGCCGAGAGCGTGGCGGAGGCGCGGCGGCCGCGGGTTTCGACGAGGCGTACGACGAGCGCGTCGCCGTCTTCCGCCTTTTTGAGGACGGCGAGTTCGACGCCCTCGCCCGCGAGCGACACGGGCAGCGGCGCGGCGCCCGCGGCGGAGAAGCCTTCGAAGCGTTCGACGCCCTGGTTCAGCACCGCCGCGGCGGCGCGGACGGAATCGGCGCGCGCGAGGTCGCCGGCGTGGGGCAGAATCGCGTAGCGGAAGCGGTGGCGCCCGAGGTCGGCGACGGGGTCGGGCTCCGTCGGGGCGCGCAGGAGCGACAGCGACAGTTCGGAGCCCTTGACGCGGTATCCGTACTTGCTGTCGTTGAGGAGCGCCACGCCGAACTCGCCGTCGGAAAGGTCGGCGTACCGGTGCGCGCAGCTCTCGAACTGCGCGTACTGCCACTTGGTGTTGTCGTGCGTCGGGCGCGCGACGGTGCCGTACTGGATTTCGAATCGAGCTTCGTCGGCGACGACGCCGACGGGGAACGCGACGCGGCAGAGTTTGTGGCTT
This sequence comes from uncultured Verrucomicrobiota bacterium, assembly GCA_946534105.1. Taxonomy (GTDB): domain Bacteria; phylum Verrucomicrobiota; class Kiritimatiellia; order RFP12; family UBA3636; genus UBA3636. The sequence goes on from CAMNCG010000029.1 coordinate 23,850, forward strand.
TCCTTCCAGTCGACTTCGGTCTCGAAGTCGAGCCGCTTGGAGCCGGCTTCGAGCGAAAGGGTCTGCCGGAAGGAGGAATTCCCGAGGCGGAACGCCGCCGCGACGCCGGCGCGGACCGGGCCCGCGAAGGGTTCGGCGGATTCGACGACCGGCTCGGCGACGGGCATCGCGAGGGCGTATTCTTCGATGTCCCAGGCGTCGTAGGTGGACGGATGGTCGTCGTAGAGGTGGAGCGCGTTGCCGGGCTTTTCCGGCGAAACGAAGGCGCGGCCGCACTCCTTGTCGAAGGCCGAAACGACGTGCAGCGTGGCGGGGTCGATCTCGTAGCGGACGAGCCCGTTTTCGAGGACGATGCGGCCGCCTTCGCGGCGGACTTCGCCCGCCGCCTCGCCTGGGGCGCCGGCCTCGGCGGCGCGGACGAGCGTCGCGAACGCCCGCGGCGGGACTTCGACGAGCGCGAAGACCGTTTCGCCTTCGCGCTGGACGGCTTCGGCGCCGGCGGCGCCGGTCCATCCCGCGGGGAGCGGCACGCGGCCGCGGAAGGCCGTCGAAGAGGGGTTGAAGAGCGCGAGCGCGCCGCCGTCCGGCGCGAGCAGCGCGGCGGCGGCCTTTTCGGCGAGGGCGCGGGCCTTTTCGGCGACGCCGCGCACGAGGGCGCCGCTCTCTTCGTAGACGCGGTGGATCGAGGAGCCGGGGATGATGTCGTGGAACTGGCAGAGCAGCAGCGATTTCCAGAGCCCGTCGAGGGCGGCGGCGGGATACGCGGCCCCCGCGGAGGAGAACGCCGCGGCGCAGAGCGTTTCCGCGGCGCGGAGCGCCTCTTCGGCGCGGCGGTTGGCGAGCTTCTGCGCGGCCTGCGTCGTGTAGGTGCCGCGGTGCATCTCGAAGTAGAGCTCGCCGCGCCAGACGTCGAGGTCGCGCTCCTGCGCGGCGATTTCGTCCATCGCCTCCTGCGCGAAGCCGAAGCGGACCGGCGGGCAGCCGTTGAGGGCGGCGCAGCGGAGGCCGCGCTCCACGTATTCCTCCTTGGGGCCGCCGCCGCCGTCGCCGATGCCGAAGAGGCTGATCGCGACGTCGACGATGCCGGCTTCGCCGTTGTTCGTCTCGTGGCGGCGCAGCTCTTCGGGCGCGAGCCGGGCGTTGTAGGTGTCTTCCGGCGGGAAGTGGGACACGACGCGCGAGCCGTCAATGCCCTCCCAGACGAACGAATTGTGCGGGAACTTGTTGTAGCGGTTCCAGGAAAGCTTCTGCGTGAGGAAGAAGTCGATGCCGCACCGGCGCATGATCTGCGGGAGGTTGCCGGAGTAGCCGAAGACGTCCGGGAGCCACAGGTTGCGCGGCACGACGCCGAATTCGTCCTTGAAGAAGCGCATCCCGCACAGGAACTGGCGCACCAGCGATTCGCCGGAGGGAATGTTGCAGTCGGCTTCGACCCACATGCCGCCCTGCACCTCCCACGAACCGTCCGCGACGGCCTTCTTCACCTTTTCGAAGAGCGCCGGCCAATGTTCCTTGCAAAGAGCGTAGAGCTGCGCCTGCGAGGCGCCGAACTTGTAGCCGGGGTAGCGCTCGACGAGACCGATCTGCGAGGAGAACGTGCGCGCGACCTTGCGGACGGTCTCGCGGAGCGGCCAGAGCCACTCCACGTCGATGTGGGCGTGGCCGATCGCGGTCACCTTGACGGCGGCGGGATCGACGCCGACGCCCCAGACGGTGCGCCGGAGCGCCTCGCGCACGGCGGACGCGCCGCCACGCTCCGGCGGCAGCGAATCGAGGGCTCGGCTCGTCGCGCGGGCGACGGCGATGCGGCGCGCCGATTTCTCCGGGAGCGACGAGAGGAGCGACAGGATCACTTCGAGATCGATCCACAGCTGCCAGCGGTCGAAATCGAACCGGCAGGCGCGGAGACGGGCGACCGTAGCCTTCCACGTGCCGTGCAGGTCTTCGGGCGCGGGATGCTCCCACGCGGGATCGCCGCAGCGGTTCACGCCGAACAGGCCGTTCGCGCCGGCGTCGATCCAGAGGTCGACGGTTTCGCCGCCCGCCGCGGAGCGGAGGAAGTGGAACTGGTCCTTGTTGTAGTTGCCGTCGAAGACGGAACCGTTCGTGAGGCCGACGACCGGGCAGCCCGTCTCGTCGAAGACGGCGGCCTCGCCGCCGAGATCGAGATTGAGCGTGACGTACGCGCCCTTCCACGATTCGGGAATCGAGCCCGTGACGTGGAACCAGCCGCAGTCGAAACGGTTGCCCCAGACGTCGCCGACGCCGATCTTGCGGTACGGCAGCGACAGGCGGTCCTTCCACGCCACCGGTTCGGGCGTGACGGCGACCTCCGCCTCAAGCGGGGCCGAATCGAGTACCGTTTCGTGTTTCAGGCGGTCGAAAACTTCGCGGATGCGGGCTTCGTGGATGTCGAGGTAGAAATGGGACATGGAGGTAGGATCCGTTTGGTTGGCCGGGATTCTACCACGGAACGACCCGAAGCGGGGGAGCATCTTCGTTTCCGGCCGTCCTCCCCGCGCCTTCGACTCACCATCTTTGTTTTTCGGGATGAAGGGCCGGTGGCCCGTCACGACAACCATCTCGGCCCATCCGACGCCTTCCCGCCCCCGCCCAGACAATCACCGAATTCTCGAAGTATTATTCATTAAATATAATTATATTTCTTAATTTGACAATTTTCTTGCTCCCGTGTATTCTTCCCTTCGCTTTCACGCCCGTATTTCCGCCGAGGGTTCCACCCCCGCTCCCGACACACTCTCGTTCCCGCTCCCCCTGTTCTCCTTCCCGCGCCTCACACTCTCTTT
>CAMNCG010000030.1 GCA_946534105.1 uncultured Verrucomicrobiota bacterium
CCTTCAAGCCCGCACGTCGCCGCCGCACGCCATGCGGCGAGCCGCCGCCCCGCCGGCCGGGCTTTCGTGCTCGCGCGCGCAGCGCGCCTGCGCTAGCGCGCGTCAAGATCCCGTCACGAGCGCCTTGAGGCGGCCGTAGGCCTCCTGGAGGTCGTCGTTCACGATCACGGCGGCGAATTCGCCGCGGCGCGCACGCTCGCCTTCGGCGTTGCGGAGGCGCCTTTCGATCGTTTCCGGCGCGTCTTCGCCGCGCGTTTCCAGACGGCGGCGGAGTTCCTCCAGAGACGGCACGTCGATGAAGACGTCGAGAAAGCCCCGCCGCGCGGGCGATTCCGGCGGAAGTTCCGCCACGCGTCCGCGCACCTGGGCGGCGCCCGCGACGTCGATGTCCATCACCACGCGCCTGCCCTCCGCGAGCGGGCCTTCGACGGCGGCCTTCAGCGTCCCGTAGAGATTTCCGTGCACGACGGCGTGTTCGAGAAACTCGCCCCTCGCCACGCGCTCGCGGAACTCGGCCTCGCCGATGAAATGGTACGCCACTCCGTCCTGTTCCCCGCCCCGCGGGGCGCGGGTCGTGCAGGAGACCGAGTAGACGAAATCCGGAAACTCCTCCCGGAGCATCCGGATGAGCGTGGACTTGCCGGCGCCGGACGGTGCCGTGACGACCAGAAAGAGCGGATTCGAAGAAGATTTTTTCCGGTTTTCCATGCCCGGAATTCTACTCCAAAATCATTTTTTTCCGATTGAATAAAACCATCTTGTCCATCGTCATCTTTTTTGGTACCATGTCTGCCCTGCGGGGGGTCATCGCGATTTCGCCCCCCCCGCGGTCCGACCCGGAGATTTCGAAAGATGCCCCATTTCCTTACATTGCCCGTCCAGCGCCCGCCGAGGAGCTGGTTGTCGGTTTTTCTCGCCGTTGCAATGGTTTCTCCGGTCGTGGGCGTGGCGGCGGAAGAGGATTTTGCCGTCGTCGCCTCCATGGAGAAGCGGGAAATCGGATACGCGAAGAGCACCACCGGGCGTACGCCGGTTCGCGCCTTCGCGACGGGTCTCGGCGTCTACGAACTGGATTCGACGATCCAGCGCGTTCGCGTCTGGAAGCGCGGCGGAAACGCCGCGGAGGTTCTTTCGGGCGGCTTTTCCGGAAGGGACGCCACGAAGGCCGGAACGCCGTTCCGCACGCCGGTCGGTCTGGCGAAGCATCCGGACGAGGACAAGTTCGCCGTGGTCTGCGGCGGCAGCTCCCCGTCCATTCAGGTTTACAACTTTACGGAGACGAGCGGCGCAAACGGCGTTCTCTCGGCGGTCGACATCGCCTTCGACAACATCTACTCGAACTCGGTTCAGGTGGTCACGAACGGCGTTTCGTGGGACATCGACTCCGTGGACGCGTCGCTTGTGACGAACTTCGTTCACGTCACGGACGCCGGCCTCGTCACGAACGCCGTCCCGGCCGATCTGGAAGGAGGCGAAACCGAACTCCCGTCCGATCCGGTCGCGGCGGGCCTCGACTACAAGGTGGGCGACGTCTGGACGGCCGGTACGTCCACGGTCTATTCGACGAACTACGTGGTCCGCTACAGCACGTCGCTCTACAACTGCCTGGCGAACGCGACGGACGTGGCGTTCGCCGGCGACGCGGCGCTGATCGTCTCGGTTTCCGGCGACGAGCGCTACGGCGTCATTCCCGGACTTGTGGTTTTTGACGCGACGGATCCCGCCGCGCCCGGAAAGCGCGTTTCCGTGACGAACCTCCCGTTCCGGATTTCCGGGATCGACGTCGATCCCGGAACGGGCGACGTCTATGCGGCGGTTCCCGGCCTGCACGCGGTCTATCGCGTGCAGGCGCCCGTTTCGGGCGATCCGGGCTCCTGGTATTCGTCGTTCGGGGACGAAGGCTCGATCGAAGCGGATTCCGATCCCGTCTTCGGCGTTCGCGGCGAATCGTCGTCGGACTGGCCGTACCTTTCGAACCCGGTCGGCGTCTCGCTGTGGAAGCCGGCATCGCTCGACGAACGAATCCTGCTTGCGGTTGACGACGCGACGGCCAGGGTCTTCGCGACGCGTCTGGACGGGGCGCCGCTGTTCTACGTGGCGTCCGTGGTCGGCGCATCGCTCGTCCGGCCTTCGAGCGTGTGCGGAATCGACGGCGAGGACGCCTTCGCCGTCGCCGACACCGGCAACCGGCGCGTTCTCGTCGGGCTGGTGGACGGTTCGACGTTCGAAGGCGGAGACGACCCGCCGGCCGAAGTCGCGGTCTACTCCGCCATCTTCACCGCGATGTCGTTGACGAACCTGAGCTTCCGCGTCACCTGCGAATCCGGCACTCCGGCGGCGGGCGACACGGTGTCGCTCCACGCCTCGGCCAACCTTTCCACGCCGCCGGTCGAGTGGCCGCTCGCGACCGGCGCGTCGCAGACGTCCTTCCCCGTCGGCACCGACCTTTCCGCCGCCGGCGACACCCGCGAGTACGGGCCGATCGAGATCCCGTCCGGCGAAACTTCGATCTTCTTCTCCGTCCACGCGCCGTAGCCCCCGCCACGCGCCGCCAGGTCTTCGACCTTGCGACACTTCGACCCTTCCAATGAAACCCACACGATTCAGCTCCCTTCTGGCCGCCGCCGCGCTCTGCGCGGCTCCGGCCTTCGCGCAGGGCCCCGCCTCCGGCGCGGAGTCCCTCCCGGCAGCGCCTCCTCCGCCTCCGCCCGGCGAACGCGCGGCGCCGGTCCTGCCGCGCCTTCCGCCCGCCGGTCCGCGGTTCGATTCCCTTTCGCCAGTGGAGCGGGAGCACGTCCGCCGCATGGCCGAGATCCGCGCCGCGCGCGACGCCGCGGAGCAGGACATCCTCCGCCTCCGCCAGAAAGTCGAAGACCGTCGCAGCGCGATCCTCGCCGAAAACGAGGAGGCGAAGACGCTCTTCGAGGACGCGCAGCGGCTTCTCGCCGAATACGCGTCGAAGACGAACGCCCTTCAGGCGATCCTCGAAGCCGACGAAACGATCGCCGGTCTCTTCGAGGAGATGAAACCCGCGAAGGCGCTCGTCGAATCGAACCAGCGCTCGCTCAACGCCGAGGTCGTCGCCGCCATGCAGCGCAGGATGCGCGAGCAGCGCGAAGAGATCGCCGCCAGAAAGGCCGCCGAGACGGCCGAGGAGGGCGCGGATGCGCCCGCGCCCGCGGCGACGTCCGTCCTTTCCGAAACCGAAAACAAGTAAAGAGAAGGGAAACACACGATGCATCCCCGTTTCCTCGCCAAATCCGTCCGTTTCGCGTCCGTCCTCGTCCTCGCCGCGGCGTTCGCGCCCGCGGCGTTCGGCGAACTGTCGATCGACACGTATCCGCAGGTTCTCGTCGCCGGCGAAGGCGACAACATCACGTTCTCGTGCGATGACGACGACCTGCAGAACGCGATGGGCACCGGCTACGCCACCCGCACGGCCACGATCAGCGTCCTCGACGACGACGGAAAGCCGTCGAACGTCATGAAGCTCCAGCGCGTGGATGAAAACGGCAACCCGACGGGCGCCGCGAGCTCCTCGGTCACCGTCAACATGTACGTGATCAGCGGCGGCCAGATCATGGGCATCCCGTCCGGCACGGTGTACGTCACGGGCGCCATGCCGGGCACCGCCACCATCTCGTACTCGATCAAGGGATCGTTCTCGCTCACGCAGACGGTCACGATCGAGGTCGTCGCGCCGACCGACATCAAGTTCCGCCAGACGAAGACCGGCGAAGTGGTGAACAGCATCGTCGTCGCCGAGTCCGACCTTGCGAACAGCGCGTCGTTCTACCTCGACTTCGGGTACAGCCTTCCCGACGCGATCAACTTCACCGTCGCGAACAACGCCGCGGCCGGCACGGTGGACGCGCCGACCTCGATCCGCGTCACCAAGGGCAGCTCCGACTACCAGTACCGGTTCACGGCGCGCGACGGCGACGAAAACGTCACGTTCACGTTCACCGGCGACACCATCTACACGGAGCCGATGACGCTTGTCGTCTCCGTGACGAACGTGCCCCCGGTCCTCTCGGCTCCCTCCGGCACCGAGGACAACCCGACGGCGCGTCAGGCGCTTCAGGGCTCGCCCACATGGTTCACCGCCAGCGCGACCGACGTGACCGCCGACGCCGCGCTCGGGTACGACTGGTACATGAACGGCGGTTTCGTCCGTCACACCACCACCAACTCGACCCAGTTCACGTTCGACGCCGACGGCGTTCTCTCCGTTCAGGCGCGCGACAAGGACGGCGCCGTCTCCCGCCTCGGCTACTGGGAGGTCACGCTCGCCGACTCTTCGACGATCCTCTTCACCGACGAGTTCACCAGCAGCGCCATCACCGACGGCCAGGGCGTCGGCACGGCCGTCTTCTACACGGGCGACGAGAATTCGACGACGTTCAGCGACGCCGCCCAGAACGCGCATTCGTACGCCGGCAACCAGTTCTACGCGGACCGGTCGGTTTCGGTCCGCGCGGTTCCGACGGGAGCCGACGTCGCCATTGACGGCACCGTGGTGCACGTTCCCTCGTATCCGTTCGGCTGGTTCGTGGACGACGACAGCGTGACCGGAGAAAAGAATCTCTACATTCCGAACTCCAGCACGAGCCCGATTTCCGTCACCGCGCCTTCGTCCGGCTCGTCCACGACGGTCCGCTACATTTCGACGACGCCGTACCTCGGCTTCTACGACGAAACCACGCACCTGCCGCTCGACGCGTTCGGCGACTTCGATCAGGACGGTCTCTCGGACGCCTGGGAGTCGAAGTACTTCGACCTGAAGGACGAACAGGATCCCCCGTCCAGCATGTCGTGGAACACCCTCGCCGTCTCCATCTCCACCGGCCGGTTCGGCACGTACGGCACGTCGAAGAACACGACGGAGGACGGCGAATCCACCGACACGCCGGACAACGATCGTCTTCCGACGGCCGCGAAGGAGATCATCGAGAACGTCTGGACGGACGATCCGTACTACGTCGCGGGCACCGGCAACCTCGTCCGCGTCTACGCCTACCCGATTTCCAGCTCCACGTACGTGAACTACGGCACGTACATCGAGGACGTCACCGAACTCGCGACGGACAACGGCATCCTCGCCTACCCGGACTTCGAGGCGGTGACGGGCAGCACCAAGGAGAAGTCCGCGAACAAGCCCTTCTTCACCAACATCGAGGAATTCCGCGGTCTCGAGCAGGCGACGCAGGCCAACTCCGCGAACTGGAGCGCGCCCAACTTCGTCCGCGTCGGCTATCCCGGCGTCCTTACCGGAGCCACGCGCAATCTCCGCGGCAACAGCCCGGGCACCGACCCGACGGTGAACGACACCGACGGCGACGGCATGACCGACGGCTGGGAGTACTACTTCTGGAGCACCATCCTCTACGAAAACAAGCCCGAATACTGGCGCGCGTACGATCCGACGTTCGCCACGTACCCGGAACTCGAGCCGAACGGCACGGCCGACTTCCGCGCGGTCGGCATCCCGCTCCTGCGTTCCGCCGTCTCCGACACCAACGCGGTCGAATACGCCGACGGCGCCTTCGTCCGCCATCCCGAAGAGACCTTCTCCGCGACGATCGTTCGTTCGGACTGCTACTACAGCGGCGCTCCCTACGCAGGGCGCGACGGCCTCGTCGGTCTCCAGCACGCCCCGGTGGCCGCATTCGACTACGCCGACGAGGTGGAAGTCGAATCGGATGACGGCGAGGGTAACGTCACCACGAATGTCGTGACCGTCGGTCGCGCCGCCGTCGAGTTCACGATGGGCGACTCGTTCGAGGTGTTCACCCGCACCGGGTTCCTCGACGCCCGCGGCCGCGCCAAGCTCTTCTACATGAAGCATCGCGACGACGCCGAGAACCTTGCCGACGAACCGGCCGAAATTCCGGGCGCGTACGTCGACTTCAGCTCCGGCGCCTTCTACCTGCCGGGCTATGACGAATATCCCGAGTACATTCAGGCCCTCATCGGCTCCCGCGACGCCACGCTCTCCGTCCGCTACCGCACCGCGAACGGCCTCTTCCCGAAGCAGTGGCTTCTCAACAAGTTCGATCCGAACGGCGAACTCGCCCGCACGAGCGCTCCGGACCTCGCGGGCATTCTCAAAGCCTACTTCGGCGGCAAGTACAACGACATCTCCTGGAACCCGACCCAGGATCTCGACAACGACGGCGTGCTCGACATCGAGGAGTACTACCTCGGCACGAATCCGCTCCACTGGGACACCGACGGCGACGGCATGCCCGACGGCTGGGAGTTCATCTTCGGCCTCGATCCGCACAATCCCGCCGACGGAAACGCCAACCCCGACTGCGACGCGATGTACGCCTACGAGGGCTACCGCCACGTTGACGCGCTCCACTACGTCCAGACGAACGAGATCTACTGGAACGGCCAGACCTCTCTCGGGTTCGTCCCCGGCCAGGCCACGGTCTATCCGTACTTCGACCACGGCACGACGAATTACTGGGACACGATCCCGTTCACCAGCCGCGAGGAGTTTTACACGCTCAAGTGGATGCTCGGCAAGGACGGAACGGTCGCCGCCGGCTTCACGACGGTCGTGAACCCCGCCGACTGGGCGGTCAAGAGCCCGAGCCCCCGCAACGACGACACCGCGCCCGCCCTCGTCGGCGATCCCGCGCAGGACTGCGGCGACGCCATCCCCGACGGTTGGTCGCTCTACGTCGGCTACGGCCTGCACCCGTCCGAGGAGCACGCCGATCAGGTCGCTCCGATGATCGACCTGATCGATTACACGTGGAGGCTCTTCAACCCGGGCCTTCCGGGCGGCTGCCCCGAGGATCTCCGCAAGGATCCCGACGGCGACGGCCTCGACTGGATCCGCGAGTTCCAGAACTGGCACACGGCCGAAACGCGCGCGCTTCAGGTCGAGCGCAAGTCCTATCTCGCCGAGAACGTCGAGGCGAGCCGCTACCACGACGCCACGTGGTACAAGATGCAGAACGAGGACTGGACGAACAAGCGCCTTCCGACATGCCCCTGGCTCGCCGACACCGACGGCGACGGTCTGAATGACAGCCTTGAATACAAGGAAGGCCAGGTTCTCGGCCTCGCCGCGGACATGAACGGCGACGGCACGGCCAACGGACTCGTCAACCTGAACCCCTGCTCCGTCGATACCGACATGGACCGCCTGCCCGACGCCTGGGAGTTCGAGGCCGGCCTGTTCGACTCGGTGAACGCGGTCTTCAAGCCCACGACGGACTACGGCTCGGAGCTCGGCCCCTACGGCGACCCCGACGGCGACGGCCTCCCGAACTATCAGGAATACCTCACCGCCGCCGTCTACGGCTGGCGCCACGACAAGTGGTACGCGCCGGACGACGAGACGCTCTGGTTCCCCGACCGCGACATGGACGACACGTCCCTCGTCGCGGCCTGCGCCCGCGACCCGCTCGTCGCGCAGTCGTTCAGCACCAACGCCATCGCCGGCACCGACGCCAACGTCGTGCTCTCGTTCGATGGCGTCGACGTCGATCTCACGGAAATGGCGGGCGTTTCGGGCGGCGCCTTCCTTGAGGACGCCTTCCCCTATGGCAAGAGCGTCCACTTCCGCAAGTACCGCGCTTCCGACTTCCTCCGTCCCGCGCCGTCGCCGCTCTTCGTGGAGAAGGCCCGCAGGACCATCGTCCGTCTCGAAGCGCGCTGGACGAACGAAATCCAGTTTGCCGCCGCCTCCCGGTTCGGCAAGGCGGCCGACGAACTCGGAATGAACGCCCCGTCCGTCGCCGGCTGGGACCGAACCTACTCGCCCACCATGGGCGATCTGGAGGATTCCTCGAAGACGGTTTCCCCCGGCGCCAACTGGTATCAGCGCGCCTGGGCGCTCATGCACGACCGCAACTACCGCTACCTGCTCGATGACGGGGCCGACACGCCCTTCATCAGCAAGGAGGAGCGCGACACGCTCGCGACGTACCTCAAGGTGATGAAGGACGGCGGCACGCCCGACTTCTCCTACGGCTGCGTCCCCGCCGCGTGGGAAGAGCAGTGGAAGTCCGGCGGCCGCGACGTCACGAAGGTGCAGGGTCTCGAATGGTCCTTCATTCCCAACAACTACGTTGGCGTCGGCGGCTTCCCGGGCACCAAGCCCCGCAACCCCGATTCCGACAGCGACGGCATGGACGACTACTGGGAAGTCTTCCACGGCCTCAACCCGATCTACGGCGGCTCCTGGGTTCTCGCCAAGGCCGGCGGCTATCCGGATCTCGACCGCGCCGACAAGCATCCCTACGGCGACGGCTTGTCGCAGCAGGACTGGATCATGGGGACCGACTACACGCGCGTCCGCAACCGCGTTCCGGTGACGGACTTCCTCGGCGTGTATCTCGGCGAGTGGCCCGTGAGCCGCACGCCCACGGCGTTCCAGCTTCCGAACACCGACGTCTACGTCCCGTGCGCCGCGCACTTCGACTACAAGACGCGCCCGTGGCTCGCCGGCGACCCGATGGCCGACCCGGATCAGGACGGTCTCTCCAACCAGGAGGAGAACTACGGCGAGAACCAGAACGACGTGCTGCACCACACCGACCCCTCGCCGTACTGGTTCACCGACACCTCCTACGCCGAGTCGTACGTCAACCTCTACTACGCCGTCGATCCCGAAATGTCGTCCCGGCGCTGGTGGTGGGCGAACGATCTGTTCAAGTCCGTATCCGACGGCCCGTCGTATCTCTTCGACTTCGAGATGAACGAGGGCTTCGACACCGACAACGACAACGTCTCCGACCGCGAGGAGCTCGCCGTCGACAACGGGACGGGCACGACCGACCCGCTCGACCTCGACACGCCGCGCGCCCGCAAGGCCCTCTACCTCGACGGCCACGCCGCCGCGCGCACCCGCAACCCGTTCTTCCACGACAAGTGGACGTTCTCGAACTACACCGTCGAGTTCTGGGTCCGCCCGGAGTCCCTGCCGGAGGCCGGCAAGTTCGCCACGCTCATCCACCGCCCGGTCTACATGCCGATCGACGACTCCTCGGCCGCGACGCGCTACCGCATCCGCGACACGTTCCTCGTCCAGATCGACGACGCCGGCCGCATCCACGCCCGCGTCGACAACGACGCCATCGAGACGGTCTCCTCCGCGACCGTCGTCTCCGCCGGACGCGTCGTGCCCGGCGTCTGGACGCACGTCGCGCTCGTCATGGACAGCAAGGCCGACCGCCTTTCGCTCTACCTCGACGAAAACATGGCGGTTTCCGTCGCGAACGGCCTCAAGCCCTGCACCGGGTTCCTGAACGGCCTTGACTACCTGATCGCGACGAACGGTCTTTCCGGCACGGTCGAGAACTACACCCTCTACGACTACAGCCCGGCTCCGATCGTGATCGGCGCCTACGACCGCAATCCGCTCGGCATCGTCGGCGGACCGTACGAGACGAATCCGTGGGGTCTGCCTCTGGCGTACCTCACCGCCCAGTCGCAACCCGACTTCGATCCGGACCAGTACTTCCGCGGCTGGATCGACGAAGTCCGCATCTGGGACGGCGCCCGCTCGCAGGACGAGATCGTGGGCGCCATCGGCGAGCGCTTCGACAAGGCGGATATTTCAAAGATCAACCATGATCGCTTCAAGTGGGAACTCGCGGGCTGGACGCCCGGCGGCAGCGGCGTCGGCACCAACTTCCTCGCCCGCACCACGTTGACCGAGGACGTTCCGCAGCGCCTCGTCTACCACTACTCGTTCGACAACCTTCCGGATGTCGTTCCCTCGGACGACCGCGCGGATCGCCTGACGAAGCCGGAACTGCTCGCGCTCTTCGCGGCGGACGCCGCTCCGTCCCCGCTTGGATGGAACGACGACGCGGTGGCGCGCACCCGTCCGACCCCGTTCTGGACCGCGCCGAGCTGGTATCCGTATGCCGCGACGTCCCTGCCGCACCTCGTTCCGTGGTGGTTCAACGCGGCGGACCGCTCCAGCCGGTACACCGACTACTCCTACGTGCCGTACATCGAAAACACGGTGGCGCACCTGCCGCAGGAGCCCGCCGTCGACATGCGCGGCCTCGTCCCGAACTGGAACGAGAACGATTGGACGGTGGAATCCTATCGCCGTCGCTCCGCGCTCGACTGGGTGAACGACGCCCTGGTCGCCCGCTCCGACGAGGGCTTCGTCGACATCGTGCCCGCCACGCTTCCCGCGAACGGGACGCTCGACGTGCGGAAGGACCGCGTCCGCAACACGATGAACCCGTACGGAATGCTCTATCGCACGGCCGTCACGTACGCCAACGAGGTGCATCCCGCCCTGTTCCCGGGCCGGCTCGACCGGTACGGCGTCTACAACAACGTCCCCGTCCTCTCCGACATGCTTCCGCTCATGGACGCCGTGGCGGACATCGACGTGGAGATGTGGGACGGCGCCGGCCGCGGCACGGAGGTCGAATCCGTCGACAGCGACGGTGACGGCCTGCCCGACTGGTGGGAACTCGTCCACGGCCTCGATCCGAACGCTGCGGAAGGGGACAACGGTCCCTATGCCGACCGCGACGGCGACGGTCTCGACAACTTCACCGAGTACCTCGCCGGAACGGATCCCTTCGCCTACGACACGGATGGCGACGGCTACTCCGACTACTTCTCGCGTCTCGACGACTCGTCGCTCACCTGGGGCGAGATGTACGACGACGGCGACGGCATCCCGAACGACTGGGAGGCCCGGTACGGTCTCGACGCCAACCGGTACGACGCCGCGGGAGACAAGGACTCCGACGGCTGGACCAACTGGGAAGAGTACATGGCCGGCACGGATCCGACCCGCGCCGACATCTACCCCGAGCCCAAGTTCAACGTCACGTTCGACTACAACGGCAAATACGCCGAGCAGGGTCGTCTCTACGTCTACTCCTACTCCGAAAAACGAGCGGTATCTTCGTCTTCCATCTCTACCAATTATTGGGGTGGAGCGTGGGATGGCAAATACACCGGGCATCGCGTGGAATTCGGACACTTCTACGGATACGATTCGCAAACCGTGGAACTGGAAGGAAGCGATATTTCCACTGCCGACGCTCCGGTCATTGAAGTTAGCCGGTATGGCATCGGTCGCGTTTCCTACACGGGACAAATCTGGGAGAAGGACGAAAACTACGTCATGTTCGTTGACGATGATGGCGCGCGCTTGCTTTTGGAATATCGGAGAGGCGAGCTTGTCCTAGACAACCGGAGTTATCTTGCCACGCAAGGTGGTCCCATTTACGGGGATTTCGTCGTGACGTATACCATCGCACCGCGGGCATATCCCCTGACCGTGTACAAGATGAGCAAGGCCAGTAGTCGTGCTGACCAACACATGGTATCTGGATACAATCGGTTCTTCGGCTGGTTGGATCTCGATGCAAATGGCGAGTACGATGTCGGCGAGCCGGCGGGCGTGTCGCTGAAGCGGCCGACGCTGGTGTCGTGGGATGCCGTTGATGCGGAGATTCCGCTCACGGACGAACTGTGGGGCTTCCCGCGCGTGTCGTGGTACGATGCCTCGGCGGCCGATCCAGACCACTACGAGGTCACGTTCGAGTACCAGGCCGGCACCGTGACGAACGAACTCTCCGGTGCGACCGGGGACTCGGACTTCGACGGTCTCGACGACTGGGGCGAAGGCAAGGCCGGAACGGATTCCGCCGATCCCGACACGGGCGACACGGGCTTCTCCGACTACTACAAGGTCGATTCCGCCACGGGTCTCACCTACGGCGAGCTCTACGACGACGGCGACGGTCTGCCGAACGCCTGGGAGCGCGCGGTGAGCGTGGGCCGTCCGGTCTCGCTCGACCCTGATCGCTACGACGCGACGGAGGATCCCGATCTCGACGGCTGGTCCAACTGGGAGGAGTACATGGCCGGCACGGATCCGACCGACGCCAGTGAGTTCCCGGTGCCGAAACTCGAATTCACGTTCGACTACGCCGGCTCCGTCACCAACTCCGGCAACATCGTCGTTCAGTCCTACTCCTCCAAGACGAGCAAGACCGGCTTCGGCGGCAAGCCGGACGGCGTGTTCGAGAACGGCGGCGCGATCCACTACGGCACCCGCGTCGTCGACGGCTCCGAAACGGCCGTCATCTCCGGATCCGAGCGTCTGGTCAACACGTACCAGGGCTACAAGGTCGCCTCCGCGTCGATCACCTACACGATGGGCACCAACGCCCCCGTGACCGTCGAAATCCCGCACTCCAACAACGAGTACGGCTACGCCACCATCACCGCCGAGGGCGACGAAGCCGCCGGCACCGGCACGTTCGGCGTCGTCTGGGAGAACGGAACCGTCTTCGCGGACGGAATCGCCGTCGGCGTTCCGTACGAACTCTCCGTCGTGATCGACGGCTATAACTTCCCGATCATCGAAAACAGCCTCATCCGCCGCAAGGGGACGCACCTCGTCTCCGGCTGGAACCGGTTCTTCGGGTTCATCGACTCGAACCGCAACGGCGAATACGACGTCGGCGAACCCGCCGGCATCTCGACGCGCCGTTCGTCCCTCGTCTCCTACGACACCGCCCAAGCCACGATTCCGCTCTCCGACGGTCTCTACGGCTTCCCCCGCTTCTCCTGGCCCACCAACAACGCCAGCGAAAACGGGTACTACACGGTGATGATCCTTCGTAATGATGTTGGGAGTGTTACTAAGGTTGGTACGTTCAAAGTGCAAAAGCCGCGCAATTACTTCCATGAAGGCGATTTGATTGCGGCTGGCGTGAACGGCCTTCCGTTCGGCGGTCGCAACTCCGTAACTTTTGAATGGTATGTTTTTGACGGAACGGAGACAACTGGGGCGTCCTCGAATCAGATCTGGCCGGTTCCCGGTGCGTCCAATCCGCAGAACACGATCACCTACAACTACGAGGGTGCGTCGTCGGATGACACCACGAGCAGTTACTTCGTGAACGCCGACACCGGCCGCCGCACGATGCAGGCGATTTACCCGAAGGACGGCGAAACGGTCCACGGGCCGCTCGTCGACTTCCGCTGGGCGATGGACCACCGCAACGAGGGCGTGACGATCACGATCAAGAACCTCGACACGGGGACGACGCACATCGGCTCGCTTGTGGTTCCGATTCCGTGGCGCCACGGCGTCGCGGCCGACGGCCGCATGCCGGTCGAGTACGCGGGGTACTACTCCGCCTGCCCGCAGCTCGAGGGCAACTCGTCCCTCAATCCGCTCCCGTCCGGCCGCTACTCGTACACGATCACGGAGCGCATCAACGGCGCGGCCTCGTCGTTCACGCCTCAGAGCGTCTCCGGAACGTTCGTGCTCGAAAACGACGACGCCGGACAGGGCAAGAGCGCGATCAAGGGCGACGTGTACTACTTCGGCCGCTCGCAGAACGGACGGTCGTTCCCGTATTACGTGAAGGTTCAGGCCTTCGCCCTTCCGGAAGGCGCCGCGTCCGGCGCCGCCCCGTCCGGCAACCCGGTCGCGCAGGTCACGGTCTCGACGCCCGGCGAGTTCACGCTCCACGGCCTTGCGAACGGAACGTACGCGGTGTACGCCTTCCTTGACCAGAACAACAACAACCGCGCGGACGACTGGGAGACGCAGGGCTACGGCGTTCTCGCGGGCACGGCGAGTCCGGTCTTCTACGCCACGCCGCAGCCGCTCGTCGTGAGCGGCGGCGATCTCGAGGGCGTGGCGATCGTCCTGCACCCGCGCGACACCGACAACGACGGTCTCGATGACGACTGGGAGTGGAAGAAGTCCGGAAACCTCACGACGAAAAACGGGAGCCTCGAGGACCTTGCCGCTTTCGCCGCCGATCCGATCGGAACGCACAATTGGGCCAACCAGCCGTTCTTCTTCCCGGTCGGCGTTGATCCGGACGAGGTCGTCGGGTCGCTCGGCCTTGACGTCCGTCCGGCGACGTTCTCCAAGACGTTCTACGTCCCGGCGCCGCGCACGTTCCTGCACGAGGGAGACTTCGACGACGCCGGCTTCTACGGCTTCCCGATGGGTCTCGCGACCAATTCGGTCATCCGCTGGAAGGCTTACGCCGTGACGCCGCGCGACGGCGACTACGCCGCCTTCGCCAGGGCGTACACCGTTGGAGCCGGTTCGTTCGTCGAGTACGCCGGTCCGAAGGCCTCCCGCAAGGCGATGGAGATCGGCTACCCCGACCAGTGCACCGCCGTTCTCGGCACGGACGTCGAGTTCGAGTGGAGGATGGACTGGCGCAACGCCGGCGTCGAGTTCCTCGTCGAGCGCATGGACGGCGACTTCGCCGTGACCAACGCCGACGGCTCGGTGACGATGAAACCCTACGCTCGGACGTTCGACTCGTCCTCCTCGCCGTGGGGCGCCGATTCGCACTGGGACGCCTCCGGCGCCTCCTGGACGGAGGTCTTCTCCGGAATCGTCCCGTTCCCGGTCCGCCACGGCCTCAAGGACAACGCCGACTACTACTTCACCGCCGTTCCGCAACTTGAGGACGGCAGGAAGCACGTCGACTTCGCGCCGGGCTACTACCGCTACCGGATCACGGAGCGTCCGATGACCGACGCCTACGCGCCGCAGTCCGTGGAAGGGTCGTTCGTCGTCCTGCCCGAGGATTCCGACGATCCGAAGAGCGCCCTCGCGCAGCTCAACAAGCACTCGGTCTCCGGCACGGTGCTCTACTACGGCAAGGCGATGGGCGGCCTCGACGAAGCGACGCTCGTCGCCTCCATGACGGAGCTTGCGACACTCGACGGCACCGAGACCTCGCTTGAACTCGAGTACGCGGGCGAACTCGTTCCCGGCTCGATGGTGCTGCAGCTTCTCACCAACGGCGTGGTTGCGGCTTCGGCCAATGATCGCCCGACGACGGTGGCCTCCGAGGGTGTCTTCGCGGTCGAGGGCGCTCACCTCTGGTCCGGCCGCATCGTCGTTCCCGAGGAGGACGGCGCTCCCGCGCGCATCCGTCTCGACTTCGATCCGGCGGATCCGCCGCCGGCCGGCTCCGTCGTCCGCATCGGCCCGAAGGCGTTCGGCGACGGGCGCAAGATCGTCGTCCAGGCCTTCCGGCTCCCGGACAACGCGACGACCTCCGCCTCCGTCTCCGGCCATCCGGTCGCCCAGATTGCGCTGGAGAGCAAGGGCGCGTTCGAGTTCCGCGGTCTCTCTCAAGGCAAGTACGCGTTCCGCGCGTTCCTCGACTCCAACACCAACGGGGTTCCCGAGGAATGGGAGACCCAGGGCGTCGGACTCCTCGCCACCACGGATTCCCCCGTGCTTTCGACGGAGGCCGGCGTGATCGAGGTCGTTTCGGATGTCCGGAACATCCGGATCATCCTCCACGACCGCGACACGGACAACGACCTGCTGCCCGACGCGTGGGAGTACCAGATGTTCGGCGGCACCACGGCCGCCGACGGCCGCGACCGCTCGCCGTCCGACGACACCGGGTTGCTCAAGCTCTGGCAGGAATACGCCGATGGTCCGCTCGACGCCGATCCGCGCACTCCGGACTCGGATCTCGACGGCCTCACCGACGCGATGGAGATCATGATCACCGGCACCGATTCCGAGAAGTGCGACACCGACGCCGACGGCGTGGGCGACTTGGAGGAATTCCTCTCCGGCTCCGATCCGCTCGATCCGTCCGTCGCGATCCCGTACGCGACGCCGGCCCTCGCCTTCGACGATGACGGCGCTCCGTACGTCGACTGCCCGTACCCGGCGCTGCCGCGCGGCGTCGTCCTCACCTACGTGCTCCAGCGCAAGGCGTCGCTCAACGACACCGAGTGGGAAGACGTGGACGAGTTCGAGGTCGCCGCGATCGATGCCGAGCCCGTCGCCGTCGCCGACGGCGTGACGCTCGCCGCCATCCCCGCCGGCGTGGGCCGCATGACCCCGGCGGACAAGCTCGACACGCTCGACTGGAAGAGCGGGTTCTTCCGCGTCCGCGTCTTCGCCGATTACGGCAAGATGGTCGAGAACGGCGACGGCACCTGCTCGTTCTGGGCGTGGACGCGCACGGGCGACTTCGCCGAAGTCGCCCGTGGCGAGGGCACGCTTGTGCGCGACGCCAACGGCGCCTGGTCGTTCGTCGACGAGGTGACGCGCAAGCCGGGTCGTCTCGTGCGTCTCGACGACGGTTCCTGGAAGTTCATCCGGTACTAGTCTCGGAGCGGCGGCCTTGTCACCAAGTTCGCCAAAGGGACGCGATGCGCGGCAACGCCGCGCGTCGCGTTCCCCTTTTTGCGCCTTTACCCTCGTCGAGGTCATCGTCGCGGTGGCCGTTGCGGCGGTGGCGATCGCGATCGCGGGCGCGGCCGTTGCCGGTGCCCACGTCCTCTTCGCGCGCCTTGCTGCGTCCGGTCCGGCCTTCGATTCCGATATGGAGCGTCAGGCGGCGCTGGAAACGCTCCGCGCGGACCTCGCATCGGCGCTTCCATCCTCCCGGATTCCGTTTTCCGGCGACGCGTCCGGATTTCGCGCGCTGTGTCTTCTTGCCGCGGACGACGGATCGTACGCGCCCGTGGTCGTGGAATGGGGCCGATCCCCCACGGGCGGCACCGCCCGTCGCGTGACGGCACTGGGCGGCGCGCTTCTTTCCGCAACGGACCATCCCGCCGCATGGGGACCTCTCTCGCTCCGCTACCGCGGGTTTCGGGATTCCGGCGGCCCGGGCGCCCTTGGCGATGTCGGCGGCTCGGAGGCTTCTGGCGTCTTTCGGGCTTCGGGCGGATCGGGCGCCTCCGGCCTCTCCGGCCGTTCCCTCTCCCTTGCGGAGCCGTCGGACCGGTTCGGTTCTTCCGATCCCCTCGCGGAGCCTTCCCTTCCGGCGGTCGTCGAAGCGCGCTGGTGCGGCCTCGGCCTTTCGTTTCCCGTTCCCTGCGCCGCGCCGTCGTCGGAGGACGCGCCATGACCGCCTCGCGCCATTCCGCATTCATGAAGGGGGGAGGCGGTCTCCAGACCGCCGTCGCGCCGCTCCGGCGATCCGGCGCCGCGCTGGTTTTCGCGATGTTCGCCGTGGCGACGCTCGTTTCGCTGGCGCTCGCCCTTCCCGCCGCGGCGCGCGAAATCACCGCCGGCGAGGCCGGAAAGGCCGCCTCCGTTTGGGTGATGCGCAACCGTTCGCCGATGGGCGAAACGATGGGGTCGTCCAACGTGGCGGAAGTCCGCACGCCGCCGAACGAGGCCGGAAATGCAAGCAACTACGTCTGCGGATGCGTCGCGCTTGCCGGTGCGCAGATCGCGAAGTACTGGACATTTCCCACGAAGTCGAGACCGAAAGTGACGCGCACGTGCTACGTTTCCGGTTCGAGCGTGTCGAAAACCTCGATGGGGGGGACGTATGCATGGAGCAGCATGCCGAATTCGTTTTCCGGCATGACGACGGCGCAAATGCAGGCCGTCGGCAAACTCTGCTACGATTTTGGCGTCGCCACGTACATGAATTGGGCGAGCGGGGGATCGGGGACGGGAGGATACTGTCTCGACGATGCCTTTCGCACGGTATTCGGCTATGCCAATTCCCGGACGCAGGTCCAGGACGGAGGCGCTTTTTCCGCCGACATCGTCAAACGCGCCGTTCTCGCCAATCTCGACGCCAAATGTCCGGTGTCGCTCGGAATCGACGGCCATCAGGTCGTGGCCGACGGATACGGCTACTCGTCCGGCGTGGTCGAAGCGGACGTGGCGATGCCTACGTCGTGGGCGAGCGGTTTCCTCCGCGTGGTTCCGAAGGAGTAGGGGAGAACGTTCCATGCCGGCTTTGGCAGAGCCGCGTCGGCGCGACCGACGGACGGATCAGCGCATGAAGGCAGGAGGAAGTCAATCCGGCGCCGCGCTGGTTTTCGCGATGTTCGCCGTGGCGACGCTCGTTTCGCTGGCGCTCGCCGCCTCCGTCGCGGCGCGCGGGCGCATCGCGCGCGTGGCGTCGCGGATCGACCGAGCCGCGCTCCGCGATGCCGCGGAGAACGCGCTCGTGCTCGCGCTGCGGAAGATCGAGGCCGACACCAATGCCGTCGACTGTCTTTCCGAGCCGTGGGCGCTTGATTCCGCCGCCGCCGCCGAGGCGCTGGCGGCGGGTGGCGACGGCGTGTTCGTCACGGTTTCCGACGAGCGCGCGCGCCTCGGCGTGCCGGATTGCGGCGAAAAGACGCTTGCCGCGCTCCTGTCGCTCGCGTCGGGGCTCGACGCCGCTTCTGCCGCCGGTCTCGCTCACGCTTCGCTCCCGGAACACCCCTCCCATCCCGCCAGTCCCGCCGGTCCCGCTAGTCCTTCCGGTCCCGCTAGTCCCACCAGTCCCGCCAGTCCCTCCAGTCGTTTGCCCTGCGAGGAGTTTCTTCTCGCGGGGCAAAGTGGAGTTGCCGACCGGGCCGCCCTTGAAGCCGCGATGCCGTTTCTTTCCGCTTCCGCCGGAGCGGCGTTCAACGTCAACACCGCGCCGCGGCTCGTCGTGGTGGCCGCGGCGCTTGGCGGCGGCGCGACGCCGGGCGGCGCCGAAGGGCTCTGGCTCCGTCTGGAGATGGCGCGGCGCCGGGGCGACGTCTTCGCCTCCGCTTCTCCGGCGGAGGCGATGAAACTGCTCCGGGGCGAAGGCGACGTGCCGACGTCGGAAGAGTTGGAGGCGCTTTCCCTCGTGCAACCGTTTCTCCGCGTCGATTCGGGGCTTTTCCGAGTGGAATCCACGGCGCGCCGCGGCCGCCTCTCCGCCACCGTCGCGTGCGTCTACGAGCGCGGCACCGGCCGGATCTTCCGCTGGACGTCACGCTAGTTTCCGCGCTGCGCGCGGAGCCACGAAAACCCGGCGACGGGCGCGCGGCTTCGTCGCACGTCCCGGCATGATCGCCAGACTTCGCCGAGCGCGGTGCGCTCGGCGCCGCCTGGCGGCCATGCCGGGCGGTCCTTCGGACCGCGCCCTTCGCCGGGACACGAACCGGGCCTCCGGCCCGACACGAAACACCACGAAACCGTCCGTCTCCGGAATTTCACCGAATTCTATATGAAATATCTATTTATTATCAAAGGAATATCTTGCGGAAATTCGGTCCGTTTTCGGGCGGGGAGGGATCGAGGTCCGGTCAACGGTCTCGCGTGCATCGGGTGCGGCCTTGTTCTCGGTTCTACGAGGTGTTCCGGGCACGAAATGCCGCTTTCGTTCAGGACCGTTGGTTCGTGATTTTTCGTGTGACGCGAAGCGGCGTTCGTGTCCCGGACGGCGGGAAGGTCCGCAGGACGGCGGGTGGCGGCGGGGAGCGGGCGAAGGGCGCGAAGCGGCCTTCAAGCCCGCACGTCGCCGCCGCCCGCCATGCGGCGGAGCCGCCGTCCCGCCGGCCGGGCTTTCGTGCTTGCGCGCGGAGCGCGCCGTGCCGCCGGATTCCGCGCTGCGCGCGTGGTCACGGCGTCGTGGAGGTCCGTCCCTCCCGCCCATGGGACGCGCCGACCGGGGCTTCGCCGGGCGGCATGTTCGCGCCGAGGAGCTCGTCGTCTCCGGTGGCGGTGCCCCAAGGCTGCGTCCAGCCTTCGTCGAGCCCGAGGCGCGCGGCTTCCTCGGTCACGCGGTCGAACTCCTCTTCGAGGATTGTCCGGTTCCATCCGGGGGTCCGGAGCGCCGCGTGGGCCGGCGTGTACTGCGACATGAGGGAGAGCGGGATTTCTCGGCCGCAGGCGTTGCGTAGCCAGCGCAGGTTCCGCACCGCTTCTTCGGCGCGGCCGGGCAGGACGAGCAGGCGCACAACGGTGCCGCCGGTCGCGATGCCGTTTGCGTCCGTGCGGAGCGGTCCGAGCGTTTCGCAGCACCAGCGCACGTAGCGGCGGGCGACGTCCGGATAGTCCGGCGCGCGGGACGCTTCGCGCGCGCACTCCGCCGTGGCGTAGCGCAGGTCGACGAGTGCCACGTCCGAAAGGTCGCGGTACTCGGCGGCGGTTTCGACGCGGGCGTAGCCGCTCGTGTTGCACACCGTCGGGAGCGAAACGCCGGATTCGCGCGCGAGCGCCACCGCTTCCCGGATCGCGGGCAGCCACGGCTCGGGCGTCACGAGATTCCAGTTGTGGCAGCCCTTTCCGGCCAGATTCCGGAGAATGTCCGCAAGTCCGCGTACGCCGACGGTCTCCCCGCGCCCGCCTGCGGTCCACGGATGGTTCTGGCAGTAGAGGCAGCCGAGCGGACAGTGGGAGAAAAACACGGTGCCGGAGCCGCGGGTTCCGGAGATCGGCGGCTCTTCCCCGAAGTGCGGTCCCCAGCGGAAAACCTTCAATTCCGCCGGCGCGCCGCAGACGCCGACGCGCCCGGCCGCCCGGTCCGCGCCGCATTCACGGGGGCAGAGATCGCACTTTTTGAAAGGTTCTTCCATGTCGGATGGAGTCTATCAAATCTTGCGATTTTTCGCCGGTGAAATCTGTCAGATGGCAAAAGCGACGATGGGAGACGTACCAGAGTCCTCCATCCGCTCGTACCTGTTGCTGAATACGCCGGGAAAGTTTCGCCGGAAAGGACGAGGCAAATATGAACTAGCGGAGTGTCCCGGAAAAAAAGGTTCCCGACGCAATCGCTGATTCGCCGGCCTTGACCGCGTCGTTGGAGTAGATGCCCTTGACGATCAAGTCGGGATGTCCATGCCGGATTGACCGTGTTTCTGACGATTTCGATTTCCATGCCGGTCTCATTTCCATTTTCGCCTGATCGTCGGCCGGGATCCGGCCGACGATCAGGCGTTTCGCCCAGATCCGCGAAGGAAGTGGTTGTCGATGAGGCGGGTCGAGCCGAAATGCGCGGCGACGGCGAGGAGGGTGCCGGGGACGAGCCGTTCGACGGGCGCGAGGGAAACCGGATCGACGGCGACGACGTAATCGACCTTGTCGGCCTTTCCTTCGAGCGCGTTGCGCACCGTCGCGATTGCGTGCGCGGCGGAATCGTCGCCGGCGCGCCAGGCGGCTTCGGCGGCGTCGAGCCCCTCGTGCAGGGAAAGCGCGCGCTGCCGCTCGGCCGCGGAAAGGTAGACGTTGCGCGAAGACCGCGCGAGTCCGTCCGGCTCGCGCACGAGCGGTGCGCCGACGATCTCCACCGGCACGTCGAGGTCGCGCACCATGCGGCGGATGACCGAGAGCTGCTGCGCGTCCTTTTCGCCGAACACCGCCACGTCGCAGCGCGAAGCGTTGAACAGCTTCAGGACCACGGTGAGGACGCCCGAGAAGTGGATCGGGCGGAACGCCCCGCACATCGTCTTCGAGAGCGACGATTCGACGACCGAGACCGTGGCGTCGGCCGCGTACATCTCGGACGGCGCGGGGGCGAAAACGGCGTCGGCTCCTTCCGCGCGCAGCAGCGCGAAGTCGTGCTCCTCGTCGCGCGGATACTTCTCGAAATCCTCGTTCGGCCCGAACTGCGTCGGGTTCACGAACACCGAAACCACCACGCGCGAAGCCTTTTTTCTCGCGAGACGCACGAGCGACAGATGCCCCTCGTGCAGATAGCCCATCGTCGGCACGAGCGCGACCGTCTCGCCGGCCGCGTGCCATTCGCGCGAAAGCGCGGAAAGCGCCTCTTTGGTCCGGATTGTTTTCATGGGGGTCACAGCGGATTTTGCTCGCCGGAGGCGAAAAGAACCTGGCCGCTCGACGCGTCGACGAAGGCGAAGGATTCGCTTTGGCGCATCGGTTCCGCCTTGAAGGAGAGTCGCGCGGAGTAGCCGCTCTGGATCTTCTTGATGAGATCGGCGTCGGCCGTGCGGAGGCGTTCCAGGACGGTCGGGTGGACGCAGACCTGGATGTCGGTCTGCTTTTCCATTTCCGTGAGGAGGCTTGTAAGGGAGCGCAGCCGGCGCTGGATGTCCACGGAAAGTTGCAGCGGCGACTTCACGACGCCGTGGCCGCGGCAGTAGGGGCACGTCTGGTACATCTGCGAGAGCAGACTGCGCTCGAAGCGCTGACGCGTCATTTCGAGGAGTCCCAGCTCCGAAATCTGCGTGATGTTGGTGCGCGCCTTGTCGCGGCGGCACGCGGCCTTGAGCGCGCGGTAGACCTGCTGCTGGTGCTTGCGGCTCTTCATGTCGATGAGGTCGAGCACGACGAGTCCGCCGATGTTGCGGATGCGAAGCTGGCGCGCCACTTCCTCCACCGCTTCGAGGTTCACTTCGAGGATGGCGTCCTCCTGCGACGTCTTGCCCTTGTGGCGGCCGGTGTTGACGTCCACCGCGATGAGGGCCTCCGTTTCGTCGATCACGAGGTAGCCGCCGCTCCGGAGCGGGATCTTGCGGCGGAACGCCTCCTCAAGCTGGGTTTCCACGCCGAAGTGGTCGAAAATCGGGTAGTGCCCGTCGTAGAGCTGGACGAGCGTCCTGGCGCGGCGCGAAACGCGGGCGCATTCGGCGCGGACGCGCTCGTAGACCACGGGATCGTCCACGACGATGCGGTCCACGTCGCCCGTGAGGGAGTCGCGCACGACGCGCATCACGAGATCCGGCTCCTCGTACACGGCGCACGGCGCCGGCTGCTCCTTGATCGCGCGCTTCATTTCCTCGTACGCGCCGAGCAGCACCCGGAGGTCGCGCACGAAGGCGGTGTGCGACACGCCCTGGCCGGCGGTGCGGACGATGAGACCGCAGTCCTTCGGCACGAAGCGCTGCAGGCGGTCGAGGATCTTCTTGAGGCGCTTGCGCTCCTCGGCGTCTCCGATCTTGCGCGAAACGCCGCGGAGGGAGCCGCCCGGCATGAGCACGAGGTACCGGCCCGGGATCGAAAGCGAAGCCGTGATGCGCGGGCCCTTGGTGCCGATTGGCCCCTTCGAGACCTGCACGGGAATGACCGAGCCCACCGGAAAACGGGCCGCGATTTCCTCGTTGGTGAACTTTTTCGCGCGGCCGCCTCCCTTTTTCCGGGAGCCGCCCTTCGCGCTTTCCTGCGCGTCTTCGTCGCCGTTGCCGCCCGAGCCGTCGTCGTCGTCGAGCAGCGACTCGTCGTCGGGATTCATGTCCCAGTAGTGCAGAAACGCGTTCTTCGGCATCCCGATGTTGACGAATGCCGCCTGCAGGTCGTCCTGCAGGTTCTGGATGCGGCCCTTGAAGATGGAGCCGACGATCTGGCGCTGGCCGGAGTGTTCGACCTGATACTCTTCGAGGCGGCCGTTTTCGAGGACGGCGACGCGGGTTTCGAGCTTCTCCGCGTTGATGATGATCTCGCGGTCGGGATGGCTCTCGGCCCTCGTGATCCATTTGAGTTTGAAAAAGTTCTTTCCGAACATGGCTTCCGGTGGAAAAAATGCGGTGGACGGGAGGGAACGTCCGTTGCCGGAAAACGGGAAACGGGGGCGAAGCGGGGTCCGTCGCCCTGCCGGCGATCGGTCGGACATTCAGAAAACGCGGTCGATTCTACCAAAAAAGGCGGAATCCGTGTTGCAGACCGCGTCCGAGCCGCGCTCCGCGCGGTTCATCGGGCCGCAACCGCCCTTGCGCGGAAAGCCGAAAGTGGTATCATGAACCCCGTTCTTTGCACGGCGCGCGGGGCGACCCGTCCGCCTTGGCTTGCTGCCCCCGTTCGCGGACTGCCGCGTACTTCGACCTTACAACACACTCAGGGAGCCGAAACGCAAGCCCGGTCCCGTCTGGACTGCGGCCCACAGGTTCCCACCTTCATTGCCGTGAGGGCTTGAAGGACCAAGGCATTACGGCGGGGGCGGCTTTTTTTACCCGGCCGCTGGGCCGGATCTGCGACATGGGCGATTGGTTGGCGACATTGGAAATTCCCGCGCGGGGATTGGACTTCGGGGGGCGGCGACTTTTTCCGGGCGGGCTCTCGCTTGCGTGGCGTCGCGGGCGGCACTGGGGGCTTGTCGGCCCGAACGGCTGCGGCAAGTCCGTCCTCGTTTCCCTGCTTTCGTGTTCCCGCTGGCATCCGGACGCCGAGGCGGAGCTCCATTTCGAGGGGCCCGGCGGCGCCGATCCCGTGCGCTCGGTCGCGACGGTCTCGCTGGAGCGGCAGGCGGCGGTCATGGCGCGGTACGACGCCTACGCGCAGATGCGCTGGAACGCCGCCGAGGAGGAAGCGACGCCGACGCTCCGGGAGTGGCTTTCCCGCGACGCCGCAGAGGGCCGCGAGGCGTGGGAGGTGCGCGCGCCCGATCCCGCGGGCGACGCCGCCTTCGCGCGCCGGCGCGCGTCCCTCGTGCGCGCGCTCGGTCTCGGGGCGCTCGGCGACCGGCGCCTCGCGGCGCTTTCGAACGGCGAAATGCGACGCGCGCTCCTGTGCCGCGCGCTTCTGGAGCGTCCGGTCCTGCTCCTCCTCGACGCGCCGGCGGTGGGGCTCGACGGTCCGAGCCGCGACATCCTGTTTTCCATGGTTTCGCGGCTCGCGAAGGCGCGGCGCGGCCCGTCGGTCCTCTTTTCGACCGTCCGTCCGGAGGAACTGCCGCCCGGCATCACCGACCTGCTGCTGCTCGGTCCCGACGGCCGGGTGCTCTACCAGGGGCCCGCGGCCGGAGCGCCGGTTTCCCCCGGCCGCGGCGCGCCGGTCGAATGCACCGCGCCCGGCGGCGCCGCCTCCGCGCCTCGCCGCCGCGAGGCCACGGTCTGGCGCGCGTCGTCCGTCGCGGGGCGCCGCGCCGGACGCGCCGGGGCGAACGCGGGCGCCGCCGCGGAGGCGCCCGCGCTCGTCGAAATGCGCTCCGTCACGGTGCGCTACGGGGACGCGGTCGTGTTCCGGGACCTCGACTGGACGGTCCGGCGCGGCGAAAAATGGCTGGTTTCCGGCCCGAACGGGTGCGGCAAATCGACGCTTCTGGCGCTCGTCGTGGGCGACCATCCCCAGGCGTATTCCGAGGACGTTCGGTTTTTCGGCCGCCGGCGCGGCACCGGCGAATCGGTCTGGGACGTGAAAAAGCGCGTCGGCTGGGTTTCGCCGGAGATGCAGACCTTCGCGGACGGGTCGCTGACGGTTCTCGACACCGTGCTGTCGGGGCTCGACGACGCCGCCGTCCCGCTGAAAAGGCGGACTGCGGCGCGCCTCGCGAAGGCCCGCCGCGCGCTCGGGCGCGTCGGACTCTCCGCGGAAGAGGGGCGGCGCGTGTCGTCGCTTTCGGGCGGCGCGCGGCGTCTCGCGATGCTGGCGCGCGCGATCGTCAAGGAGCCGCCGCTGCTCGTCCTCGACGAGCCCTGCCAGAACCTCGACGCGAAGAACCGCGGGCGCTTCCTGCGCGTGGTGGACGAACTGTGCGCGGGGCCGGACGCGACGCTTCTCTTCGTCACGCACCTGCGCGACTCCGTGCCGCGCTGCATCGACCACGCGCTCGCGGCGGAAACGCCGGGGCGCGCGGCCGGCGGTTGGGGAGCCTAGAGCAGCTCGGCCACCTGGACGGCGTTGTACGCCGCGCCCTTGAGAAGCTGGTCGCCGGAGACGAACAGGTCGATTCCGGTGCCGTCGGGGTTCGAAATGTCCTGGCGGATGCGCCCGACGAGGACTTCGCCGCGGCCCGAGGCGTCGATCGGAAGCGGGTACTTGTTCGCGGCGGGATCGTCCACGACCACGACGCCGGGAGCGGTGGCGAGCACCTCCCGAACCATCTCCGGCGTCACCTTGCGCCCGAATTCAAGGTTGAGCGACTCGGAGTGCGCGCGCAGGGAGGGCACGCGGACGCTCGTGCAGGTGAGGCGCAGGTCCGGGAAGTGGAGCATCTTGCGCGCCTCGTTCACCATCTTCATCTCCTCCTTCGTGTAGCCGTTGGGCTGGAAGACGTCG
>CAMNCG010000031.1 GCA_946534105.1 uncultured Verrucomicrobiota bacterium
CTAGGGCGCACACGCAAGCGCAAGCCCGCGTACGGGCGCGCCATGCCGCTGACAAAAGTTTGGTCACACCCTTTTTCGTCGCCGCTCCCTCCTCTCGACATGCAGAACCCCTCCACCATGCAAGCGCGCGACGGAGGTGGTCACCGTCGCCCCCGCCAACGCCTGGGGGCAGCCCCTCCACCATGCAAGCGCGCGACGGAGGTGGGGGTTCGGAAACGGGCGGCGGGGGTCAGGCGATGTCGAGGAGCTTCTGGACGTCGGCCCAGGTGAGCTTTGAAATCGTCTGGGCGTCGTCCCCGAGGCCGACGGACTTCATGATCGTGCGCTTGCGACGCTGCATGTCGAGGACGCGCGATTCGATCGTGTCTTCGGCGATGAGTCGGAAGGCGTTTACGTGGTTCTTCTGACCGATGCGGTGCGCGCGGTCGGTCGCCTGGTCCTCGACGGCGGGGTTCCACCACGGGTCGAAGTGGACGACCTCGTCCGCGCCCGTGAGGTTGAGGCCGGAGCCGCCCGCCTTGAGCGAGATGAGAAAGACGGGGATCGACGCGTTCGAATTGAAGCGCTGCACCTCCTGAAGGCGGTCCTTGGAGGAGCCGTCGAGGTAGCAGAACGCCATCCCGCGGTCCTCGAGCGCCTTTCGGATGATGTGGAGCATCTCGACGAACTGCGAGAAGACGAGGATGCGGTGTCCGGAGCCGATGGCGTCGTCGAGAATCTGGAAGAGCTGTTCCAGCTTTCCGGACGGTTCCTTCGTGCGCGGGAACGGATTGTCCTTGCCGAGCAGGGAGAGGTGGCAGCAGATCTGGCGAAGGCGGAGGAGCACCGTGAGGATGATCATGCGCGACTTCTCGAAGCCGTTTTCCCGGACCGCGCCGGTGACGCGGGCGCGCGCCTCGCCGAGCATCATGTCGTAGGCGCGGCGCTGGTCGTCGCTCAGCTTGCACCAGGAGATGCGCGTCGTCTTGGGCGGAAGCTCCTTCGCGACCGACTTCTTGAGGCGGCGCAGGAGGAACGGCGCGATCTTTTCGCCGAGGTGCTTCGCGGTGGCGACGTGCCGCTCGTCGGAGGGCGGCAGCAGGAACTTCTCCTCCCATTCGCGCCGGAAGCGCTCGTAGGGGCCGAGATAGCCGGGCTGGAGGAAGTCCATGATGCTCCAGACGTCCGCGACGGAGTTTTCCATCGGTGTGCCGGTGACGACGAGGCGCGAGGCCGTCGGGTCGAGGCTTTTCACCGAGCGCGCGTTCTGGGTGTTGCGGTTCTTGATGTTCTGCGCCTCGTCGAGGACGATCGCCGAGAGCCGCATCCTGCGGTAGATTTCGACGTCGCGCCGGATGAGGGCGTAGGACGTGATGACGACGTCGGACTCCGGGATCTTGTCGAAATCCTCGTGCCGCTGCGACCCCGTGATCGCGATGGAGCGGAGCTGCGGGGTGAAGTGGCGCGCCTCGTGGAGCCAGTTGTGGACGAGCGAAGTCGGGCACACGACGAGCGCGGGGCGGCCCTGCGAAGCCGGGTTGAAGCGCTGGAGGGAGAGCCAGGCGAGCGTCTGAATGGTCTTGCCGAGGCCCATTTCGTCGGCGAGGATGCCGCCTCGTCCCTTGATTTCCAGCGAGCGCAGCCATGCGACGCCGATCGCCTGATACGGGCGCAGGAGGGAGCGGAGCGGCTCCTGGAGGGGAACCGGCTGGAGCTCGGAGCGGGCCGACTCGATGTCGGCGTCGCGGAGCCAGTCGTCGGGCGCCGAGACGATCTTCACGCCGCTCGCCGCGAGTTCGTCCATGCGGCTCTTCACGTAGTACGTGTAGACCGACGGGACCACGCGCGGCGCGCCGGGGGGCGGGGCCGTCTTGCCCTTGTGGCGCGAGCCGGGGGCGGTGCATTCCTCCAGGACGGTGTTCAGCTCCTCGATCGCGGAGCGGTCGAAGTAGACGTTTTCGCCATGCCACACGACGAACGACGGCGAAGCCGGGCGCGGCACCTCCTTGGCCGGACGGCCGGGGCCGGTGCGAATCGGCGGCCGCGGAACCGGTGGCACCACGACGAGCGATTCGGGCAGTTCGATCGAGTTGTCCTCGGAGGCGAGCACGTAGGAAATCTCGAAGGCGCTTTCGCCGGGGAGATCCCGGATGGTGACGCGCGGCGCGACGCGGGTGAGCGAGGCGTCGTAGTTGCGGAGGGTGTCGTCCAGCACGACTTCCCAGCCGTTGCGCCGCAGGATCGGCACCATGGTCGCCAGAAATTCGAGCACCTTCTGGTCGCCGACGATGTTCGGGATGGTGAATTCCGGGGTCGCCGGCGCCTCGGGGCGGAGGTCGAGCGGAGGCGCGACCAGCGTCTGGCGCGAAGCGGGTTGCTGGACTTTCGGTTCGGCGAGCCCCCGCGCGGCGAGGCGCGCGAGGGCGAGGTTCTCGGCGGGGCGGTTGCGGGCGTAGTAGAGAAAGTTGTCGTCGGGATCCGGAATCGTGAAGTCCTGCGCGGTGTTGGCGGAAACGACGTCGACGACAATCGGGGCGGCGGCCGCGGGCGGCCCTCCCTCCGCGGTGGCGTCCGCCGCCGGGAGGCCGGAATAGACGGCGTGGAGCGCGAGGGTGACGGACGCCGGGCTGCCGGCCGCGTCCAGCACGAAGCGAGGGGCGCCGAGCTTGATCGTGAAGAGCGATTCGTCGACCGAGGAGCGGAAATCCTCCTGCAGGATGTCGCGGAGGGGCTTGAGGGTGCCCGCCATGCGCATCTCGCCGCGGTATTCGCGGCGGATGAAGGCGATGGCCTCGCGGCGCTGGAGGACGTAGACGTCGCGGTCGTAGACGTCGCCGTAGGCTCCGGGCACGACGTGCTTGAGCGGGTGGAGCGTGTCGCCGCAGATCGCGTAGGCGCGGTCGGCGCGCCAGTCGGCCACGTCGCGGTACACGAGATAGCGCGGGCGCGGGGCGTTCTCGGGGGCGTCGGGGATGTCCGTTTCCAGCGAGAGCTGGAGTTCGCCGCTGTCGGCGGCGAGCGTCACGGAAAGGACGGAATGGACGGTGTGGGAGGAACCCCGGACCGAGAGCGTCCGCGGGGCGCCGGGCTGCGTCGGGCCGGCGAGGTGGATCGGGATGCCGTCCTCCCCGAACCGGTCGAGCGCGGCGAAGAACGACTTGCCGTCGAGCGGGATGTTGCGGCCGATCGCCGAGGGGCCGTTGAGGGGGAAGAGGCTTTCGAACGTAAAGAGCAGATCGTCCTCCTCCGGCGTCGGGTCGAACGCGCGCAGAACGGGGTCCGGAGAGTCCTTGCGCGTCACGATGTCGCGCAGGGATCGCGGGCGCGGGGTGTCGTCCGGACTCACGGAAATCGCGAGCGGGACCTTTCCCGCCGCGCGGAAGCGCGTTTCCCAGTCCGCCGGAATGTAGAACCGGATCTTCGGTCCGTCGCCGACGCGGCGCGAAGCGCCCGGAAGGCGCGGGGCCGCGGTGCGCGAGATGCGGCCGGGACCGCCTCCCCGGATGGCGTTCTTCGCGGCGGCGTCCGCCTCGGCGGCGGCGCGGGCCTTCGCGACCTCGATGGCGGCGTGTTTCGCGGCCTCGGCGACCGACGTGTGCGAACGAGGGGGTGCGGGCGGGGCCGCCACGGTTTCCGGGGGAACGTCGGGGACGGCGGGGCGGGACGCCTCGGCGGCGGCCCTCCGTTCCGCGAGGCGGCGTTTCCGGGCCTTGGCCGGGCCTTGCGCGAGCGTGATCGCGGCCGCCATCATGTGGACGCACACCTTTCCGTCTCGCCGGGACACCGCGCACGGGCAGAGGTTGGTGACGAGCTGGCGGCTGCCGGGTTCCGAGCGGAACGCGGTGTGCAACTGGTGCCCGGCGTGGACAATGTCGGCTTCGCCGGTTCCGCCCGCCCAGCGGGCGCCGGACACGGCGTTCTTGTCCACATACTGCGCCATCGCCTCCTCGAAGAGGCGATCTCCGCCCCAGGCGCGGATTTCGTCCAGGGTGAAGTCGAATTTGTCTTCCGTTTCGGTTTTGCGGTGCAGGGGCATTTTGGGGAGGGTGGGGGAGAGGCGTGGAACGGGCGCGGCCTATCCGGCCGCGGGGGTTTTGTAGTAGCAGAGCACGACGGCGGTCGCGACGGCGCAGGAAACCGCGCCGACGACGAGGCCGATTTTGAGCCATTCGAGGAAGGCGACCTTGATCGAGTACCGCTTGCCGAGCATGCTGATCGCGACGAGGTTGGCCGTGGATCCGATGGCGGTGATGTTGCCGCCGAAGCAGGCGCCGAAAAGGAGCGCCCACCAGAGGGGCGACATTTCCGGGGCGTTGGCGACGATCTTCTTCACGATCGGGATGAAGGTCGAGACGAAGACGATGTTGTCGACGAACGCGGATCCGACGGCCGTGATCGCCACGATGAGCGGCGTGAGGACGTACTTGCTCGGCGTCGCGCCGTCCGGCGCGATGCGATCGGCGATGACGTCCGTGACGCCGCAGTGCTCCAGCGCGAAGGAGACCGCGAAGAGCATCATGAAGAACAGAAGGCTCCACCACTCGATCGAATTTTCGACGTAGTGCCGGGCACGGTGGCTGCGGAAGACCATGAGCAGGCCGGCGATCGCGAGCGGTGCGGCGACGAGCATCGTGTTCGGCTCCAGTCCGAGGGCGTGCTCCAGGGGATGGTGCGACGCGATGAAGACGAGCGATCCGACGAGGATCGCGAGTCCGGTCCGGTACGGGATCTGGACCATCGGGCCGAGGCCGATGTGGCTCGCGCGCCGCTCGGCGAGGCGTTCGTCGAGGAGGCGGATTTCCTTGCGGTAGTAGACGAGAAGCACGAGGAAGACCGCGACGAGGCTCAGGAACGTGATCGGCGTCGCGTGGAAGATGAAGTCCCCGAAGGAAAGCGGCACGCCCGGGTCGGTGCCGGCGGCCGTCGGGTTCCAGTGGTATTCGGCCTTCGTGCCGATGAGGATGCCGACGGGGTTGCCGAGCATCGTGCCGGTGGAGCCGATGTTCGTCGCCATCACGCTCATGAGGACGAAGGGCGTGGGGCGCAGCTTCAGCGTGTCGCACACCTGGAAGACAAGCGCGAGAACGAACACGATCGAGGTCACTTCGTCCACGATGCCGGGCATGACGCCGGAGAGCAGCATCAGGATCGCGACGAACTTGAAGCCGGTCATCTTCTTCGCGTTGATGATCGTCTGGATGATCCACGTGAAGAAGCCGATGTCCTTGAGGGCCCCCACGAGCGTCATCATGCCGACGAGGAGCAGGATGATGTGCAGTTCGGTGCTGTGGACGAACTCCGTGAGCGTGATCACCTTCAGCGCGAGCAGCGTCGCAATGCCGAGGAAGGCGACGCCGAGGCGGCGCTCCTCGAACATGAGCGTGGCGCAGATGATGAGCGTGAAGACGGAGACCGCGGCGATCTGCCGGAGGCCCAGCAGCCGCGCGGGGGAGGCCGCGGCGGCGAGATCGGGGTACACGCCGGCGGGATTTTCCGGCGTCGGAAGGAGCGAGGCGAGGAACCCGGCCAGGACGGCCGCGGCGAACATTCCGGCGAACTGGAAAAGGAGCGTGCGCCTGGAAGCGGAGAATGCGGACATGGCGGAAATCAATCGCGGAAGACGTTGTGGAGAAAGCGGGGAAGGGCGACCACGCCGACGAGGCGGGCGCCGTCGACGACGTAGCAGGTGTCGGCCCCATGGCGGGCGAGCGCCTCGGCCACCGCGATGGCGGGGCCGTCGGCCGGGACCGAGGCGAAGTCGTCGTCCATGATGTCGGCGAGCCAGGTGCTCGACTCCTTGCGCAGGATCGTGCCGAAGGGTTCGAAGTTGGAGAAGCGGGAGAGATTCTCCATCCAGAGAAGGTAGTCGGGCACGCACACGCGGAGGAGCGCGCGCGCCGAGGCGACGCCGACAAGGTCCCCCTCCTTGTCCACGACCGGGATTTCCGGAAGACCGGTGCGCACGATGGCGTCGATGGCGTCCTTGACGCTGTTCGTCTCGTGGAGCACCGTGACGGGCGGCGCCATGAGATCGCGCGCCGTCACGTCGCCGGTGAGGGGTCGGTCTTCGCCGCAGCCGAATGCGGCGGCGACTTTTTCAGGGGTGTCGAGCGCGCAGACGCGGTCCGTGAACCCGGGGTCGGAGACGCGGCGGGCGACGCCGGCCGCGACGCGGAGGTAGCCGGCCGGGGCGTCGGCCGGGGTGAGGACGAGAACGGCGAGGCGGACCGGGGGCTCCTCGCCTCCGAACGGAACGCCGCCCGGAACCGTCGCGATCGCGACGAATGTGCCGGAAAGTCCCTCGATGCGCGCATGCGGAATCGCGACTCCGGGGGCCACCACGACGGAAGAAGCTTCCATCCGGGCGCGAACCGCGGCGGAAACCGCGTCAAAGCCGCCGACGTCGTGGTTCGAGACGACGAGGCGGACGAGTTGATCGACGAGCTCGCGGCCGCTTGAGGCCGAGGCCCCGCAAAGGACCTCGCGCGCGGTGAACACCGGCGCGGCGGGCGGGCTGTCGCTGGAGGAGTCTTTTGGCATGGGATCTACCTTGTTTGGCTGTCCGAACGGCTCCTGAACGCCCAAAATGGTCCCGGTGCCGTTCTGAGAGGCACATTTTGCACCAAAAGCGGAAGTTTTGCAAGCCTCGCGGCGCGCAACGCGTCATCCTTCGGGCGAGGGCACCCGCTTTTTTCGTTTTCTCCACATGCGTTTGGCGTTTTGTTGTAGAATGGGGGCTCATGAAAGCAAAACAACCGTCAAACGACCGCGTTCACGCCGTCGCGATCATCGGGTGCGGCATTCAGGCCCGCACCGTTCTTGTGCCCACGTTCTGCCGCCAGCACGATCTCGGCGCCCGCGTCGTCGCGACGTGCGACTGCGATGCGTCGCGCCGCGCCGCCGCCGCGAAGCAGGTGGACGATTTCTACGCCGCCGCCGGCGTGAAGGACGCCGCGCCGTGCCGCGCCGTCGCCGATTTTCGCGACGTGCTCGCCGATCCCGCGATCGACATGGTCTGCATTTCGACTCCGGATCACTGGCATGGCTACATGGCCGTCGAGGCCATGAAGGCCGGCAAGGACGTGTACTGCGAAAAGCCGCTCGCCTACAGCATCGAGGAGGCGAAGGCGATCGTGGCCGTGCAGAAGGCCACCGGCCGCGTCTTCCAGACCGGTTCCATGCAGCGTTCCTGGCCCGTCTTCCGCACGGCCTGCATGGTCGTCCGCAACGGTTGCATCGGCGACGTGAAGTTCGTCGACGCCAACTACGGCCGCGGCGGCCAGAAGCTCGGCGGCCCGTCCCACCCGGTGCGATTCTGGGACGAGCCCGGAAACGCCGCCAAGGAAGGCGCGCACAACCCCGACGTCGATTGGGACATGTGGCTCGGCCCGGCGAAGTGGCGCCCGTACTCCGACCAGCTCGCGCCCCGCGGCGTCCACGATTTCTACCCCATGTTCTGGCGCTTCGACGACGATCTGGGCAGCGGCTACAACGGCGACTGGGGCGCCCACCACCTCGACATCGCGCAGTGGGGGCTCGACATGGACAAAAGCGGCCCGTACCGCGTGATTCGCTCCGACGAGCCGTATTCCGACAACCTCTTCCACGGCGGCCGCCGCCAGTTCGGCATGCGGATGGTCTTCCGCGCGCCGCACGGGGACGTGACGCTCTACCACGGCCCGTTCGGCGTCTGGGGCACCGTCTTCTACGGAACGGATGGCGTCGTCGCCGTGAACCGCGGCAAGATCGCGGTCTGGGCCGGCACCGGTCCCGTGCGCCCGACGCCCGAGGTCCGCGCCGCGATCGAGGACGCGTCGTTCCGCCCCGAATGCCTCGTCGCCTCTTCGGTCGGCAAGGACTACGGCACGGACGCGACGGACAAGAAGGACGACGCCCTCGAAAGGGCCCTCGCGGCTCTTCGCGCCCGCTTTTCGCTCGACACCGCCCCCGTCCAGCTCTACGAGTCCCCCGAGCAGGTTCGCAACTTCGTGCAGTGCCACTTCTCCGGAAAGGAGCCGATCAGCCCGGCCGAGACTGGCGCCCGCAGCTGCGTTCTCTGCCACCTCTGCAACCTCAGCTACGTGCACGACACGGGCTTCGACTGGAATCCCGCGGCGATGGACTTCGCCCCCGGTTCCGGCCGCGGCATTTCCCTCGGCCGCGACCGCGCCCGCAACGGCTGGACCGTGACCCCCTGACCTTCCACCCCGAATCCAAACGACCATGAAACCCATCGGACTCCAGCTCTACTCCCTCCGTTCGTACTCCCAGACGAAGGCGGATTTCACCGCCGTCGTGAAGCGCGTCGCCGAAATCGGCTACAAGGTCGTCGAACCGGCCGGCCTGCACGACTATTCGCCGCGCGAATTCCGCGCCCTGCTCGACGATCTCGGCCTCGACATGTTTTCGACCCACTCCCCGTGGGCCCACAAGCCCGAAGAGTGCCAGAAGATCATCGACGATCTCGGCGAAATGCGCCTCGACAAGGCGGTCTGCGGCTACGGCCCGGACGACTTCAAGGACCTGGACGCGATCAAGCGCACCGCGGACAACACGAACGCGATGCAGGAAATCTTCGCCAAGGCCGGCATCACGCTGTTCCAGCACAACCACGCCTTCGAATTCGAACGCATCGACGGCCGCCTGAAGTACGACATCTACGCCGAACTCTGCCCGGACGTGAAGTTCCAGATCGACGCCTACTGGTCCAACAACTTCGGCGCGAACGACCCCGTCGAAATGATGCGGCGCTTCGCCCCGCGCACGGTCCTCGTCCACCTCAAGGACGGCCCGTTCAAGCAGGACGCGGCGTCGCAGACCTACGTGAACGGCATCCTCGACCGCAAGGTGCGCCTCTGCCCCGTCGGCCAGGGCGACATGGACGTGAAGGGGCTCTTCGCCGTGATTCCCGAACGCGTCCCCACGGTCATCGTAGAGCACGACTACTCCGTCAAGGAAATGTGGCAGACGGTCGAGGAGAGCTACGCCTACCTCGTGGGCGGCGGCTTCCTCGCCGGCAACCGCGCCGTCTGACGGCCGGCGCCGCTCCGGAAGGGGCGGCGCAGAACGCAAAGG
Organism: uncultured Verrucomicrobiota bacterium; assembly: GCA_946534105.1. Lineage (GTDB taxonomy): Bacteria > Verrucomicrobiota > Kiritimatiellia > RFP12 > UBA3636 > UBA3636. The sequence continues at coordinate 9,055 of CAMNCG010000031.1, forward strand.
GCTTCGCGCGCGCGGCGTGCGAAGCCCTCCGTTTTCCGGTCCGTCCTCGGTCCCGGGCGCCGCCCGCTCAGCGCGCGGGCTTCACCCAGACCGAAATCCGGCGGGCGGCGTACGATCCGCCGTTGCGGGCGAAGGTCCAGTCGGGATGTTCGCCGGTTCCCCTGCCGATGCCGACGTCGCAGGGGATGCTTGCGTTGTTGAAGTGGTTGAACGCGAGTACGGTCGCCTTCGAGGAGAGGTCGTGGACCTGAAGGCATCCGTAGCCGAGTCCGTTCACGGCTTCGGGTGCCGGCTTGTCGTCGAAATCGTATTTTTTCGGATCGCCGCCGGCGGGAGTCCCCGTGGTCGAGGTGCCGTAGTTGCTGAAGTAGAACTCGACGAATCCGGGGACCGGGTCCGGGCGGACGGATCCGGCGCGGTTCGAGCGGACGACGAGATTCGAGACGGGGACGCGCAGGTCGGCGGGCCTGGGATCGACGCGCAGGGCCATCTCGTCGGAATCGGACGCGAAGGCGTCCATCGAGGCGAACGCGAACTGCGTGTCGCCCGACTTGTCCTGCAGTTCGAGCAGATAGCCGACGCGCTCCGGGGACGCGACGGAAACGGGGGCGGGGGGAAGGTCCTTGCGCAGGTCGCAGTTGGCCGGGATGTCGTAGCGCTGGACGCAGACGTAGCCTTCGGATTCCGGCAAGGTTTCGGCCGCGCCGAGCGGGCAGGGGCGCCCGAGGCGGAACGGGCCGGCGGGAAGGCCCGCGCCGTTCACGAGATTCGGCGTGGAGCCGTTGTACGCGGCGAAGCGGACGCCGATCGGGTGGGAGACTCCCTCCGCGGAAAGTACCACGTCCGGGCCCTCGATCTCGGCGTCGGCCGTGACCCACGCCCCGGCGAGGTCGCGGATCTCGAACTCCGTCGGCGGGAGGCCGTCGCGCGTCTTGAGGCCGTCGGCGTTCTCGAACGAGACGCGGACCTTGGCGCCTTCGACTTCCATGCCGGTCGCGACTGGGGTTTTCCACGGGCGGACGAACCGGCCGTAGACGCGGTCGAGGACCTGGTCCGCGAGGCGCATGCCGACGGTCCGCTTGTCGGTCGGGTGGATGTCGTTCACGTCGCCGACGTCGTTGATGACCGTGTAGCCGCTGTTCGGCACGACGGTTTCGACGCGCGCCTGCGCCTCCTGGAGGATGGCGAGCGAGGTGTCCTTGGGGTTGCCGTAGGCGTACGGCGCGAGCTGGACGAGGAAGTACGGGAAATCGCCCTGTCCCCACTCGCGGCGCCAACCGCGCACGAGGGAAACCGTCTTGTCCAGATAGGCGTCGCCGTCCGTGCGGTTGGCGCAGCCCTGGTACCAGATCGCGCCCTTGATGGCGTACGGGACGAGGCCGGCGACCATGCCGTTCCAGAGAACGGTCGGGACGTCGTGCGGGCGGTCCCATTTGCGGACGTTCTGCAGCAGCCAGAGGTCGTCGGGATGGGCGGCGGGCGTCCACGGTTCGATGCGGGTGCCGCCCCAGGACGCATTGATCAGGCCGACCGGAACGCCCAGTTCCTTGTGGAGCGTTTCGCCGAAGAAAAACGCGACGGCGCTCTGCGGGGGGATCGTTTCCGGCGTCGTCGCCTCCCACTTGGCCTGCACGTCGTCCAGCGGGGCGGCGGCGACCTTGTGGGCGACGTGGAAGTGCCGGATCAACGGCCAGTTCGCGGCGGCGACTTCGCGCTCCCAGTCCTTGACCTTGCGGCGGGCGCTCATCGTGAATTCCATGTTGCTCTGGCCGGAGCAGAACCAGACGTCGCCGACCACGACGTCGCGGAGGACGATCTCGTTTTCGCCCTTGACGGAGAAGTCGGCGCCTTCGCCGCTGGCGGCGAGGGGCGCGAGGTCGAGGCGCCACCGGCCGTCGGGACCGGTCGTCGCGGAGACCGACTGTCCGGCGAAGGAGACGGTGACGGCTTCGCCGGGCGCGCCCTTGCCCCAGACGGGGACCTTGGCGCCGCGCTGGAGGACCATGCCGTCGCCGAAAATATGGGGAAGCGAAACCGCGGCGGCGGAAAGCGCCGACGCCGCGGTCCATGCGAGAAGGAGGGCTGGAGTTTTCATTGGCGCCCCATGTTACCACGTTTTCCGACATCCGGCGCGCCGGGACGGCCGTGGCACGGGCCGCCGCAACCTCTGCAGCCGCCGCCGCGGCATGAAGCGCAGTTTCCGCCGCACTTCGAGCAGTCGTTTCCTCCGCAGAGGCCGTGGCGGAGGCAGTAGCGGAGGGCCGCGGCGAACGCGGCGGCGAAGAGGAGGAAAACGACGATTTCGGCGGGATTCATGGTTGGAACCGGAGGGGAGGGAAGGGGAAAAAGGAATCCCCCGCCCCGCGCGCGGCGGAGCGGGGGAATTCGCCTGGGAGGATGCGGCTACTTGGTCTTCGGCATCGGCCGGACCACGAGCCAGATCGCCGCGAGGACGACGGCCACGGCGACGGCGGTGCCGAAGCCGAACGGCTGACCGAAGAACAGGACCTTGCCGAGCTGGAACGTGACGAGGGCCATGCAGTATCCCATGATGAACTGGAAGCCGACGGCGATCCAGCCCCACTTGGCGCTTCCCATTTCCCGGAAGGTCGTCGCGATCGCGACGAGGCACGGCGGGTCGAAGAGGTTCATCACCATGAACGAGAGGCCGGTGAGGGTCGCGAGGCCGAGGCCCGGGTTGAAGGAATCGAACAGGGCGTTGATGCCGGCCGCGACGCCGACGGATTCGACCGTGTCGCCCGCGAGCATCGCGAGGTCCGCGACGGCCTGTTCCTTGGCGATTTCGGCCGTGACCGTGGCGGCGGCGCCCTGCCAGGTGCCGAAGCCGAGCGGCGCGAAGATCCACGCGAACGCGCCGCCGATCGAAGCGAGGATCGAATCGGCGAGGCTTTCGTCGTCGAGCAGCGCGAGGCTCCAGGAGAAGTGGCTCAGGAACCAGATGCCGACGCAGGCGACGAAGATGATCGTGCCGGCCTTGATCATGTAGGCCTTGGTGCGCTCCCAGGTGTGGATGAGGATGCCGGAAAGGGTCGGCATGTGATACGCCGGCAGCTCCATGACGAACGGGGCCGGATCGCCGGCGAAGGCGCGGAATTTCTTCAGCGCGATGCCGCCGAGAACGATCGTGGCGACGCCCAGCAGGTACATGGAGGTCGCGACGGCGGCGTTTCCGCCGAAGAACGCCGTGACGAACATCGCGATGATGGCGTACTTGGCGCCGCAGGGGATGTAGGTGCCGAGCATGATCGTCATGCGGCGGTCGCGCTGCGATTCGATCGTGCGCGTGGCCATGACGGCCGGGACGCCGCAGCCCATGCCGACGAGCATCGGGATGAAGCTCTTGCCGGAGAGGCCGAACTTGCGGAAGATGCGGTCCATGATGAACGCGACGCGGGCCATGTACCCCACATCCTCGAAGAAGGCGAGGAAGAGGAACACGACGATGATCTGCGGGACGAAGCCGAGGATCGTGCCGACGCCCATGAACACGACGTCGAAGACGAGCGTGTGCAGCCAGTGGTCCTCCGGGATGCCGATCGCCGCGAAGAGGTCTTCGGCGAGCGCCGGGATGCCGGGGACCCAGAGCCCGAAGTCGGCGGGGTCCGGCTCCTCGACTTGGCAGGCGGCGAGGTAGTCCTCGTAGCCGTAGTCGCGCGTGGCCTCTTCGTCGATTTCGCCGGTCTCCTCGTCGTCGAACGTGATGTGGACCGTCACGTCCTTCGCGAGCGCTTCGTCCACGACGATGCGCTCCTCGCCGTCTTCGCCGGTCTCGGTCGGGACTTCGGCGGCGTCGCCGTTGGCGGCCTTGTACGCTTCGGCGTAGGCGCCTTCCCAGTCGCCCTTGATCTTTTCGGCCGCGCCGAAATCGCCGGAAACGTTTTCCCAGGTGTATTCCGCGGGCACTTCGCGCGCTTCGACGGAACCCGCCTCGATGGCGGCGGCGTTCTCGGCGTTGAAATGTTCGGCTTCGATGATTTCGCCCAGGACGGCCGTGCGCTTCGCGTTCACCTCGTCGGAGCAGAACGCGGCCCTGTCCGCGGTCTTGTAGACGAACCAGCCGTCGCCGAACACGCCGTCGTTGGCCCAGTCGGTGAGCCAGCCGCCGAGGGTCTGGACGGCGACGTAGTACATGAACCAGATCACGGCGGCGAAGATCGGGATCGCGAGCCAGCGGTTCGTGACCACGCGGTCGATCTTGTCGGACGCGCTGAGGTTGTCCTTGCGGGGCTTCTTCACGACCGCGTCGGAGACGAGCTTTCGGATGTACTCGTAGCGCTGGTTGGTGATGATGGACTCCGCGTCGTCGTCGAGCTCCTTTTCGCAGTCCTTGACGTGCTGCTCGATGTGGTCGACGAGCTCCTTGGCGAGGCCGAGGCGCTCGATCACCTTGGCGTCGCGTTCGAAGATCTTGATCGCGAACCAGCGGATCGCGTCCTTCGAGGGGACGATGTCCTGGATCGATTCCTCGATGTGGGCGAGGGCGTGTTCGACGCTGCCGTGGAAGACGTGCGGCAGTTCGCCGCGACGGTGTTCCTTCGCCAGTTCGAACGCCTTCCCGGCGACGTCCTCGCCGCCGTCGCCCTTGAGGGCGGAGATGGCGACGACTTCGCACCCGAGCGCCTTGCCGAGCTTGTCGAAATCGATCTTGTCGCCGGCCTTCTTCACGAGGTCCATCATGTTGACGGCGATGACCATCGGGAGTCCGAGTTCGACGAGCTGCGTCGTGAGGTAGAGGTTGCGCTCGATGTTGGTGCCGTCGACGATGTTCAGGATCGCGTCGGGCTTCTCCTCGACGAGGTAGTTGCGGGCGACGACCTCTTCGAGGGAGTAGGGAGAGAGGGAGTAGATGCCGGGAAGGTCCTGGACGACGACGTCCTTGTGGCCCTTCATTCGCCCTTCCTTCTTCTCGACCGTGACGCCGGGCCAGTTGCCGACGTACTGGTTGGAGCCGGTGAGGGCGTTGAAGAGCGTGGTCTTGCCGCAGTTGGGGTTTCCGGCGAGTGCGATCTTGATGGCCATGGCAGGGTTCCTCTAGGCGATTTCGACGATTTCGGCGTCCATGCGGCGGAGCGAGAGCTCGTAGCCGCGGACGGTGATTTCCACGGGATCTCCGAGCGGGGCCACCTTGCGGACGTAGATTTCCACGCCCTTGGTGATGCCCATGTCCATGACCCGGCGTTTGAGCGGGCCTTCGCCGTGGAGTTTCACGACCTTCACGGTGTCGCCGATCTTGGCGTCTTTCAGCGTTTTCATGCGTTGGGGAGGGTTGAGTGTTCGGGGAAAAAAACGTTTCGGATCACACGAAGATCCGGCGCGCGAGCCCCGCGTCGAGGGCCACGCGCGCGCCTTTCGCGTTCACGATGAGGTTGCCGTCCGGGGACGCGGTGACGATCGTCACTTCCGCCCCGACGACGAATCCGAGTTCTTCGAGGTGCCGTTTGGCCGCGTCGTCGCCGCCGATCCGCTTCACGCGGTAGGTTTCGCCGGCGTTCATCAAGTTCAGGGGAATCATTGCGTTTCGGTCCGTTTCGCCGCATTCCCGCCGCGGGGGGCGGGCCGCCTTCCGGATGTTAGGCGCGGCTAACGGGGCGCAATGATAGACCCAAGGAGAGTTTGCGTCAACAAAAATTTTTAGATACGTCTAAAATCTTTTTTTCAAAACCGTCCCGGATTTTACATTTTTATTTTTGAAAACCTTTTCGCGGTTCGGGCGGGTAGCATTTCCGTCATGAAAACACGGATTGCAATCGTCTGTTCCGCCGCGGCCGTCCGGGCCGCGGCGGTCTTGGGCGCGGATGCGCCGCTCCCCGGCGCCGATCCGGCGCCCTGGATCGTCGAGGGTTTTGACGCCTTCCGCCGCGGCTCGTTCGGAAACGCCGGGCAGAACCTCTACGTCTCCAGGGCCGGCGTCCTTCAGCGCATCTTCCGCTACGATCTTGACGGCGACGGCCATTTCGACATCCCCTTCGCCAACTGCCAGGAGCATCACGAGTCGGCTCCGAGTTTCATCTACGACGCCGCCTCCGGCGAGCGCGTCGCGACGCTGCCCGGGCAGGGCGCGCTCTGCGGCGAGGTCGCGGACCTTGACGGCGACGGAACGCAGGACGTCGTGATCGTCGGCCACCACGACATGGTGTCGCCGTTTGCCGCGGCCGACCTTTATTTCGGCGGCGCCGACGGCCGCTGGGGCGAGCGCCGCCACATCCGCCTCCAGTCGCCCCGCGCGCTCGACTGCGCGACGGGCCGCTTCGACGCCACCGGCCGCCCCGCCATCGTCTTCGCCATGCCGCGCTGGGGTTTCGTCCGCATCTACGCCCAAAGCGAAATCGGCTTCGAGTGGGGGCGCTTCACGGACTTCAAGACCAAGTGCGACGCCATCGCCGCCGGCGATTTCGACGGCGACGGCTTTGACGACCTTGCCTGCCGCGACGATGCCACGGGGGAAATCGCGGTGTTCTGGGGCGCTCCGGAAGGGCTCGATCCGACCCGCTCTTCCTCCACTCCGCCCGTTCCGGAAGGCGAGCTGCTGGGACCCGAGCAGAAGGCTGGCCTGCGTTCGGAGCTGGAGGAGGAATGCCCTCCCTCGCGTCTCATGAACGCGGTGCGCCTCGGCGGGCGCACCTGCTTCACGCTCTCCACCGGCACCAAGCTCGTGTTTTTCTCGGCCCGCGCAGACCGCGAGTTCGAGAGAGTCCTCGAACTCGACGCCCCGCTCGCCATGTCCGCCGCCACGGGCGACTTCGACGGCGACGGCTTCGAGGATGTCGCGATCGCCGCCCGCGCGCCCTGGGAGCGCGAGCTTCCAGCCCGCGAAGTGGCTGGTGGCGGTGCGGTGCGCCATCACGCCAGCTGGATCTGGCGCGGCTCCGCAGCCGGATTTCTGCCGGAAAACCGCATCGTCGTGCCCACCCGCTCGGCAACCGACGTAGCGGCGCTCGACAACATGGTCCTCTTTTCGCAGTGCGCCTGGGACGGGCTTTACACAAACGACGCGCTGCTCTACCGCTTCGAAGACGGCGAGTTCGTGCCGGAGCCGCGGCGCTTCGCGGGCGAGGACGCCCGCCGCGCACGGCTCTTCCGCACTCCCGGCGGCGAAGTCCGCGTCGCGCTCGTCAACCACTACGGCCGCCGCTCCGACGGCTACGACAAGGTCGTGGTTTACACGGGCGGCCCGGACGGCTACTCCCCCGACCGCAGGATCGAGGCCCCCGGCTGGTGCGCGATCGACACGTTCATGGCCGACCTCGACGACGACGGCCAAGCCGAGCTGCTTGTCTGCAACGATTCCGAAAACTCCTTCCACAAGGACCCCGGCCTCCTGATCCACCACTTCACCCCCGGCGCCGGGCAGATCGCCCAATCCGAGGCGCTTCGCGTGGACATCGGATGGGGCGCGGTGGTCGCCGACTTCGACCGCGACGGACATCTCGACATCGTCTCCGTCTGCGACCACTGGAACGCGCTCGCCATCTTTTCCGGAGGGCCGGGCGGCGCCTTCACCCGCACCGGGACGCTCGACCTCTACCCGCTCGATCCGGCGCGAATCCGCCACAATGTCGCAGGCGCGGGCCTCAAGCGCCCCGACGCCGGCCCGCTGCGCTGGATCGCGACCGCCGATCTCGACGGCGACGGCTGGCTCGACCTGGCGCTCCCCACAACCGGCGCTCGCTCGCTTGTCCTCTGGGGCGGCCCCGATGGCTTCGACGCTTCGCGCCGCCAGGAGTTCGCGGCCCCGTTCAGCACCGGCGCCCGCGTCGCCGATCTCGACCGCGACGGCCGCCCGGAGCTGATCTTCGGCGGCCACACCCGCCAGGCGAGCGGTGACGGCACCGCGCCCGCCCGCCAGCCGCACCACTCCTTCCTCCAAATCTACTGGAACGGCCCCGACGGCTTCTCCGAAAGCCGCAAGTGCATCCTGCGCGCCGACGCCGCATCCCAGTTCTGCATGGGCGACTTCGACGGCGACGGCTGGCTCGACATCTTCGCGTGCAGCTACCAGGGCGAAATCGACCGCGACATCCCGTCGTTCATCTACTGGAACCGCGAAGGAGAATTCTCCGGCACCAACCGCCTCGATCTCGTCACCCACGCCGCATCCGGATGCATCGCCGCCGACTTCAACGAGGACGGCCGCGTCGATCTCGCCGTCGCGAACCACAAGATCTTCGGCGACCACGTCGGGTATTCGGAAGTCTGGTGGAACGGCCCGGAGGGCTTTCTGCCGACGCGCACCACCAAGCTTCCCACCCGCGGCCCCCACTCGGTTTCGGCGATCGAGCCGGGCAATGTCCTCGACCGCGGGCCCGAGGAATTCTGGATATCGGAGCCGCACTGCGTCGACGCGGCGGCGGTCGTGGACCGCGTGGAAACCGAAGGCGATATCCCTCCCAAAACGTGGGTCCGGGCCGAGGCGCGCACGGCCGCTTCGCCCGAAGCGCTCAAATCGGCCCCGTGGCGCGATCCGGCTGGTCTCGCCGTCCCCGCCGGCGGCGCGCTCCAGTTCCGTCTCGCCCTCGGCTCGGTCCATTCCCTTTCGTCTCCCCGCGTTTTCCGCGCTTCGGTTCGCTTCCGCGCCGCAGACTGACGTGGCACGTCCGAATGTTCGCGTTTTCATGTTTTTATTTTCACGAACATTAAAGCTCCCTTTTGCGGTACGATTTTCTCCGTTCTTGGATGATCGGGATTCCTTCCCACCCCAACCGGAAAATTCGCCATGAAACACACAACCTTGCTGCTTTCCGCCGTCTTCGCCGGCGCGGCCCTCTCCGCCCCGGCCATTGAAACTCGCGACTCGTCGCAATTCACGTACAAGTACGAGATGGATGTTCGTCCGGACCTGCAGGATCTCGACGGAGCCGGGGCGAATGACTTCACGGGGTGGAACGACAACTTCTTCACCCTCGGCGAGGGGGCGATGACCATCGACGCTTCCAGCAACGGCAAGTATCTCGGCAGTGCTGCGGAAGTCGGTTCCAATGGCGACATTTGGCGAGCTCTTGGTGCTTCTTCCACAGATGGTTTCACCGTGGAGGCGCGCGTCAAGGTGACCGAATGCACCGGTGCCAACGGCGCGATCTGCATCGAGGCCGGACCCAGCGATTCGAAGGTCTACGCCCGCCTGAACCTCTTCGGCGACAAAATCAAGTGGAACGGGACGACGCTCACGAATCTGGACACTTCGGTCTGGCATACGTATCGTATCGCCCGCGAAGGGGGCAAGGCGGTACACGCCGTGTGGGTGGACGACGTCCTTGTGGCGTCAAATCTGGGCACGGGCTTTACGTACGACAAATCCACGCTTTATCGAATGTTGCTCGGTTCTCCCGGCGGTGGCTGGACGGGCAAGGCGCAAGTCGACTATCTTCGTTTCACGAAGGGCGCGTACGTCCCGGTGCCGGTGCCGAAGGCGTCGATCGACTTCCCCGTCAAATACGAGATGGATGCCAATGACACCAGGATTTCGGCTTCGGCGAACGCCTCCGACTGGACGATCAACGGCCAGTCCGGCGCGACGATCGGCATGAATGGTGTTCTTTCCGTCGTTCCAAACGGCAAGCAGCCCTATTGGCGTACGACTGACTCCGCTTGGAAAAACAGCGTGACGGCAGACACGGCGTTCACGGTCGAGTTCGCGGCTAAAATCAACAGTTGCACACTGGGAAATGGCGACCGGACTCTCCAATTCTGGGCCGCCACTCCGCGCGCCACGGGCAGTGGCATTCTCAATATCGGAATGAACCATGTCTATTGGCAGCCGACAGCCTCAATGGATGCCAACATCGAACTGGATTCTTCCGACAACAGCGACCACAAGCATGTCTTTCGCATCACGTACGACGGAGCTTCGAGCACCGGCTTCACCGTTTGGCGCGATGGCGTGAAAATCGGCGAAAATCTGGGCGGCAACCAAACATGGACCGGGGCAAATTTCAACATGGTTCGCTTTGGAATTCCCGGAACCACCGTTGGCGGAGCATTCAACATTTTCTACATCCGCTGGGACACGACCGGCGCGTATGACTGGAAGGAATCCGTAAGACCCTTCACGCTGGTTGTCCGATAGCGGATGGCGCTTGTCGGCAAAAGCCCGGTCTTCCATGTTCCTCCATTGCGACGGCCACTGTTCCTGCAGGAATGATCATTGTTGTTAGCGAATTGTGAACAATGAGGATTTGTGGACATTTGTGGATTCGTGAACAATGGTGATGGCCGGACGATGATCCTTGTCGCATCGCTTTTCGCCCTTTGCACCTGCGCCGCGTCCGCCGCCCTTGCGGAGGACGCGGCGCTCGTCCGCGGCACGAATCCCGTCTATTCCCCGGACGGTTCCCGTCTTGCGTTCCAGCGGCGCGAAGGCGACGTGTTCAAGCTCGGCGTCCTCGACCGCGCGACGGGCGAAACGGAGTGGATCGAAGACGGGCCCGGCAACGCCGCCTATCCGGCCTGGACCCCGGACGGTGCGCTTCTCTACACCTACGGCCACGACACAGAGACCGCCCACGAGGCTTGGAAAAACGGTTCGCAAAGCGGCTACGGCCTGCGCATTTGCGAGCCGGACGGCACGAAGCGCGACCTCACGCGCGGCCGCTGCCGCGACTACGCGCCCTGCGTCTCGCCCGACGGCCAGACCGTCTTTTTCGTGACCACGCGCGGCGTGGAGTCGGAGAGCGCTTCCTTCAGCAAGGCCGCCGCCACGCGCCTTGCGGCGCTCGATCTCGCGCGGGGCGGCGAAGGCGCGCAAGTCCCGGGCGAAGAGGGTGGGGCGAGCCCTCCGGGCGAGCCGCCGGCGTCCCCGCCGCTTCCGCGCATCGTCCTCGATTCTCCGCACGGCAGCAACTCCGGCTATGTCCAGCCTGCCGTTTCCCCGGACGGCCGTTTCCTCGTCTGGGGCCAGCTGGACGATTTCTTCGAAGGCTGGCGCATCTACGGCGCGCGGGTCGCCGATCTCGATGCCCGGACCGGGAGCGGAGGCGCGCGGCCACCGGCCGCGCGCGTCTCCCCCCGCTCTCGCCGCCCTCTCGCCCCGCTGGCATCCCGACGGGCGCACGATCTGCTTCACGGGCTTCCGCGCGGGCGATCCCGGCTGGGGCGTGTGGGTCGCCGATCTGCCATCCGGCAAGATTCGCCGCCTTTGCGCCGGCGAAAATCCCTGCTTTTCGCCCGACGGCGCCTCCATCGCCTACGACTGCGGCGGCATGATCCGCGTCCGCCCGTTCGGTCCCGGCGACGAACCGGACGCCACGCTCCCCGACATCCGGGAGGAAGACGCCCCGGAGGCCATTGCATGGGATGGCAAAATGGGGGGCTCGGAAAAACTCCTTGACATCTCCGGCGATTCACACTTCGCGATCGGCGACGACACGACCATGTTCATCCGCGCCACGCTGAACCCCGGCACGCAAAAAGACACCAGGCAGTTTCTCCGCCTTTCCTACGCCGAGCATCCGCGCGCGATCCAGCTCTACGCTTCCGGCGGCGACCTCTGGTTCGTTTCTTTCGACCACGCCGGCAAGTTCTTCGCCGCCAAGGCGCCGCTGCGGCGCGACGGCCGCGAAGCCGCGGTCGTCGCAGTCCGAACTCCGACCCGCCTGATTCTCTCGGTGAACGGCGCCTCGCCGGCGGTCGTCCACACGGGCGGCGCAATTCCTCTCGACACGCCGCAGGGCCTCACGGCAGGCGATGGCGTCCTTTCGCTTGAAATCGGCACCGGCTGGCCGCACGAGCTGCCAAAGCCGCAACCACTGGAGGTGCCACAATGATTTCCGCCCATCGCCTCTTCCCTAAGAGTTTGGCTCCTAAGAGTTCCCACTCAGTTCCTAAGAGTTTTGCTCTTAAGAGTTTCTTTACGCTGTTTGCTTTCTTTGTCGTTTCCTGTTCTGTGCCCGGCGCGGAAGCGCCGGGATTCTTCGAGGTCGTAGCGCTCGTCGATTCGCTCGACTTCGCGAAGAACTACGACATCGAAACGCCGACCGGGACCGTCCAGGTGCTGGAGCACGTGCTTCTCACGCACCCGACCGACATCTGGTGGCGCGACAAGGGCGGCGGGCGGATGCGCTATCCGAGCGAATGCGAGACGTGGCCGCTGTCGGAGGCGCCGTTCGACCCGAAGCGCCTTCCCAGCGAGGACATCTACGGGTGGCTGCGGCTTGAATCGCCACGCGCTGACTTCTGGCCGCTGATTCGCGAAGAGTGCGCGCGGCGCGGCCTTCGCTTCGGCATTCACACCACGCTGGAGGAAAACCACTGGTATTCGCCGCTCGCGTCCAACTGGACGCTCGCGCATCCGGAGTTCTGGAGCCGGACGCGCCACGGCGAGCCGTGGATGGGCTGCTGCTCCATCTTCCACCCGGAAGTCGTCGCGCACAAGCTGGAAATGCTCGACGAGCGCCTGGCACTCAAGCCAGAGGCTATCATGCTCGATTTCTGGCGCAACGGCTCATGGTCGTTCGCGCGCGAATACTCCGCCCCGGCGCTTGCGGAATGGGAGCGGCGGCATCCGGGAGAACCTGCGCCCGTCCACACCGATCCGCGCTGGCAGTCGATGGTCGGCGAACGCTTCGCCGACTACCTGCGAGCCTTCTCCGCCAAGTGCCGCGCGGCGGGCGTCAGGTTCGTCGTGGGCCTGCCCGGCATCGACGACAATGACGACTCCGCGCTGCGCGCCCGCATCGGAGACTTCGGCTGGCGGGCGCTCGCTCGCGAAGGGGTGTTCGATGCCGTGTTCGTGCTCAGCGTCGCGATGGACCCGGCCGACCCATTCGGCTCCACCGGGCGCATCTATCGCAGCGTCCGGGACTCCGTCGGCGGCGGCGCCGACATCTACTATCCGCTCGCCGCCTACAACATGGAAAAATGCGGCATCGCCGAATACGCCCGTCTCGCCCGCATCCCGCGCGGCGAGGCCGCGCGCCGACTCCTCGCGCTCGCGCGCGTTTGCGGGGGCCGCGGCGTCGCGCTCGAATGCGTCGACTTTGGCAATTATCCGCCGGACGTCTGCGACGCCCTCGCCGAAGCCGCCGCCGCCCCGTAGCCCGCTCGCGTCGACGGTGCCGCGTCCACAGCGCGAAATTCGCGGATTTCTGCTATTCTTGGGCGGTGCAGGGGAAAATCCATGAACGCCATCCGAACCGCACTTCCGTTCTTGCTCGTCGGCTCGGCGCTTGCCGCGCCGCCGGAAATCTCCAATGTCCGCGCCGCGCAACGCGAGAATTCGAAATTCGTCGACATCTGGTACGACGCGGCGGACGCCGACGGCGACTCTCTTTTCGTCCGTCTCGAAATTTCGGACGACGACGGGGCGAGCTTTTCCGTTCCCGCCTTTTCGCTCGACGGAGACGTCGGGAGCGGAATCGAGCCGGGCGAGGCAAAGCACGTCGTCTGGGACGCCGGAACGGACTGGGACGGCGAGTATTCCGACCGGATGCGCGTCAAGGTCGTTGCCGTGGACGGAACCGGGTTTCCGGGGCTCGAATGGGGCGGGGAAGTCGAGCCGGGCGGATTCCTTCTCGGCCAGGATGGCGGCGCCGAAGGCTCCGGCCCGTCCCGCCACGTGAACATTCCGTGGTCGTACTGGCTTTCCAAGTACGAGATCACGGTCGGTCAGTACTGCGACTTCCTCAACATGGCGCAGGCGGCGGGCCTCCTCGAGCGCGAAAGCTCCGGCGTCTATTCCGCCATCGGATCGGGCGTCGTGGAGAACCTCGACGGCAAGTATTTCCTTTGCGGCCTTGGCGACGCCCACCACATCCGCTGGAACGTGAACAAATACGAAGTCGTCATGGACTACACGAATTATCCCGCCTCCGTGACGTGGTACGGCGCGATGGCGTGGGCGCAGTTCTACGGATACGACCTTCCCACCGAAGCCGAATGGGAAAAGGCCGCCCGCGGCCCCGACCACGGCGGGGCCGGTTTCCATCAATGCTACACGTGGGGCGACGACAGGGACGCCTCCAAGGCGAATCTCCATACGCGGCTCTCTTCAAGCGGAACGTGCGCCGGGACGAAGTGGGTCGGATTCTACGACGGAACCCAGGGCGAGAACGGTTCCGACATGGCAAATGGCTACGGCTGCTACGACATGACGGGGAACGCGGACGAATGGACGCGCACCCTGTCCCAGCACACCGACACCGGCCTCGTCACCTCGTTCGGCGTCGCCGACTATCCGCAGACCGAATCTCTCGAGGCGGAGCGCAACGTGTACTGGAACCATTCGAAACCGCAATACATCCTGAAACACGGCGAGATGATCTACCGCAGGGTCTCGGGGCGGGCGAACGGCACTCCGCAGGATCCGTCCATCGGCTTCCGCGTATGCCGCCGGTACGTTCCAGCGGAGGAGCCTTCCGGCGATTGAGCGATGCGGGGCGTGGTCGGTCATCCGGGAACCGGCGAAGCGGCGTTCCGCCCGCTTCGCCGGTTCGGACTGGTCCTGCTCCTCGCCGCCGCGCTTTCGCGCGGGGAAGAGCAGGGCGTCTCGCCGGCGTTCGTCTTCGACGCGCGGTACGCGGCGAGCGGCCTTTCGCCGGCGGAGTGGGCGACCGAAGAGGCCGTCGGCGTCTCGGACGCGTTTTCGTTCGACATGCGGTGGCTTTCGCTCGATTCGGACGGGGACGGGATGCCCGACGTCTACGAGCGCGAACACGGGCTCGATCCGGAGCGCGACGACGCGGACGACGACCTCGACGGCGACGGCTCGACCAATCTCGAAGAGTACGCCGCGGGGACGGACCCCGCGGTCTACGACGACCCGGCGGCGCCGCCGGACGCCGCCTGGGCGAATCACGTCGCCGTCTCCCGGATGTTCGTGACCGACACCACGCTCCGTCGTTCCGGCGAAACGCCGGCTTTCGACGGGGATTTCGTCATCGTGAGCGTTTCGAGCGCGTTTGTCGGCGACACCCGGGCGGGGGAGGGCGACGACCGGGACGGCGACGGTCTTCCCGACTGGTGGGAAGCTCTCCATTCGGGTTCGGCGACCGGGCTCGACGCGGACGGCGACGCGGACGGCGACGGCCGCACCGCCCTTCAGGAATACGTCTCCGGCACCGACCCGGCGGATCCGGCGTCGTTGTTCCTGGTTTCCATCGAAATCGACGGACCGGACGCCGCGGCGGGATCATCCGGCACGGGAGGAGCCCTCGCGTGGGAGACGGTCGAAGGCCGCGTCTACAAAGTTTACGCGAAAGCCGCGCTTTCCGACGCCTGGGACGACGAGCCCCTCGCCGTCGTTTCCGGCGACGGCGCCCCGGCCTTGTTCCCCTTCGACGGGACTTCCCCCGCGCGCTTTTTCCGCGTCACGGTCGAACTCGCGCCGTCCGCTCCCTGAGCCGACTTCCCATCCGATGATCCCGACAAGCCGTTGACCTTCCGCCGGATGAGCGGGAGGTTGACTGCATTTTTCGGTTTCTTTTCAGGGGCGTTTCGTGTAGACTTCGCCCGCATGCCGGTTTTTTGCCTCGACTACCAGCCGGCCGTCGCCCAGGGCGCCGGCATCGGACGCTACACGGGCGCCCTCGCGCGGGCGCTCGTGCCGCGGCTTTCGCCGGCGGAGAAATTGCGGGTCTTCTATTGCGATTTCCACCGCCGGGCGCTCGCGCCGCCGGTTCCCGGTGCCGCGACGCGCGCGTTCCGTCTCGTGCCGGGCGCGGTGCTGCAAAAGGCCTGGTCGCTTTTCGGCGCGCCGGCGTTTGACCGCTTTTCGGGCCGCGCCGACGTGTTTCACTTCACGAATTTCGTGTCGCGTCCCGTCCGTTCCGGTCGCACGGTGCTCACGGTCCACGACATGAGCTTCGAGCGCTTTCCGGAATTCGCCGAGGCGCGCAATCGCGCGTACCTCCACGCGCATGTCGCGCGCAGCGTGGAGGAGGCGGACGTCGTGCTCGCCGATTCGGAGTTTTCGCGCTCCGAGATCGAGGCTCTCGTGCCGGGGGCGCGCGGCAAGGTTCGTGCAACGCTTCTCGGCATTGCGCCGGATTTCGCCCCGGCGCCGGCCGGGGCCGTCGCCGCCGTGAAGGCCCGGCTCGGCCTGTCGCGGCCGTTCATCCTGACGGTGGGAACCGTCGAGCCGCGCAAAAATCTGCCGTTTCTCGTCGATTTCTGGGAAAAGCTCGCGCCGGAAGGCGTCGACCTCGTGGTCGCCGGCTCGCCGGGATGGCGTTGCGAGGGCGTCCTCGCGCGGTTCGAGGAGGCCGGGCGGAAGTTTCCAGGTCGCTTCCACTGGGTGAAGCGCGTGCCGGACGGGTCGCTTTCCGCGCTGTATTCCGCCGCGTCGCTTTTCGCCGTCACGTCGTTCTACGAGGGCTTCGGACTGCCGCCGCTCGAGGCCATGGCATGCGGGACGCCGGCCCTGTCGTCGGACGGCGGATCGCTGCCGGAAGTGCTCGGATCCGCCGCGACGGTCCTGCGCGGATTCGACGCCGACGCCTGGGCGCACGAGGCGTTGCGGATCGTGCGGCTCGGCGGCGCCGCGCGGGCGGCGCTCGTCGCGGCGG
>CAMNCG010000032.1 GCA_946534105.1 uncultured Verrucomicrobiota bacterium
CCGCGCCCGGCATTCCGGCCCGTTCGCCTCGCACGCCCGCGAATCGGAAGCGACTCCGGAGGCGACGGCTCGGGACCGGGAACCGCGGCGGGCTCAAGTACCGGGCCGAGTCTTCGCCGCCGCCGTCCGTCCAAAAAGGTTGGACCTGCTTGGAACCGGGGCAACCGGGACGCTGGGCCGCTTCTGGCGCGGAACCGGGCAAGGCGGGCGCGACGTCGGCGCCGACAACGTTTGGTCACACCCGCCCTGCGGGCGGGGCGGGAATTGTGGTAGAATGATCCGACATGCGAAAAACAACCCCACACGACGTCGCTGCGGCGCAGGCGGATTTCCGCGATCTCTCGCGGGTTCTCTCGTCGTTGCCGGACGCCGCCGCTGTGGAGCGGTTCCTGAGGGAACTCTGCACGCCGGCGGAGTGCGTCGATCTGGCGAAACGCTGGAAACTCATGCAGGAACTCCTTTCGGGCAAGACGCAGCGGGCCGTGGCCCGCGAGCTCGGCATGAGCCTGTGCCGCATCACCCGGGGCGCGCGCTACGCGAAGTCGCCGGATTCCATCCTCGCCGCCAGCGCTCGCGCGCGCGTCGCCAAGGCCGTAGGCCGCGCCGTTCCGGTGGCCCCAGCCAGAGAAAACACGTGAAACGCCTTCTTCCCTTCCTTTCCCTTTTCCTTCTCTTTTCCGTTTCCGCGCCGGTCCGGGCCCAGGAGACGTTCCGGGAGGTCTGGATTGCGGATCGGCTCTCCGTCGGCCTCGGATTCGGAATCGCCTCCCTCACCGACAACCACCGCCGTGCCGACAAGGAATCCGGCTACACGTACGTCGGTTTCGTAAACGCGCTGGAGGACGAACACGCGGCGTTCTTCGTGCCCGAGATGGCGTGGTGGGCGGCGCGAAACCTCCGCCTCCTCCTTTCTTTCGACCACGTGGAGGGGCACACGCGCAACTACAACAACCACCGTTCCGACGGCACGGTCCGCCTACGCGGCCCGCTCTTCGAGGCGCAGTGCATTTTCCCGATGCTGGGCGACACGCTGTTTCCGAGGGTCGGCGTCGGCGCCGCGTGGGAGATGGCGAAATTCCGCTCCGAAACGTGGTGGAAGCTCGGGTGGTACAGCGAGGAAGAGTACGAGGCGAACGCTCAGCCCGGAAAGGCCAAGAGCGGGCATTTCCGCGAAATTCGCGTGGACGACGTGCTGGCCTGGTCTCTCTCGGCCGGCGTTTCGTGGCGTCCGACGCCCCGCGTCCAGCTCGACGCCACGCTGCGGCACGTGTGGGCCGAGCCGAAGTGCGAGTACGGCGAGTACAAAGAAAAGACCGGGTACCGGCGCGAGTTCGGCGGGAAGTTCTGGCTCGACCACCTAACGGCCATTGTCTCGGCCTCGTACGTTTTCTGACATGAAACGCTCCATCGTCTTCTTTCTCGTTGCCGCCGTTTCAGTCGCGGTTGCCGTCGGCTCCGTCCCGGAGGAGACCTTTTCCCGCCCGGGCGTCGTCGCGCGGCGCGGCGGTGCCGGGGAGGCGGCGTGGAGCGTGGAGGTGGAGGCGGTCCCGACGGGACTCGGCGCCGGCGCGATCATCGAATTCCCGCTGATTACGCTCAACAGCGGGCACGAGTACGAGGCCCTGTTCCGGACCCCGGCCCGCGCGGCCGACATTCGCGACGCGATGGCGTTCGCCGGTCTCCGATCCGGCGCCCCGGCTTCGCCGTCCGATTTCCGCTTCTGGCCGAGAGGCGAACGCGTCCGCGCCACGGTGCTTCCGGCGGGCGGCGCGGTCGGGGAGGGCAGGGCGCTCGCCCGGTTTCTGGCCGACGAGTCGTCCGGCGGCCCGGTCCCGGGCGGCGATCTGTTCGTCTACACCGGTGGCGGGGATTTCGACGTGGATTCCGTCGGCCCCGGCTCGATCGTCTCCTCCTACAACGAGCCGGCGACGCTCTTCGACGTGCCGCGGCTCGCCGCGCAGGGCGACGTCTACGGTTCGGTCGTGGCGGCGAAGGGGGTTTCGGCCGACACGAACGCGTCCTTCCGAATCGTTTTCGCCCCCGAGCTCCGCGAGTCGGCCTGGCCCGCGCGCCGCGTCCGGGACGTGGCGCTGCGGCTTTTGCCGGAAGGCCTTTCCGTGGACGGCTCGGCGCCGCTTTCCCCGGCCGACGCCGCGAAGGCTCTCGCCTCGTTCCGCCGCGACGGCGGGCAGGACGCCTTCGTTTCGTTTTCGTGGGACGACGCCGTCCTCCTGGGCGACGTGGCGGAGGCGGCCCGTCTGCTTTCGGCGCTTGAAGAAGCGGAGGACCGCACCGGTGTGCGGATCGACGCGCCGCCGCCGGGCTTCCCGTACGCCAAGGCGTTCCTCCCGCGCGACGAATGGCGCGACCGCGCGAAGCGCTTTTCGCAACCCTGCGAGTTGCGCTTTCCGGAAGGCGGCGGAGCGCCGACGCTTGTGCGCGTGGACGAAACGTGGGACGGCGAGTCGCTGGAGCCCGAACTCTCGACGGAGGAAATCGCGCTGTCCGCTCCGGACGCCCTGCCGGCGCTCCTCAGGGCAAACTCCCCGGAAGGTCTTCGCGCCCTGCTGGTCTTCGCACCCGCCGACGCCGCGTGGAGCGGGATCGCCCCGTGGCTCGACGCCGCGCGCCCCACGCATCCCGTTGTCCGGATTTTTCTCGACGGGGTCCGCCGTCCTTGAGGGCGCTTCCGGCAGGTCGAGCCGCATTCCTCCCTCTTTCCATCTCCGCCATGAAAGCATTTCTCGCGCGAAAGAACATCGTGTTTTCGGTCCGCCGCTACGGCATCGACGCCCTGGGCGCGATGGCGCAGGGCCTGTTTTGCTCGCTGCTCGTCGGAACGATCCTCGACACGGCCGGGAAGCAGTTCGGCATCTCGTTTCTCACCGAGACGGTCGCGACGATCGGGCGCGAACCGAACCGGATTTCCTACACGGTCGGCGGCCTCGCGATGGCGATGAGCGGCCCGGCGATGGCCGCGGCGATCGGCTGGGCGCTCCAGGCGCCGCCGCTCGTCCTGTTTTCGCTCGTCACGGTCGGTTTCGCCTCCAACGCGCTCGGCGGCGCGGGCGGACCGCTCGCCGTGCTCTTCGTCGCGATCGTCGCGGCGGAGTGCGGCAAGGCGGTGTCGAAGGAGACGCGCGTGGACATTCTCGCGACGCCGCTCGTCACGATCGGCGTCGGCATCGGGCTTTCGGCGCTCGTCGCCCCGGCGCTCGGCCGCGCGGCGATGTCGGTGGGCTCGGTCGTCATGTGGGCGACGGAACAGCAGCCTTTTCTCATGGGCGTCGTCGTGTCGGTGGTGGTCGGCATGGCGCTCACGCTTCCGATTTCCTCGGCCGCCATCTGCGCGGCGCTCGGGCTCACGGGGCTCGCGGGCGGCGCCGCCGTCGCAGGGTGCTGCGCGCAGATGGTCGGGTTCGCGGCGGCGTCGGCGCGCGAAAACGGCTGGGGCGGCGTCGTTTCGCAGGGGCTCGGCACGTCGATGCTCCAGATGGGCAACATCGTGCGCAATCCGCGCGTCTGGATCCCGGCGCTCGCCGCTTCCGCCGTCGGCGGTCCGGTCGCGACGTGCGTCTTCAAGCTCGAAATGAACGGTCCGCCGGTCGCGTCCGGAATGGGCACGTGCGGCCTCGTGGGGCCGATCGGCGTCTGGACCGGCTGGTCCGCCTCCGGCGGCGGTTCGGCGCTCGACTGGGCGGGCCTCGCCGCCGTCGGCCTCGTGCTGCCCGCCGTTGTCGCGTCGCTCGTCGCCGCCGGCCTCCGCCGCATCGGCTGGATCAAGCCCGGCGATATGGCGATTTAGCCGCTTTTCTGCTAGAATCCGCAACGTCCGGCGCGGACGTCCCGCGCCGGATTCCATCCATCCCCCCTCCCACGTGCATCCATGAAAAAATCGTTCGTTTTCGGCCTTGCCGCCGCGCTCGTCGCCGCCTCTTCCGTTTCCCGCGCCTCCGAAGCCGGGGATTCGGTTCTCGCCGATTTCTCGCTCTGGTCCCCCTCCGTCCAGTACGCCGAGCCCTCGGATTCGGTGCGGGCGTTCCGCCTGGCCCTCTACGGCCGGAACGCCGACGTGACGGGCGTCGACGTGGCCGTCGTCGGCGTGACGGACGGCGACTTCGCCGGCCTGCAGTGGAACGGCGTCGGGGTGATCAAAGGAAACGCGACCGGGTTCATCGGGAGCTTCTACTCGGCCGTCGCGTACGTCGGGGGCACGATGACGGGCTTCACGGCGGCGCTCGTGAACATCGACCGGAAGGATCTCGACGGCGCCTCGCTCGGCATCTGGAACCAGGTCGGCGGCGAAGCGACCGGCGTCCAGCTCGGCATCGTCAACTACGCCGCGTCCCTCAACGGCCTGCAGGTCGGCCTCGTCAACGTTACCACCGGCGGCTACGGTCTGCAGGTCGGTCTTGTGAACTACTTTGCCGGTTCCGACGTGTTCGACGTGCTGCCGATCGTCAACTGGCACTTCTAATCCGCGCCGGCGAGGATCAGGCGGTCCACCGGCTCGTCGTGCGAGTCGCGGGGAAGGGGATCGCTCCAGACCTGCCAGGGAAAGGCGAGGCCGAACGCGGTCGCGTCCGGTCGTCGCCCGGCGAGCAGGCGGTCGATCCATCCCTTGCCGTGGCCGAGGCGCGTGCCGGAGGCGTCGAAGAGGAGCCCCGGCACGATCCAGAGGTCGATTTGCTCCGGGCGGATCCAGACTTTCTCCTCCGGCTCGGCGATGCCCATCGGGCCCGCGGAGAGACCGACCTCTTCGGAAAGCAGCGCGGGCGCGTATTGGCCGGGCGGAGGCCAGGCGCAGGCGTCGAACGCGGCGTCCGGCACCCAGGCCGGGACCGCGACTCGAACGCCGCGCGCGCGGGCGTCCGCGACGAGGTCCGCGGTGTCCGGTTCGCCGCCGCCCGGCGCGGGGAGGTAGAGCAGAACCGTGCGGGCGGCGTTCCACTCCGGCGTTTCGCGGAGCGCGGCGAGGGCGGAGACCGGCGCCTCGGCGGCGTGCGCTTCGCGCATCGCGCGGGCCGCGCGGCGGAGCGATTTCTTGTCGTCCGGCTTGCGCCAGAGCGCCGTGTATTCGACGTTTCCCGCGGCGCCGCGGATCGGGCTTTCGCGGACGCCGACCCACTCCAGCCCGAGCTGCCCGGTGCCGAAGGCGCGGATGCCCTGCAGGACCTTGTCGCGCACGTTCGGATCGCGCACGACGCCTCCGCGTCCGACTTCGTCGCGCCCGGCCTCGAACTGGGGCTTCACGAGCGTGACAAGGAACGAGCCGGGCGCGACGACCCGCGCCATGGGCGGCAGGATGAGCCGCAGGGAGATGAACGACACGTCGCACGCCGCGAAGCGCGGGACGAAGGGGAGGTCTTCCGGCGAAAGGGCGCGGCAGTTGAAGCCCTCGCGCGACAGCACGCGCGGATCGGCGAGCATTTTTGGGTGCAGCTGCCCGTGCCCGACGTCGAGGGCGGCGACGCGCGCGGCGCCGTGCTGGAGCATGCAGTCGGTGAAGCCGCCGGTCGACGCGCCGACGTCGAGGCAGTCGAGCCCCTCGACGTCGAGGCCGAACGTCTCGAACGCGCCTTCGAGCTTCCAGCCGCCGCGGCTCACGAAGCGCTCGGGCGCTTCGACCTCGATTTCGGCGTCCTCGGGCACCGGGTTGCCGGGCTTCGGGTTCGCCTTGCCGGCGACGCGGACCTTGCCCTCGCGCACGAGGCGCTGGGCGAGCGAGCGCGAGGCGGCGAGGCCCCGCGCGACGAGCAGTTCGTCGAGCCGGACGCGCATCGGGCCCGTCAGCCTCCGCTCTCGCGGTGGATCCGGGCGCCGAGCGCGGCGAGGTTGCCCTCGACGTCCTCGTAGCCGCGGTCGATGCTCTCGGCGTTGCCGATCACCGTCGTCTTTTCGGCGCAGAGCCCGGCCACGATCATCGCCATGCCGGCGCGGATGTCCGGAGACATGAGGCGCGAGCCGCGCAGCGGGCTGCGGCCCTTCACGACGACGCGGTGCGGGTCGCAGTGCACGATCTGCGCGCCCATGCCGATCAGGCCGTCCACGAAGTACAGACGCTGCTCGAAGAGCTTTTCGAAAAACAGCACGAGCCCCTCGCTCTGGGTCGCGAGGACGATGAGCGCCGAAAGCAGGTCCGAAGGGACGGCCGGCCAGATGCCGTCCTCGATTTTCGGGATCGCGCCGGACCAGTCCGGATCGACGTGGAGCCCGCCGACGCCCGCGCCGGGGTAGAGCAGCCGGCCTTCCGAAACCTGCCAGTGCACGCCGAGGCGGGCGAACGCGCGGCGCATGACGTCGAATTCCTCGCCGCCGGCGTCCTCGATCGTGAGGCTGCCGCCGGTCGCGGCGGCGGCGGCGAGATAGCTCGCCGCCTCGATGTAGTCCGTCCCGACCCGGACCGACGCCCCGTGGAGGGACGAAGCGCCGTGCACGACGAGGCGGTTCGTGCCGATGCCGGAAATCTCCGCGCCCATCGCGAGGAGCATCTTGCAGAGGTTGGCGACGTGCGGTTCGCACGCGGCGTTGTAGATCTCGGTCTGTCCCGGGGCCGCCGCCGCCGCCATGACGATGTTCTCGGTCGCGGTGACGGACGCCTCGTCGAGCATCATCCGCCCGGCGCCGCGGAGCCCTCCGCGGGCCTCCATCGAGTACGCTCCTCGGTCCTGCGAAATCGTCGCGCCGAGCGCGGAAAGGCCGTCGAAGTGCGTGTCGAGCCGGCGGCGGCCGATGACGTCTCCGCCGGGCGGCGGGATCGTGGCGCGGCCGTGGCGCGCGAGGAGGGGGCCGGCGAAGAGAATCGACGTGCGGACCTCGGAGCAGAGCTTTTCCGGAAGTTCGGTACGCGAGACGCCCCGGGGGTCGATCCGCGCGCGGCGCGCGGCCTCGTCGAGTTCGACCGACGCGCCGGTGGCCTCCGCGAGTTCGAGCATCTTGCGGACGTCGCGGATGAGCGGGAGGTTCGCGATCTCGACCGGGCCGTCCGCGAGGAGCGAGGCCGCGATCATCGGAAGGGCCGCGTTTTTGTTGCCCGGCGCGCGGTGAATGCCGGAGAGCGGATATCCGCCCTCAATGACGAAGCGGGACATCGGAAGTGCGGGAAGCGGGGTCAGTCGGCGGGCAGTTCGGCGAGGCGGGCGCGGACGGCCGGGGCCTCGGCGGCGGCCGGGTAGAGGCGCAGGAACTCCGCGTAGGCGAGGCGCGCCGCGTCGGGGTTCTTCCGGACGCGGTCGTAGAACTCCGCGCGCTCCCACGCCATGCGCGTCGCGCGGGCGGAGAGGGCCGTGACGCGGCGCGACGTCTCGGCCGCCATCGCGTGCGACGGATCGAGCCGCAGCGCGCGGCGCATCGTCTCCAGCGCGTTGCCGAGCGCGCGTTCGTCGTTGGGCCACTTCTCCGAGACGCGCCAGCGGCACTCGCCGGCGCGGTAGCAGGCCTCCACCCGCATGGCGCTCGACGGATACTTCGCCATCAGGCGGTCGTAGGCGGCGATGGCGGCGTCCCAGTCGTGGTCGCGCTCGCGGGCGAGACCCTCGCGGAGCGCGGACTCCGGGGCCTTTTCCCAGTCCGGGGCGTTTTGCACGACGTGGCGGAACATCGACGCGACGAGGCCCGGGGAGACCGAGAACGGTCCGCGCCCGCTCCGGGGCAGGAGCGCCGCGGCGATGCCGTACTGCGAGCGCACGACGTCAAGCCAGTCGTATCCCGGCGCGGGGTTGGACCCGGCGTAGCGCTCCAGATAGTACTGGTACTCCGTGAACGCCTCTTCCAGGTCGCCCGCCGCCTCGCGCAGACGCGCGACGGAGAGCTGCGCCACGGGCGCCTCGGCGCTCGCGCCCCAGTTGTGCACGAGCGCGTCGTACGCCTTGCGCGCCGCCTTTTTGCGGCCGCGCGCCTCAAACGCCCGGGCGCGCGCAAGCTGCGACGCCGGATCGTCCTCCGCCGGGGCGCCCCAGAGGTGGCACGGGGTCTTGAGGTCGGGCGCGGCGGCGCGGTCGCGCGCCACGAAGGGGTTGCCGTCGTCCGCCGCGGAGCCCGCCGAGGGGGTGCGCGCCGAAACCGGGGCGGCGGCGGCCGGCCGGGGGGCCGAAGCCGCCGCGAGGAGGGCGGCGAACGCCGCCGCGGCGAAAATCCTTGCGTTCATGTCGCTTTTTTCCTATCATTCGCGTCCTTCCGCGAAACGCGGGGCGGACCGGGGTCCGCGATCCCGTCCGCGCCCGGGAAGTCGGCGGAGGGAAGCATACCAGAAAAGGCAGCAGAAAATGAAAAAGGTTCTCATCCCGACGAAACTCGACGCGCAGGCGTCCCGCATCCTCTCCGAGCGCGGCTACGAAGTCGTGCAGGAGCCGAAGACTCCGATCCTCGACCTCGCCAAGGCTCATCCCGACGCGCACGCGCTCATTGTCCGCTCGGAGAAGGTCACGGCCGAGGTGATCGACGCGTTGCCTTCCCTCAAGGCCGTCGTCCGCGCCGGCGCCGGCTTCGACAACATCGATGGCAAGTACGCCCGCGCGAAGGGCATCGACGTGATGAACACGCCCGGTGCCAATTCCAACGCCGTCGCCGAGGAGGTGGTCGCGCTCATCCTCGCCGACATCCGCCACGTCGTCCGCGCCGACGAAACCACCCGCCGCGGCGAGTGGGAGAAGGCGAAGCTCATGGGCCGCGAGCTCACCGGAAAGACCGTCGGCATCGTCGGCCTCGGTCACATCGGCCGCCTCGTCGCGAAGCGCATCTCGGGCTTCGAGTGCCGCGTCCTCGGCTACGATCCGCTCGTGCCGCCGCAGAAGGCCAAGGAGTTCGGCATCGAGCCGGCCGACGTCGAGACGATCTTCCGCGAATCCGACTTCATCACGCTGCACATCCCGCAGAACGCCGAGACGAAGGGGTTCGTCGGCAAGAAGCTCCTCGCCCTCATGAAGAACGACGCGACGCTCGTCAACTGCGCCCGCGCCGGGATCGTGGACGAGGACGCCATCCGCGAGGCGAAGGGCCTCAAGGCGATCCGCTTCCTCAACGACGTGTACCCGAAGGACGCCGAGGGCCCGAAGTCCGTCGCCGACATCGCCGACCTCATGATGCCGCACCTCGGCGCTTCGACGGTCGAGGCGAACCGCAACGCCGCGATCCGCGCCGCCGAAGAGCTCGCCGACCTCGACGAAAAGGGCATCTCCCCGTTCGTCGTGAACCGCGACGTGCCGGCCGGGCTCGACGCCTCGTTCCGCGACCTCGCTTTCACGCTCGCGCGCCTCTCCCGCGCCATGCTCGGCGAAGGCAAGTCCGTGTCGTCGATCGAAGTGAGCTGCTACGGCAAGCTCGAACCCTTCGCCAAGTGGCTCTCGATCGCGATCCTCAACGGCATCTGGGACGACATCGACCGCTCCTCCGACTTCAAGACGGTCGTCGCCGACCTGGAGAGCCGCGGCGTTTCCTTCAAGGTCCGCGAGGCCGACGCGTCGAAGAAGTACGAAAGCTCCATGACCGTCGACGTCTCCGCCGGTTCCGCCAAGGCCTCCGTCCGCGGCACCGTCGGCGAGGGCGTGCAGATGGTCGCCCGCATCGACGAGTTCAACCACCTCTACTGGGCGCCCACCCCGAACGCCGTGTTCTTCGAGTACGAAGACCGCCCGGGCGTCATCGGCGCCATCGGCGAAGCGCTCCACCAGGCCGACGTCAACATCGAGGACATGCGCAACCCGCACAACCCCGCCACCGGCCGTTCGCTCGCCCTGCTTTCGGTGAACAAGCCGGTCCCGGCCGCGGTCGTTTCCGGCATCGCGTCCCGGATCGCCGCGCAGCGCGCCGGCGCGCTCGCGTTCTAGGTCCCCGGGTCGCTCCGTCCGCCCCCGCGTCTCCCTTCCGGGGACGCGGGGGCCCGCTTTCGGGGAGGAGGTCCGGCCCGGATCCTACCGTCCGAGGACGGCCGCGATGACGGGGCGCATCGCGGCGGCGGCGACGGCCCGGTGGGAGAAGCGGCATTTCTCCTCGCGCGGGAGTTCTGCGAAGGTGCGGTCGTAGCCGTCGGGCAGGAAGAGCGGGTCGTAGCCGAAGCCGTCCGTGCCGCGGCCTTCGCGCAGGAGGCGGCCGGGGCACTGGCCGATCGCGGCGAATTCGCGGCCGTCGGGTGAGACGAGCGCGAGGGCGCAGGAGAAACGGCACGTGCGCGGGGCGGACGGGCCGAGCGCGTCCATGTCGGCGAGGAGCTTGGCGTTGTTCGCGGCGTCGTCGCCGTGGCGGCCGCAGTAGCGCGCGGAGAGGACGCCGGGGGCTCCGCCGAGGGCGTCGACGCAGAGCCCGGAATCGTCGGCGAGCGCCCACTCGCCGCAGAAGTCGCGGAGCGCGCGCGCCTTGATAAGGGCGTTTTCGACGAACGTGCCGCCGGTTTCCTCGGGGTCCGGCGCGCCGGGCGTTTCGAGCGCCGAGACGAGGGTGGCGGAATCGAGGGCGCAGAGCAGGCGCAGTTCGACGAGCTTGTGTTCGTTGCGGGAGGCGAGGACGAGTCTCATTTCGGGAAAGGGCGGAATCAGCGGCCCGGGTGGACCGTGGTGATCGTGTTGGTGCCGCGGTACTCGTTGGCGGAGGCCGAGGTGCCGGAAAGGCGCAGGGGCACGTTGCGGCGGGCGGCGAGTCGGGCGCGGACGCCGTCGATCACCGGGCGGAAGAGCGGCAGGAATTCGTCGATCTCCTCGCGCCAGCCCTCGGGGTTCTCCGGATCGACCGCGATCGAGAGCGAGGCGTAGCCCCAGCGCGGACGGTAGGAGCGGAAGCAGTTGTCGAAAAGCATGCGGGCGAAGCGCGCGAGGTGCTGCACCGTCTCGTATTCCGGGCTGAAGAGCCAGTAGGCGTAGGCGCTCGGCGCCTGCGAGACGGTCCGGCCCGTCACGGGATCCTTGATCGGAAACACGACCTGGAGGACGCGGAGCGGCATTTTCGGGACGCGCCCCGCCTCGTCGGACGGCCCCGACGCGAACGAGGCCGTGTATTCGTCGAGAATCCGGTTGCCCTGGGAGACGAGGCAGACCTGCGGGCGGTGGATCGATCGCCGTTCCATGCCGGAGAAGACGACGGTCGCCAGCACGTCCGGATGGCCGACGCGATGGTAGACGCGGCGGAAGATCGGCGTTTCCACGGGCAGGAGCGTGTTTTCGCCGAGCGACACGATGGAGAGCTCTCCGCCGCAATCCGGACATTTCCGCGCGGCGGCCGGCTCGGCGGGCGCCGCCTCCTCCCCGCCCGCGCCCTCCCCGGCGGCGGCGCGCGCGTCGAGCTCCGACTCGGGGAAGGAGCGCGCGCACTGGTCGTTCTGGCAGAACCAGACGGCCTCGCCGGTCCACGGGCCGAGCTGCTCCGGCATTTCGAGCGGGACGTCGCCCGTCGGATCTCCGTAGAGGATGCGTTCGCCCGAAAGGGCCGCGATGGTGACGGCGACGAGCGCGAGGGCGGCTATCCCGGGGGCCGCTTCTTTTGCCGCAATGCGCACAGCTTTGCCTTCCAGTCTTGGTTGAGGAGCGATCCCGCCGCGATGAGCAGCAGCAGGGAGATGAAAAAGACGATGTAGCCCGAAAGGTCGTGGTAGAGCTGCATGGCGAGTTTCATGCCGATCCATTCGGCCACGACGCCGAGCGTGAAGATGCGCAGCGCGTTGGCGACCATCGCGAGCGGCACGGAGAGCGCGAAGAGGGCGGCGCGCCTCCACGGGCCCGAAAGCGTGTACCAGGCGTACGGCGCCGCGAGGGCGGTCATCGTGACGAGCGAACGGAGGCCGGAGCAGGCGTCCGCGACGTCGAACGTGAATCCGCCGCCCGCCGCCGAGAGCACCACGGTGCCGCGGTTCACGGCCGAAATCCCGACGCCCTGCAGCAGCGCCACGGCGAGCTTGCTCGCGAGAAGGCGCAGCGGCATCGTGACTTCGACGAAAAGCGAGTTCGTGAAGCACAGCAGCATGTACGCCGCGGGGAAGGCGAGGATGCGGGCGACCTGCCACCCCCACGTCGCCCACGCGAGGCCCCAGATCCCGGTCGCCGTCGAGGCGAGGGAGAGGCGCGGCAGCTGCGAGCGGTAGCCGACGAAATGGAGGAGGAGCGAAAGCGCGACGACGGCGGTGCCGCCCCACGACGCGCGGACGGGCGCCTTCGCGAGCCGCGCGCGGTCGAGCCACACGGCGAGCGCGCACATTCCCAGCATCGCCCAGTTGGTGCGGAAATCGTCCGGCATGGCGCGCCAGTGCGTGGCGACCCAGCCGAAAATGGAGCGGCCCTCGGAGGCGGTGGCGGAATCGGTGCCGTAGTGCGAATAGAGCCAGACGCCCGCCGCCGCGGTCGCGACGAAGATCGCGAGCCGCACGGGGTCCGGGCGGAAGTCCGGTCGGGAAGAGTCGGTTGCGGACATGCAGGGCATTATACGCCGCGTTGCGCGTCGCGGCAAATTCGGGGCGCGCCCGCGCGCCGGAACCGGGTCTTGACTTCCGGCCCCGGTTTTTGCTAGGATTCCGCCCCGTTCCGCGCGGCGCACCCGCCGCAGGAGCGATCAGGCCCCCATCGTCTATCGGTTAGGACACCTGGTTTTCATCCAAGTAAGAGCGGTTCGACTCCGCTTGGGGGTGCCAATTCCGGAAGCGTTCGCCGCTCCCGGCGGCGGCGCGTTTCGCGAGCCGCCGGAAGGCGCGATCCCGGCGCCTTTCCGGTGCCGGGCGCGGCGTTAGACGGGGCGGACGGAAAGGGTCGAAACGCCGGGCGCGGTTTCGGCGATTTCCCAGCGGACGGAAACCTGGCGGGAAAGGAACCGTTCGTCGTGGCTCGCGAGGAGCATCGCGCACGGGGCGGCGGCGAGCGCGTCTTCGAGGCAGAGGATGCCGGGAAGGTCGAGGTGGTTCGTCGGCTCGTCCATGACGATGAGGTGCGGACCGCGCGCGATGCCGAGGGCGAGGAGGAGCTTGCGCACTTCGCCGGGGGAGGGCTGCGCGGATTCCAGAAGGCGCCCCGGACGCGATCCGAGGCGCGAAAAGCGCGTCATGACCTCGCCGAGTCGGTCGTCGGGAAGCTTCTTCGCTTCCGCGAGGATCGCCGCGGACTCCTCCGCGGAGATTTCCTGCGGCACGGAGGTGAGGCGCTCGGCGGGGACGTTGAAGCGCGGCGCGAGCGCGCGCAGGAGCGTCGATTTGCCGAGGCCGTTCGGGCCGACGAGCGCGACGCGGCCGGTCGGGGCGATCTCGAGGTCCGGATGGACGAGGACGCGTCCCGGCCCGAGCGGAAGCTCTCCGGCGGGAACGCGCAGGACGAAATCGCGGCGCGAGACGTCGGCGTCTTCCAGCCAGAACCCGGTCGCGAACTCCTTGCGCACGTGGAACGCGGCGCGCGAGGCCTGCGCCTTCGCGGCGCGCTTCGCGAGCGCGGCGGACTGCTTGCCGGCCCAGGCGTCCTTTCCGGTGAGTTTCGCGAGGTTGCGCTCGGCCTTGCCGTCGTGGTCCCACTTGTTCGCCTTGGCGTTCTTCGTCTTTTGCTTCGTCTTCGCGGCCATCCGCTCGCCCTCTTCGCGGCGCTCCTGCGCCGCGGCGCGGAGGCGCTCGGCGGCGTGCTTGGCCGAATCGTCCGCGGCGCGGGCGGCGGTCTGCTCGCGGCGGTCCTGCTCCATGCCCTGCGTGACGCCGCCCGGGCGCATCGTCGCGGAGGGCGGGATCACGAACAGGCACTGCGAGCAGAGTTCGTCGAGCAGTTCGCGGTCGTGGCTCACGAGAAGCCCGGTGCCGCGGTAGCGGCGCAGCGCCGCGAGGAGCGTGCCGCGGGCGTCGCGGTCGAGGTGGTTCGTCGGTTCGTCGAGGGCGAGGAGCCCGGGCGCGCGCCAGAGGGCGACCGCGATCTGGAGGCGCTTGCGTTCGCCGTGCGAAAGCGTGTCCCAACGCGTCTCCCAGTCGTCTTCGACGCCGAGATCGACGCGCGCCTGCCACGCCTCGGCGTCGGACGACTCGAAAAATTCCGCCATGCCGTCCGGCGGCGCGTCGGTGCGCTGCACGACGTAGAGGGCGCCGTCCGGGCGCGCGATCCGCCCCCCGGAGGGTTCGAGTTCGCCCGCCGCGAGGCGCAGCAGCGTCGTCTTGCCGCACCCGTTCGCCCCCACGATGCCGGTCCAGCCGGAGCCGAAGCGAGCCGAAAGCCCGGAAAGGAGCGGTTCCGCGCTCCCGGGAAAGGCGAACGAAACCCCGTGGAAGACAAGTGCGTCAGCCATGCTCGCGGCGCCTCGTGAGAAGGTAGAAAACCGGGGTGTCGAGGGCCGCGAGCACGACCTTCACGGCGTACTGCCCGAGCATGAGCGCCGCGAGGTCGCGGCGCCCGGCGGCGGTGGAGAGCCACCCGAGACCGGCCCCGAAGGCAAGACCGACGAAAACGACCGTGTCGAGCAGCTGCGCCGTCATGGTGGAAAGGTTGTTCCAGAGCCAGCGGCGGCCGAACGCGTCCGGGCGGCGGGCGAGGACGGCGTCGCGGATGCGGTGGAAGATCGCGACGTCGGCGCTCTGGCTCGCGGCGTAGGCGACGAGGCTCGCCCCGGCGAACATCCAGTTCACGCCGAGAAGCCGGTCGTAGGCCGACTGCACGTTCGGATCGACCGCGGGGAGGGCGCCCGTGAAAAGCAGAAGCAGCGCCGCGAGGACCTGCACCGCGAAGCCCCACCGCACGAACGCCGCCGCCGTGGCGCGGCCCCAGCGCTCCCCCGCGACGTCGGTCGCGAGGAACGTGATCGCGTAGCAGAACACGGCGCCGGGAAACGCGATGCGTCCCGGTCCGAAGGGCAGCGCCGCGGAGACGACTTTCGCGGCGACGACGTTCGACAGCACCAGGGCGACGGCGAAAACCATGCCGAGCGCCAGTTTCGATTCTTCCTGTTTGTCCATTTTCGTAGTGTTTTTTAGGTTGGATTTTGCGAACAACCCCCGCCGGACCCGGCGGGAAGGGGAGGGCGGCTCAGGAGCCGGGGGCGTCGAACCGCGCTCGCGCCTCGCGGGCGAGGGGGGCGTAGGGGCCGCGCGGCGGCGCCCAGACGGCAAGGGGCCGGATGGCGATGCCGCCGCGCGGGCGGAAGAGACCGGCCACTTCGACGTATTTCGGCGCGAGGAGGGCGCGCAGGTCTTTCATCACCACGTTGCAGACGTCCTCGTGGAAGTCGCCGTGGTTGCGGAAGGAAAAAAGGTAGAGTTTGAGGGACTTGCTCTCGACGAGCCACCGGTCGGGCACGTACCGGATGCGCAGCTCGCCGAAGTCCGGCTGCCCGGTGATCGGGCAGAGCGTGGTGAACTCGGGGCAGTGCAGCGACACGAGCGTGTCGTTGTCCGGGTGGCGGTTTTCAAACCGTTCGAGGAGCGACGGATCGTAGTCCGTCGGGTAGGCGGTCGCGCCGCCGCCGAGAAGCGTCAGCGCCTCGCGCCCGCGCGGCCCGGGGGCCGTTTTCCTGTTCTTCGTCGTCATGCCACGCGAGTATATCCGCCGCGCCCCGCCGATTCAAGCGCCCCGCAACCCTATTTCGCGTGGCGGGCGCGCCATTCGCGCATCGACATGCCGGTGCGGCGGCGGAAGAGGCGTTTGAGTTCGATGTCGGAACCGAAGCCGCACATGGCGGCGACGACGCCGATCGGGACGTCGCCGCGGACGAGGACGGTCTTCACGCGTTCGAGGCGGACGTGGAGGATTTCCTCCAGCACCGAATGCCCCATCGCCTCCCGGAACCTCCGCTCGAAGTGCTTGCGGCTCCCGGGCATCCGGGCGGCGAGCGCCCGCGCGGTGAGCCCGGCCGCCGCCTCGCGGCGGATGATTTCGACGGCGTTCGCCACGACCGGCCCCGGCCGCGCCCGGCCCCGCGTCGACGCCCGGCGCAAGAGGAAAAGCGGACCGAACAGCACGGTTTCCGGTTCCGGGGCGGCGGCGGAAGGGGAGGACGCGGCGTCGATCCTCCGCGCGAGGAGCCGGGCCGCGAGGTAGCCGGCGCGTTCAAAGTCGATCTGCACCGACGAGACGGCGTCCGAACCCGGGCTGGCCGGAAACTCCCCGGCGCCGTCCACCCCGACGAGCGTCGCCGTGGCCGGGACCGGGCGCCCGCACGCGGCCAGCGCGCGAAGCGCTTCTCCGGCGGTGTAGTCGTTCACCCCGAAGACCGCGCACCGGTCCGGAAGCGAGGCCGCCCACGCCGCCATGCGGGCCGCCCGCGCTTCGGGCGTTTCGCCGCTCCGGCGGACGAACTCGAAAAACGGGCGCCCCGACGCGAGGCACAGCGAACGGAACACCTCGATCCGTTCCCGGGCCCACGGGTGCGACATGCGGTAGGCGACGGCCGCGAACGCCGGCGGCTTTCCGGCGGAGAGTTCCTGGAACGCCGCCCGGGCGGTGGCCGCGTTGTCGTTCGCCACGACGAACTGCCGCCGGATCCAGGCCGGGCGCCCGGGCGGGTCGAGGTACACGAGCGGAAGCCGGCCGAACAGCCGCGGCGGGCGCAGGACGTCGATGTCGGAAACGTCGGCGATGCACCCGGCGGGCGACCGTTCTTCGAGGAGCGCTTCCGTCCCGGCCGCGGGAACCGTGCCGTGCGGCACCGCGTCCACCTCCCATCCGCGCCCCGACGCGAAGCGGCGGATGCCGTCGAGCTTGCTCCGGTGTTTCGGATCGCCCGGACTGTAGTCGAGGTAGAGGATGCGTAGCGGCATGGCGGAAAGGGAAGGGGAGCCGGACGGCGGCGGCGCCTTTTTCGCCCCGTCCTGCCCCCGAGTATACCGGAAACGCCATCCCGGAAATCAAATTTTTGCTCCAAATGTAAATCTTTTTCGCCGGAGATTGGTGTATCATCAAGGGCGTTCCGGGCGGAAACCGCCCCGGACGCGACTCCCGGCCGATGCATCCCTCCGATTTCATCC
Organism: uncultured Verrucomicrobiota bacterium; assembly: GCA_946534105.1. GTDB lineage: Bacteria > Verrucomicrobiota > Kiritimatiellia > RFP12 > UBA3636 > UBA3636. The sequence goes on from CAMNCG010000032.1 coordinate 16,895, forward strand.
GTTTCCTTTTCACGCGCGTCATCGTGGCGATTCCGTTCCTGTCGTTCGCGGCGGCGGGCGGATTTCCGCCCTACGCGCCCGTGCGCGGAGCGGACGGCGCCGGATTCGCGTCCACGGGCTTTTTCCGGGTTGATTCCGCGGACGGGCGCGACGTGGTCGTGAATCCCATGGGCCGCGCCGTCACGATTCTCGCCGTCGATCACGTCCGCCCGATGGGCTGGCGCGACCGCGATCTCGGCTACGACGTCTATGCCCGCTTCGTCGAGACGAACTATCCCACGAAGGAGGCGTGGCTCGACGAGACGCTCGGCCGCCTCGGCGACTGGGGCTTCAACACGCTCGCGAACCACTGCGACGAGCCGCTCCTGCGCCACCGCGGCCTCGCGCACACGATCACGCTCTACCTCGGCGGCAAGTTCGGGCGCAAGGGCGGCAAGGATCCCGACCGCTGGATCACGCCGTGGAGCGGCCCCTGCACGGGCATTCCCAACGTATTCCACCCGGACTTCGAACGGGAGGTCCGCGCCCGCGCCAGGGAGCTGTGCGCCCCCGAGCGCGACAATCCGTGGCTTCTCGGTTGGTTCCTCGACAACGAGCTCAAGTGGTGGGGGCCGGACACCGTGCGCAAGGACCTGACGCTCTTCGACACGGTGCGGGGTCTGCCGCGGGAACACTCGGCCCGGCGGGCGCTGGAGGCGTTCGTGGACGGCCGCCCCGTCGACAACGCCATGCGCGAGGCGTTTCTCCGCCTTTTCGCCGAGCGCTACTTCTCGGTGCTATGCGGTGCCATCCGCGAAGCCGACCCGAACCATCTGATTCTCGGATGCCGATTTGCCGGTCCGTTCGCCCAGGTCCATCCCGCGCTGTGGGAAGTCTGCGGAAAACACTGCGACATCGTCTCGTTCAACTGCTACCCGTGGGCCGACATCGATCGCGGCGTCGTACTGGACGAAAGGGGCGGGAGGCCCGTGGCTGATACTTTTCGCGAATTCTATAAATGGTCTGGTCGTCCGCTCATGGTGACGGAATTCGCCTTTCCGGCGCTCGACACCGGCCGGCCCTGCTTCCATGGCGCCGGACAGCGCTTCCCAACGCAGGCGGGCCGCGCCGCGGCGACCGACCTCTTCGCGCGCACGATGCTGTCGCTGCCGTTCGTCGCCGGCTACAGCTACTTCATGTTCCTCGACCAGCCCGCGAGCGGCATCTCCGAGACGTTCCAGGAAGACTCCAACTACGGGCTCGTGAGCGAATTCGGCGTGCCATACCGCGAAATCACCGATGTCTTCCGCGCGATCCATTCGAATCTCGACACCGTGCGCGCCGCCCCGACGCCTGGGGAAACACAACAAGCGTCCAACAGCAGGGCGGACGCATCCGCCGGCCCCTCCGAACGCGAGAGGTATTTCGCGGAGGCCCGCGCGACTTACTCTGAACCCGGAGCGGAAGCTCCGGGAAGCGTCGGCTTCCGGCGGGAAGCCGACGGCGCCTGGACCCTCTCCAACGGCCTTGTGCGCCTCTCCGGCCGGATCGGCGGAGCCCGCGTGGCGGACGAGCTCGAACTTGCCGGCGTCCGCGTCGGGAGCCTCGGCGCGCTCCTGCAGTGGAGGGGTGCGGGCGGCAACGTCTGGACGGCGGTGTCGCCGGAATCCGTCGAAGAAATGCGCGAAGAGGACGGTTCCGTGTCGGTCCTCCTGCGCGGCGCCGCCCGCGCGGCGGTTCCGGGTCCGGTTCCCGGCGAGCCGGCGCCGGACGCCGCGTTCATCCTCACGATGCGCCTCACGCTCGCCCCGGGGGCGGATTCGCTGCTCGCGGAAATGGTTTCGGTCGAAAACACCGGCGACGCGCCGCTCTCGTTCACGGGCCTCTTCGCCATGCCGTATCCGGAGGGGTCCGATCCGAGCCCGCTGGACGTCGTTCCCAACCTTTGGAACGCGCCGGCGCGCGGCGGCTGGCTTCTCCCGAACGGCCGCGCGTGGGGTGCGGTCTCGCATGACGAAGCCGCGCGTTTCCGCTTCTGGGTCCGCCCATCCGACCGCACGCTCCACCCCGACGCTCGCTTCAACGCCGGCCGCGAACCGGTGACGCTCGCCCCCGGTGCCGTGTGGCACCCCGCCGAACCCATGGGCGCGCGCATCGGGTCGCTCCGCGTTGATTCCGCCGACTGAAACTCCTCACTATTTTTTACACTTGTTCATCCACACGAAAGGCCATCCCACCATGAAACCCATGAAACACTCACATACGACATCCGCCAGCATTGCCCTCGCGGCGCTCCTCCTCGCCGCGGCCGCCGCGCCCGCCCGCGCCGCTGACGCCTACATCGAGTCCGACGGCACGCAGTTCATGAACACGGGCTACTACCCTGGGCCGAAGACGAAGATTGAAGTCGATTTCCAGTTGACGGAAGCCATCAAGGGCAAGGACTGCGTTTTCGGCAACTACGGGGATGCAAATTTCTCCGTTCTTCTTTACGCCCAGCCGGGCAACACGTATTTCCAGTTCTGCGGCAAGGACGGCGTATGGGACGGTGGCGTGAGCACCGATGTCGTCATCGACACCGAACGCCACACGATGGTCATCGATGTTCCCAAGAAGCAGGGGACGATGTTCGCCCAGGATGGAACCGTTCAGGTGCAGGCGGACTTCAACGGAGCATGGACGTACGCGAACACGGCAAACTGGCCGATTGCGTTTTTCGCTTCGTGCAACAACGCATCCGGTAGCAGTGCGCGGCAGGGCGCCAAGGTGAAGATCTACGGCGCGAAAATCTGGGAGAGCGAGGACTATGGCGCTTCCTACACGCTCCTGCATGACTACCGGCCCGTAATCAAGGGCGGCGTCGCCGGCCTTCTCGACTCCGTCACCGGAACCTTCCTCTACGATACGCGCACTACTGGCGCGTGGACATTCGCCTACGGCGGCGACATCGAGACCATCGACGACGACCCCTATGTGGAATCGGACGGCACAAGCGCGATCAACCTTGGAATCAGCGCCTCGCCCAAACTCAAGATCGCGCTCGACTACGCGCTTCTGGAAGGGAATGAGTTGCAAGACCGACTCTTCGGACAGGATACGAAGGATAGCACGCCACGTTTTTCGGTTTACATCAACGGCAGCGGAAACATTGCCCTCGCTGGCGGCGCGGACACGACTTTCAACAACGTATCAACCGGCATTGCCACGAACACGGCGCGCCATACCGTTGTCATCGACAATGTCGCCCTCCGCAACGCCTACATGACCGGTGTGACGACGAACTGGTCCGGCTACGGCTCCACCGCCGCGGACAGCACCACGTGTGCAGCGCGTCCGCTCGCGCTCTTCGGCAACACGGACTCGGATGATGGCACCGTGTTCAAGCAGTGTGCCAAGGCGAAGGTTTACGGCCTCAGGATATGGGCCGGCGGCACCCTCATCCGCGACCTCGCGCCGCGCAACATCGACGGGACTGCCGGCTTCGAGGACCTTGTGACCGGACGCTTCTACACGTGCGATGGTCTCTCTGCGAGCGCCAACGCCCCGACCGAACTCTCCGGAGCCTCCAGAGAAGGCGATGCGTTCATCGAGTCCGACGGCTCGTTCTTCTCCGTCGTCAACACCTACTACTTCGTCAAGCCAAGCACGAAGATTGAAATCGACTACGCGCTCGCGTCCATCGTTTCCAGCGCCGGCATTCTCGGCGGCTACGGCGCGGACGCCGGCATTTCGACGATCCTTTGGTGCAAGAACACGTCGAACTTCGTGCTCGAGATGCGCGACGGAAACCACGACAGCACGGTGGATAAGTTGTCCAGTTCTGCGATTCCGCTCGATCTCGCGCGCCACACGGCGGTGTTCGATGGTCCCGGACGACACCTTTCGCTATCCTCGCACGATGGGACGATCGAGGCAGAATCCGTTTTCCATGAAAGCTGGACGCTCAACACGGCCCAGGCCAACTGGCCGGTGCTGCTCTTCGGTTTCGCGACGGACGCATACGGCCACAACAAGCAGCGCGCGAAGGCGCGCATCTACGGCGTGAAGTTCTACGAGAACGGTTCGCCCGTGCTGACGCTCACGCCCGCCGTCAAGGGCGGCGTGGCCGGCTTCAAGGACGGCGACGGCAATTTCTACTCCGGCGACGGGCTCATCGCCGGCGGTGCCGTCGAAACGCTCGACGAGGATCCCTACGTCGAGAATCCGGACGGCGGACGCTACTTCGATACAGGATACTATGTGACGAGCAACACCTGCATCAAGATCGACTACATGCCGCTTGTGCAGCAGACCTCCCAGCAGTTCCCGTTCGAGGGTGGCAGTGGGGCCAGCGCCACGACCATGTTCATGCGCATCTACGGGAACGGATCTGCGGGGCAGGGCGACGTCTCCTACGCCTGCGGGCAATCCGGCTGGTCCTCCCTCAACGTCCCATACGCGCCGCACGTCCGCCGCAAGGTGACCATTGACGCCTACAACCTCGCAACGAAAATCGAGACGGCGGGGCAGACAATCCGCGAGACAACGATAACGGCGAGCGGCAGGGCGCCGGAGAAGTCCAACAACACGCTGAAGCTCCTTTCCAATTCCACCATGAACGGGAACAGCTGCAAGGCGCGTCTCTATGGTGTCCAGATTTTCGAAGAGGGGACGCTCGTCCGCGACTATGTGCCGATCTGCCAGGGCGGCTCTTACGCGCTCCTTGACAAGGTGCAGGGCAAGGTTCTCACCAAGGCGAGTTCGAAGGAATTCACTGGATATACTCCGAACAACGACCTCGACGAAGCGTTCTTCGCGGCTTCGATGCGCGCCGAGGACGCCTACATCGAGTCCGACGGCACGCAGGGCATCAACCTCGGCTATCTCACCACACCGAACACGCGCTACGAGATCGACTACCAGATGACGGAGATCGTCGGCCAGATGCGACCTTTCGGCGAGGCGGGAGGCGGTGTTGCCGCCGAACTATACATCCAAGGCACCGCGACTGGATCCGGCAACGTGGCCTTTGGGTCGGGCAATCCGTGGAAAGTACAGACGACTGGCGTCGCGTCTGATTTGAACCGCCATGTCGCTGTCTTGGATCTTGCCAACCATGAGTGCGGCTACAGCGGCTACAAGATGTTTGCCTTCGCCAGCGATACCATCTGCTCGGAGCCTTCGACGATTCCGATGTGGCTCTTCGCCAAGGGAACGGACGCGACAGGCTCCTACTCGAACCGTGCGAAGATGAAGCTCTACGCCTTCCGCATCTACGAGGCGGGAACGCTCGTCCACGAGTATCTGCCCTACAAGGTCGGCAATGTCGTGGGTCTCTACGACACCATGACGGGCGATGTGATTACAAGCACCGTTTCCGGGAGCAACGCCTTCACCCTCGGCGGCGGTCTCGGCTACGGCAAGTTCGCCGGGGCTCGCACGGATCTCGTCGTGGAGCCGGAGAATGTCGAAGTCGGCGTGAACGGGACGCGCACGCTCTCCGCCTACGCGCCGGGCGCCACGGGCTATGTCTGGACCCGCGACGGCGAAACCATCTCCGGCGCGAGCGGCACGGAATGCATCGTGGCGTGGGAGAAGCCGTCCAGTGCCGGCACGCTCGTGTATGCCGTCACCCCGGTCTTCACGAAGGGCGGCGAAACCGTCTACGGCGCGTCCGCCGAGGCCGAAGTGACCATGGCTCCCGCCGCCTTCCTTATGGTCGTCCGGTAGCGGCTCCGATCTTTATCACCATCCACACCCATGACCTCCCGAAATGCCCTTGCGGCGGCGGTTTTCGCCGCCGCGCTGCCCGCTCTCGCTTTCCTTCCGCCCGTCGATTCGCGCAATGGCGTGACGGCCCGGTTTGTCGGCCTTGACGAGCAACGTCCATCCGGATCCGCCCTGAAGCCGAACGATCCACGAGGCGTGGTGTGCGCGCAGCGAGACGGAGCGGCACCCTTCGAGGTTCGGCTCGACCTCGCGAACACCACCGACGCGCCCGTTTCCGGCGAACTGCGCATTTGGCTCAATGACGACTGGGACCTCGCCCTCCCGGGCGAGGCACAGGACAGAGAAGCCGCCTTCCGTCCTGATGCGCAGGCTCGGCCCTGCGCAATTGCGCCCCATTCCACCAACACGCTCCACTTTACCGCCATTCCCAAACCGGGCCGGGTGCTTCCGGCGCTTTATCCGGTTCATGCCACTTTTGCCTTTCCCGGCGGCGAGCCGCTCCACCCCATCGCGGTTTTCGAGGCACAGACCCCCGGCGCTGCCGCGCCGGGCACAGAACAGAGCGCAGACATAGCCGCGCCGGGCACAGAACAGAGCGCAGCTCATGATGGCCGGCTGTCAGCCGGCCAGCCCCTTGCCCTTCTTCCCGGCGCTTCCTTCGCGCAGATGCCCGGCGATGCGCCGCGCCCTGTTGCCGAAGCCGCCGAGACCGGTGCCTTTATCAATCAGGGGTGGTTTTCGGCCGATGGCGATCTGCGATTCGGCTTTTTCAGCCAGCCGCCGTGGCGCACGGGCGGCGGCTACTGCTGGCGCGACATCCCGGTGTCGCTGCCCGCCGCCGCGCCGCTTTCGCTCTGCCTTTCGGCCGCGATCCGCCCTCCGCTCCGCGCCGGCGAAGGCCGCAGCGACGGCGCCGACTACAAGGTCTATGTCGTGGAATCGGACGGCCGCGCCACCGAAATCTATTCGGCCCTTGTGAAGGAAACCTCCTGGACCGACGGCTCGGCCGACCTCACGCCCTGGGCCGGCCAAGCCGTGACAATCCGCCTCTGGAACGGCTGCGGACCCGCCAACGATCCAAACTACGACCGCTGCCTCTGGGGCGACGTGGGCGTATGCGACGGTGCGGGGCTTGCACCTGGCGCGTCTGCGCCGGGTCGCGCAGACTTGCCCGAAATGCCGCTTTCCGTGCGCGGCGAATCCTGGACCGCCCGCATCGCCCCCGGCAAGGCCGGCCTTTTCGACGGCACGATCTCCTTTACCGACGGCGAGCGCACCCTCTCCTTCTCCGGCTTTACCTGCGCCATCGACGACATTTTGGTGGGCACCGGCCCCCTCAACGCACGCTGCACCGGCTGGGAATTTGGCCGGCTGACAGCCGGCCAGATCCTCCACCGCATCGACCTGCGCGACGGGCGCACGCTCACGGCCCGCGCCACGCTCTTCGCCGATGGCCCGGCGCTGCGCATCCGCTGGGACATGCCTGGCACCGTGCGCGACAAGCGCGGCTCCCCGCGCTTCACGCGCCTTGGCATTGGCCCGGGCTCGCTCCCCGCCGAGCGCGCCTACATGGGCTTCGGCAACGTCCTTGAAAAGCCGCGCTCCTTCGAGCTCACGGGCGGGCTCTTCCGCAACATGGCGAGCCACGCCGGCGCCGACTATTCGAATGGCGTCTCGCTGGTTCAAGCCGTGGATTCGCTGCCCGATCGCATACTCTGCCGCCGCGAATCCAATGTCTTTGCCGTAGAGGCCTCCCATGACGCGACATTCTCCTTCGTGCCGTCGGCGCGCGGGGCCTTCGCCGCCGCGCGCGCCTGGCGCGAAGCCGCAGGATTCAAGCCCGGCGCCGGCTGGCGCGAAGCCGCCACGCGCTTATGCCTCGACCAGTGGGGTGGCCCCAAGGGCGGCTTCGCGAAGGCCGCGCGGGCGCTTGATCGGCTCGCCGCCTACGGCGTCACCAACGCCATCTACTGCCGCCACGTCTGGCAGCGCTGGGGCTTCGACAACCGACTGCCCGACATCTGGCCCCTCGACAACAAACAGCCGCACGGATCGGAGAAAGTGTTTCTTGACCTCGTCGCGACCGCTCGCCGCCACGGCCATCTCTTCGTGCCGCACGACAACTACATCGACCACTACCCCGACTCCGAGGGCTTTTCCTACGACGACGCCTGCTTCGACGAATCCGGCGCGCCGGTCAAGGCCTGGTTCAACTACCACGTCTCGGCGCAAAGCTACCGCTGGGCGCCCGGCGCCTACCTGCCCGAACTGCGCGCCAACGCCGCCGCGCTGAAGGAAGGCTTCGCGCCGGGGGGCGTCTTTCTCGACGTCTTCTCCAACATGGCGCCCTTCGACTGGTACGACCGCGACGGCCGCTTCCACGCCCGCGCCG
>CAMNCG010000033.1 GCA_946534105.1 uncultured Verrucomicrobiota bacterium
CGATGGCGCCCTGGAAGGCGCGGGCTTCGTCGGAAAGGAGGAACGCGGCGGCGGCGGCCACGTCTCTGCCCGTCGCCTCGCGCCCGGTGAGGGTGTTGGCGCGGCGCTTGCGGCGAACCGCTTCCGGAAGGTCGTTCCAGCGCTCCGTCCAGATGTAGCCGGGTTCCAGCAGGTTCACGCGGACGCCGCGCGGCCCCAGATCAAGCGCGAGGCACTGCACGAGCGACTCCAGCCCGCCCTTGGAGGTGCAGTAGGAGACGTGGCGCCGCTGGACGTGGTGCGCGGTGTTGGAGCCGATGCAGACCACCGCGCCGCGCTGGCCCGTCGCCGGATTCAGCTCCTGCCGCAGGAAGAAGCGGCGAGCGGCTTCCTGCACGACGCGGAGCGTCCCGCCGAGGTTCACGTTCAGAATTTCGAGGAAGTCAGCCTCAGGGACGTCCGGCGCCGGGTTCTCGCCCTGCCCGAGGTGCGCGGCGTTCGACACCACGGCGTCGAGTCGGCCCGCCACGCACGCGATGGCGTCCATCATCGCCGTCACGTCAGAGGTCTTTCCCACGTCGCAGACGAGCGGCGTGAAGCCAGACAGTCCTCGCCGCCGCAATTCCGCCGCCCCCTTTGCGATGGACTCCTCCGTTGTGCCGCAGAAGAAGACACGCGATCCTTCGCTCAGGAGTCGGGCGACGATTTCCAGTCCGGTGTTGCGAGTTCCGCCCGTCACGAGCGCGATTCTGTTCCCAAGTCGTTTCATGGTTTCCGGCACGACCTCCCTTCGTTGCCCCAACGGTCCACCGACACGACGCGGAAATCGTCCGGCGACGCGGAAATCGCATTGACTCCGGCCACCGCGACATCGAGCGATTCGGCGACGGTCGAGGCGATCTGCCTGCCGTCGCGGAAAACGCGGAAGTATCGGTGGTCGGGGTCGTCGGGGACGCTCCAGCGGAGCGTCGCACCGTCGAGGCGGACATCCTTGACGGCGGCCGGCTGGCGGTCTTCGTAGTCCGTCGTGAGGAAAACGATGGAGTTTGCCGGGAGGTCAACACCGAACGCGCCGTCCCTGGCCTCGACCGTCCCGGATGGCGACGGAAGGTCGCCAAAGGGGTTGTAGGGGACGCTCCCGGCTTCATACACGTATTTGCGCAGCGGCTTGTCGAGCGAGGGCGCTCCGTCCACGCGCGTTTTCCACGACGAGCAATCGACCGTCGCCGTTTTCGCGGGGCCGCGGTTGACGAGCGCGGCCGAGAAGGAGAGGTCCGGGTTCAGCACGGCGCCCCCGCGCAGCAGCGGGTCGGCGAAGGAGCATTGGAGGACGGTCGCGTTCTTGCGGAAGAGCTTCACGAGCCATCCCATCGCGTAGAGTTCCGCGTATGCCCGGTAGTCGCGGTCGGTCGAACCCCAGCGGAAGACGCCGAACTTGTTGTATTTGGCGTCCATGCGGAAGCCGCATTTCGCCGCCTCGTATGCGGCGCGCTCCTCCGGCGTGTCGCCGTCCTCCGCCACGAAGGGATCGGGGTAGTCGGCGAAACTCCAGTCCACGCAGGCGTAGGCGCCCTGGTTCATCGCGGCGAGGCCGATTTCGCATTTGGCAAGGACGCTCTCCTCCTCCGTCGCCGGCTGGCTGATCGGGAAGTTGACGTCCTGGAGCATCACGTCGCGCGGCGTCCTCGCCGGCTTGAAGCCATATTCGCCGAGGATGTAGCGCTTGCCGCCGCACGCGAGCGCCCGGTGTACGAGACAGGCGAAGTAGGCGTTGTATTCCTCCCACAGCCCGGGATCGGACGGATTGCGGCCGGTGACATACCAGTGGGTGCCATAGGCGCCGACGTAGTCGTCCATGTTGTCTTTGATCCAGTCAAGGAGCGCCAGCACCTTGCCACGGTCCATCCACGTGCAGGGTTCGTCGGAGGCGAGAAGCGGGATGTCGAGCCCGTGCTTGCGAAAGGCCTGGAAGAGCGCCGCGTAGAACCGCTTGAAGACTTCCGGATTGCGGGCGAACCAGCCGCTCCGGCCGCCGTTCATGAGTTCGTTCGTCAGGCAGTAGTAGCGGATCTTGCGGCAGCCCCGCTCTTTGACGAGGTATTCAAGATTCCCCGCGACCTTTTCGGCGTATTCCCCCGCGTCGAGCGTCTCCGCAAGCGCCGGCATGGCGCACGGAACGGCGTAGAGCGTCGTGCCGGCCTTGCGGAAGGTCCTGTCGTAGTAGTCGGCGAAGCGGTCGGACTGCTCCCGCGACTGGTCCGCGAAGCCGGCATAGACGCGCCCGAACGTCGGCGAGAGTTCCGCAAAGGTCTTCAGGACGCGCTGGTCGCGGAAGTCGTCCGGCATCAGCGCCGCAAAGTTGGCCTCGGAATGCTGGAACCCGAACCCGCCGAACAGCCAGCGGAAATAGGGCTTGTCGATTTTTACGTCGTGTTTCATGTTTTCCGTGGTAGTGGAATCCCCTTTCAGTGCCATGGCAACGTGGTCACGAGGAAGGAATGCGGAGGCATCTCCGATGGCATGGGCACGGATTCGTCGGTCCGGTCGCCGTCGGTGAGGCGGCAACGCACGGAGGCGGCCGGAGCCGCCTCCGGCGAAGGACGAGTGACGAATGACGAATGACAAAGGGAAGGATTGCCGCCGATTGACAATTCAAACGGAGCCGCTTCATCCGAATCGTTGGCGAGCATGACGGCGACGCTGCCGTCCTCGCCGCGCGCCGCGGCGGCGTAGAGCGCGACGGGACGGGGCCCGTCGCACAAAGCTCCTGCAGGCGCAAGGCACTCGCATTTCACCGCCGTGCCGCGGCGGCGCAACTCGTTGAAGGCGGTGAAGGCGTAGTATGCCTTTTGCGGCGCGAGAGTGGACGGGTCGAAGAGCGGGGAGTAGTTTCCAACGTCGCACCGCGCGTCATAGATGCACGCCAGGTCGCACGGCCCGTTCTGCAGGGAAATCAGCACGGCGGCAACTCCGGCCGCCTGGAGCGCCGAACCCTTGTTGTTCCGGCCGAGCCAGACGAGCCATTCGTCCAGGATGCGTTCGCAGCGGTCGCGGGTGAACCCGTATTCGTTCAGGTGTTCGTCGGCGAAGCGCACCTGACGCAGGATCTCCGCCGGCCGCGAGTAGGAGTGGAACGAAAGAAAGTCGAGCGGCCAGCCGTTGTCGCGCGCGGCGGCGAGGAAGCGATGCGAACACTCCAGAAAATACTCCTTGCGGGGCGAGGAATTGGCACCGGGCACATGGTCGGAGCCGACGCCCGCGTAGAAGCCGCAGTTGCCGTAGCCGCCGATTTTGAGATCCGGGAACCGATTCTTGAGATGCGTGGCCGCAACCCCGTAGAGCCGCATGTATTCGGAAAACGGCCCCCCGAACATCAGGTTGAGCACGTCGTCCGGGTGGTTGTCCGGCTCGTTCCAGATTTCCCAGTAGCGGATTCCGGCGTGCATCCCGCCGGCCCAGCCTTCGTTGTAGTGGGCGACGACATGCTCGCAGATGCGCGCCCATTTGGCGAAGTCCGGCGGCGGCGCCGTGTTCACGCGCGGATAGCCGTTCTCGACGAAGTTCTCAATCGTGACACCAAGCCGGAAGAATGGCTCCACGCCGTTCGCGAGAAGCGCCGACACAAGGGAGTCGGTGTAGGCGAAGCGGTAGTTCGCGGGGTCCGTTTCGTCGGCGCCGAAGTCGGGAAAGAGATTCGGGATGTCGACGAACAAGCCGCCCCCCAGCCAGCCGCCGACATCGTGGAGACGCGAATAGGGGATTCCCGCCTCGGCGAGATAGTGGAACATCGGCCAGTCGCCGAGGGCCCCGAACATGGGCGGCTGCCCGACGCCGTTCACGGGCTTGACGGGCCCCACGGCGACGCCGGGATCGATTCGAATCGTTGTTCTGTCCCGTCTCCGTGTCCCCGAACGGTTTTGCACGGCGTCCATCGCGCAGCGGCGGATGAGCGGAGCGCGCCTCTTGAAGTCGTCGCCGAAATCCGGGACGTAGGACAGTTCGGAGATGTCCTTCCCCATCAGCGCCGCAATCCAGACGCAGGCCTGAAGATACTTTCCCTCGCGGTTGAGGTGGTGGTGGTCCATCCGCAGTTTGCAAACGCCATCGTCCTTGCTCCGCGGCGCGCCCTCGCTCCATTCGTACCAACCGGAAAGTTCGCCCTTGATGTCGGGGAGCTCCCCCTCCTTCAGGCCGGCGACGTATTCGGGCGGGAACGGCTCCAGCATCACCGGAAGGCGCTTGCGGTAGAGCTGAAGCGCCGGCCCAACGGGGATCAGGCCAACTCCGAGCCGTTCGGCCTGTGCCGCATAGTTTCTTTCCAGCGCGTCGGCCATTTCGTCCTGCGTCATTTTCAGCGAACCCAGGCCTCCGCGACCATTCGAGATTCGCGGTGAAAAGGCCGGGTCCGCCCACGTGAGCTGGAAGAAGAGCCTCGCCTTCGGTTGCCTTTCGCGGATGAATGCCACGAGACGGTCTGCCCACGGGTCAAAACTGGCGGGATGCATTCCGCCCTCGCTGTGTTCCTGGAGCGCGATTACGTCCCATTCGCCGTCGTCGAGCATTTCCGGCAAGTTGGTTGCTCCTCTTCTGCGCACCCGATAGGGCTTCACGGACGGACATTGAAGCGCCGCCTCGCAACTCTCCCAATGGTTTTTGAGCGTCTTGCCGCCGATGGCGAATACCGCCAAATCCAAATCGACGCCCGCCGCCTCCGCGACTTTCGGCAATTCCGGTTCAAGCGACTGGGTGTAGCTGTTGCCGATGGCGAGCACACGAAGCGGCCGACTTGCCGTCGGCGGATGGACGACCTTGGAATCGTTCGCATGGGCGCAGGACGAAAGCGCCGCAAACAAAATCGGCATGGCGCTTTTCATTCCATGGCTTCCTTTGCCCGGACAATTTCGTAGTAGATGCGGCCTTCGCCAATCGGCCCGACGGTGGAGACGGTGAAGCGGAGAGTGCCGTCGGCACTCTCCGGTTGAAAAGTTGAACGGTTGAAAGGTTGAAAAGGCACCCACTCGCACGGCACACTGCCGGTGCGGTTGCCGGCGGAGTCGAGGGAGAAGACCCGGAAGGGAATGTTCACAATTGGCAATTGGCAATTGTCATTTGTGAACAATCTTAGTTCCACCTCGGCGGTGCCGGCCTCGACGAGCGGCGCGGTGCCGGGCGTGAGCATCACGCCGAAGGTTTCGTCGGAGAAGACAGCGCCCTCTCGCTGGACGTCGGTGAGGTGGACGAGAAGCATGCGCGACGACTCCGCGATGGGCTTGCCGTCGAGCGAGGAGAGCCAGACGGCGGAGGGAGTTGCCCGCGAATTGTTCACAAATCCCAATTGTTCACCATTGCCCACAAATGGCGAATCGCAATTCCCCTTTGCGACCCTTGCGTTCTTTGCGGCTACGATTTCAAATTTCAGCGCTCCGGCGTCGATGCGGCCGCTTTCGGCGAAGCCGCCGCAGGTGCGCGGCGTGTCGATCATGAGCGCTCCGCGCTCATGATCGACAATGACGGTGCCCGCCTTGCGGGCAATGACGGGCCGCTCTTCGAGCGGCAATGACGTGCGGCCTTCGGCCGCAATGACGATGCCGGCTTTGCCGGCAATGACGGAAATGTTGCCATTTGTCATTTGGCGCGAAGCGCCACCGTCATTCGCGCGGAGCGCGCCGTCATTCGCGCCGAAGGCGCAAAGCGCGTCGCCACGCAGGAAGAGGCAGACGGCGGCATAGTCTTCAGCCATCATATCGGGGTTGGCGGCGATGTCGTAAAGGGGCGACTGGATCGTTCCGCGCCCGCCCGGAGGATCGACGAGGATGTCGCTCTGGTGGGCGTAGGCGAAGCGCCAGAGGGCGTCGAACTCGCCTGCGGCGGCGAGAGCGCCGTAGATGAGGCCGGTCGCGGAGCGGCAGCGCCCCGGCGCGCAGAGGTTCCACTCCGAGATCGTGTGCGGCTTCGACGCTCCCTTCGCCCATCCGCTCAGGAAGAGGATGTTCGGCAGGCTGTGGCGCACGGGGTTGATCTGGCGGCAGACGAGAGGGGCGCCTTTCCTCCGGTCCCCCTGCCACTTCGGGACATAGACGTAGGAATGGCTGTCCACGTAGTCGTAGAGCGGGGTGCAGTCCTGGCCCTCGCCATGGCGGCGGCCGTTGTTGTCGTTGGTGAGCAGCGCGCGGCAGCCGAGCGAGCGCACGAACGAGGAGCAGCGCTCCCACATCCGGCGGTTGATCCAGTCGTCGAACTGGTTGAAGGGGTCGTCGGGATCGACCGAACCCACGTCGCAGGGCGGCGGCGGGGCGTCGGAGCCGGAGAATTCGCGCCATGCGGCGAGGACGACGGGGTCGTCCTTCTTGAAGGGATCCCAGCCGTTGTGGAGGCGGCTCTCGTTCACGAGGGAGAGGAAGGGCATTCCCGGCTCGTCCTTGTTGGCGCGGCCCGTGTAGGGGTTCACGTGCTCCAGGAAGTCCCGTGCCCAGAAGCACCAGTCCGCGAAGGCGCCGTCGTGGATGCCAACGTAGGTTTTGTAGAGCGCCTTGTTGCTCACCCTGCCGTCGCGGTCGATGCCGATGTCGCGCCACATCACGTTGCGCGTGGTGTAGAGGTCGGCCGTCACGTAGAGGCCCGCCTCGTAGAGCTTCGCGAGAAGGTAGTCGAGTCGGTCGATGAACGACGGGGACTGCGTCTCCGCCCCCACGCGCTTTTCCGCCGACCATTCCCTGTCGAAATGATGGATGCGGACAGAGTTGTAGCCGCGGCGGACGAGGGCGGCGACGAGGCGGTCGGCGGTGGCGTGGTCGGGGAAGTTCGCCGCGGAGCAGATGTTGGCTCCGTAGAAGCGCTGCTCCACGCCGGGAAGCCCTTCGAACTCGAAATGGCCGCCGACGTTTTTGAGCCACCCGTGCTTGCCGGCCGGGGCGTCCTGGAGTCCCATGCCGGAGAAGTCCAGGGCCGATCCGGGGGCCGGCTCGCGGCAGATGGCAAGCGGCGCCCAGCGCTCGCCGCGCTTGATGACGAGCGGCCCTGACCGGACGGGCTTCGCCTCGTTTTCTTCGGCGGCGAACTCAGGCGCCGGGGCATCCTCGACATCGACGGGCGCCACGGTAGCCGGACCCGCCCATGCCGTTTCAACGCAAAGAACGCAAAGAAGCGCAAAAATTTGTATTTTCATTTGTGTCATGGATGCTCAATTGATGTTTGTGTCATTTCCCTTTTTCCGCCGCCAGCGCTTCGGCCACGGCGGCGCCGTATGCCCTTGCCAACGACATCATGCCGTGGTCGTTCGGGTGGACGCCATCGACGGTGCCTTCGGAGTCGTCGGCGAACATTCCGGAACCAGGGAGGAAGACGAGGCCCCGCCACCCCTCGGCAACGAGCCGGTCGTGAAGCGCCTTGACGAACCGCTCCTTGGCGTTTGGCGCGCCGCCCCGGACGTTGCACTGGCCGGCCATGACGATCGGGACGCCGGGGCGCCTGGCGCGGAGATTGCGGAGGAAGGGTTCGTAGTTCTCCTCGACGTTCCGGCCCGGACGGTTGTCCGCGTCCGCGCTTCCCATATTCCAGAGGCAGTCGAGGACGTAGCAGCTCGCGTCGATGCGCGCCAGATGCTCGCTCATTTCAAGCTCCATCCATCCGTTGCCGGCGAAGCCGAGGTTCACGACGGGGACGTCGAGGTCGCGTCCGACGATGTTCACGAACGACATTCCGGGACGCGACGCGCAGGCGCCCTGCGTGATGGACGTGCCGTAGAAGACCACTGGCTTTTCGACGCCGCTCGCGCGCGGCGGCAGCGGCTCCACGGCGGCTTCCGGGTCGATGCCGAGCGAGAAGGAACGGATGCCGTTGTAGAGCGGCAGGTAGACGAGGCACGGCCCGCCGTATTTCCAATCGATGTCGAACGCGAACCCGTCCTCAGGCACGATGTCCGGCAACTTGAAACTCCTGACGTGGAGCCAGCGCCCGTCGGACCGCTGTCGGTAGATGTCGAGTCCGCTCACGCCCGTCGAGGCCATGTGGCCCATCGCGAGGCGTTCGGCATTCCACGGCGTCCACTTGAAGCGGAGCGTTTTCGAGTCCGTCTTGAACCGGAACTGCATCCCCGCCGTGTGGTGCTTCATGCTGCGGACGCCGGCATTGACGTTCGTCGAGACGTCCGCGGGCAGCCGGTCATACCAGTGCTCCACGTCGTCGAACGCCCGCCCCTCGATGGGAAGGCTCTTCCCGTCAATCCATTTGACTCTGGCTTCGTCCATGGCGGCGTTTTCCGCCGCCATGTTCGGATCCCACGTTGCGATGCCGTCCTGCGCCGAGGGCGCGGACCATGCCGTTCCAACGAAAAGGGCGCAAAGGAGAGCGCAAAGAACGCGAAAGTATTTCTTTTGTGTAAATGATGCCCTATTGGACAATTCCGTAGGCGCTTTCAGGTTTTTGCTTGACATGATTCACCTCCGATGCCAGAATTATGCACATTGATTCACCACCTGAAGGGGATTTCCAATGGCTTCCGTTCTGACAATACACGCAATGGATCCGGCGCTCTCGCGGCGCATATCCTCCCGCGCGCGCCGCGAGGGGAAAAGCCTCAACCAGACCGTGAAGGACGCTCTGGCGGAGAGCTTTGGGCTGAAGCCCGGCTCCTCGCACACCGTCGCCGACAACGGGATAATGTCCCTCTGCGGCATCCTGCCGCGCGACGCGGCGGACGAACTACGCGCCGCCGTCGCGCCGTTCCGCGAAGTCCACCCTACGCATCCATCTACCGGCATCTCAAATCGCAGGGAACGCTCATTCCCCTCGGCGACATCTGGATAGCCGCCAGCGCCATGCAGCACGGCGCGACGATTCTCACCAAGGACAAACACTTCGCGGCAATCCCGGTCCTTCCGGTGGTGATTGCGTAGATTTCGGCACAAGCCGGCCCCGCAGGGGCTGCTTGTGCCAAAAGTTTGTTCAGAGGTGTTCATCCGCTACCTCACGTAGATGACCGTCCCCGCCTTGGAGAAGCGCTCGGAGTAGCGGACGCACTGGACGCCCTCGACGGTGACGTTTTCCTTGACAAGTTCGGCGCTGCACCCGCGGACCTTCGCGAGCGTGAACGAACCCGTCAGGTCGGCGGCGGTCGCCGGGACGGTGCAGATGGGCAGCGTCGCCGCGCCGTCGGCGTCAAACGCCGCGCTCGTCGTATCGACGGCAACGGTCACTTTCGGCGTTCCTTCGCCGGTGACGGCGAAGTTGCCGAAGAAGCCGTTCACGAGAGAGGCGTCGGGATCGAGGACGATGGTCGTGCCGTCCGCGAAGGAGAAGTCGCCCGCGACCGCTGCGTCAGTGAGCGCGCGGACGGAGCCTTCCTTCACGGCGAAGGTGCTTCCGCTCGCGAACGTCGCCGCGCCGGAAAGCGCCAGTTCGCCCGCTCCGCGCTTGAGGGCCGCGCCGTCCACCGTGAGCGGGACGGCGACCGTGAGCGCGACCCCCACCGGCACGTCGAAGCCGCCGGCAGTGACGGTGATGCCGCGGTTCGCCGCGTTGAGCGTCATCGTCTGCTCGGGCATGAGGAAGCCGTATTTTTCGAGCAGCACACCATCCGCCGTCACCGAAGCCATCGCGCCGCCGAAGCTTGTGCCCTGGCCGAGGTGGAGCGTCGTGCCGTCCGCCTCCGTTGGGGTGCCGACGCACGTGACGGTCATCTTGCCGGAGAAACCGGAATTGTCGCCCGTGAGATAGACCGGCGCACCGCCGGAAACGAAACCCGACTCGGCCGTGCCTTGCGAGCCACCCATTTTCACGCTCTTGAGCGTCAGATTTCCTTCACCTGAAACCGCCACGGCCATGCGGTTTGTCCGAATGTCCGTAGAGTCCTTGGGCTGGCGAGTCGTAAGCGTCAGATTCGCGTCCTCCGCGATCGTCGCCGTCCCGCCCGTGATGCCGCTCCAGGGCTTGCGGTTGTTGGAGCCTCCAAAATACGTTTGGTTGTAGTAGATTTCGACATTCCCGCAATACGTCGCGTCGCCGAAATCGACATGGGCGGACGTCATGGCAATGGACAGGGAGTTTTCACCGAAGAATGTCAGCGAATCGCCGGCAAAGTCGGGGGCGTCGTAGATGTAGTAGCCCGTGCCTCTGACGTAGTTCGTGACCAGATAGTCATAGCCAGACTGGGCCTGGGTCCCGTAAGACCACGGATTGGCATCTATGTTTCCGTTGATGCCAAAGCCGCCGTTCTTGTTGTCGCCGACCGTCCCCGTCGACCAGATGACCGGCTTCGCGACGAGGACGAGCGCCTTGTAGCCTTCGCGGCTCTCGATTTCAAAAGAAGTCTTGGGCAGGCCGTAGGTCTTCAACGTGCCGTCGTTGAAGTCTTCCGCCGTCGCGGTGGTGTCCGACGGGAGTCTCGCCACGTCGATGCGCTTGGCCGTCCAGCCGTTGTCCGCAAACGAGGCGATTTCCACGGATTCCGTGAGTCGGATCGAAAGCGGCAGTTCCGGCATTGCTGCGGTAAAGTCGAGCGGCGTCGAGGCACCGGCGGCATCGGAATAGGGGACGACATACTGGATGTCCTGCTCGTAGGTCCCGCCCTCTTCGCAGGTGACGGCGATGTTGCCGACATACTTGTTCTGGACGAGCGTCGCGCCGGACTTCACCGTGACGGCGAGACCGTTCGCGAACGAGCCGAGGGCTCCGAGGACGAGCGTCCCTTCCGTGACTTCCATCGCGCTTGCGCCGGTGCAGTCACCGTCGAGCGTCACCGTGCCCGCTCCGATCTTCTCGAACGTAGCCCCGCTGCCGGTTGAGACGGGCGCAGTGAGCGCCAGATCCGAAGCGGCCTCAATGCCGCCCTTCTTCCCGGCGGCGACCATGATGCCGCGCGTCGCATACTGGATGACGTTCGCGCAGAGCGAGAGATACGCGCCATCATTCAGCGTCACGGCGTCGGCAAGTTCCGAGGTCGGGTCGCCGAACGCAGTCGCCGAAACGAATACGAGCCGGGTGCGGCACGGTGCGACGCTGCCCTTTTCCCATGTGGGATCGGAGAGGATGTATTTTCCCTTGAATCCGGATGCGTCGCCGGAGCCAATCGTCAATGTGGAAGTGGCCGTCATGTCGCCGGATTCCAACTTGGTGTCATTGACGGTGCAGCGGTACGTGATGGCAGAATCGGCATCGCCCACGAGGGACGAAGCGGAAGAGTCGATCAACTTGACATTCGTCGTATTCGCGCCGCTTCCGGTATTCCATGCCGCAATCGGAAGCGTGGCTCCGGAATCGATCGCGTAGTTGCCGTTCCACGTCGCCATCCCGTTTTGAATCTGGGCAATTCCCGCCGTTCCGCTCTTCACGGTCATCTGCGGAAAAAGGATCGTCCTGCTGTTCTGGGTCCGGACTGGCAGCGCGGGGTTGTCCAGCTCAACGGGGACGTCGGGAAACGAGACGTTGGCGTTGAACGTAATCTTGTGCGAGCTGTCGGCTGGTTGAAGCACATAGACGCAGGCGTCGCTGCCTTCCGCCCCGGGGGCGATGACTGCGCCTCCATCCTCCGCCGACCAACTGATGGCAGTAGTGTAATTTCCGGAGGTGTTGGTGCCGTTGCCGATCATTCTGCGCGGGCCGTCCGCAAGTGCCGAACCCGCCGTAAGCGAGGCGGCGAAAACGACCGCGTTCGCGAGAAGGCGAAGCGCCTTTGAGGTTTCATTTGTGAAGTTCATGGTTTTCTCCATGTGTTTCTTTGGTTGTTGTGGCCGAGGCGGCACTTGCCGCCATCGGAAAAGCTGTGTCGCCATGGGCGCTGTTTCCGCGCGCCCAACGGGAGAAGACGCCCTCCGCCTTCTTGCCGCGGATGGTGAAGTCGCGCTCGCGCGTCTGGGCGGGCGTCGCGCCGGGCTTGACCGGCGAATGCTGGTCCCACTTCCACCAGTGGAAGCCGAGGCACCAGTCCTCGCGGGCGAAGACGCCGAAGAGGGCGTCCATGTAGCGCGCCTGCTCCTCCTCGTCGGCCTCCGCAAACGGGGAGAACCACGATGGGGTCGCCGCCCCGTCACGGATCGAGCCGCAGCCGCACTCGCCGAAGATGACCGGCTTCCCGAGCGCCTTCGCGATTGCCTCCACCTTCGCGTGCGCGCCGGAGAGCCGCTCCATCATCTCGCCGACGGAGAGGTCCTTGCCGCGATCCGCCTTCTCGCGGGCGCGGCAGTAGTAGCTCAGGGAGAGAAAATCCAGCGAATGGAACCAGTGGTCCGGGTCGGCGAGATGCTTCGCGAAATCGACCTTGCCGGTATGGACGGTGTGGCAGCTCGTGACCGGGCCGGGATATTCTCGGCGCGCGGCGTCGACGACCGTCTTCCAGAAGGCGTTCTCCTCCGTCATGTTGTCCAGCTCGCTGTCGATGCAGAAGGCGTCGCAACCCATGCGGCGCGCCAGCGAGGCGTAGCAGGCGGTGCGCTCGGCCATCGACGCGAACCAGTCGCGGCGGGCGGTGGACCGGCGGCCCGCCATGCGCTCGGCGTCGCGCGGCAGGCGCACGTCGAGGCGGCCGAGGCCGTCCTTGCATTCGAGCATCGGCCGCAGCTGCACCTTAAGTCCCTTCGAGCGGGCGTAGGCGACGATCTCCGAGAGTTCCAGGTCGTCCGGGGTGAGCGCGCAGTCGCGGTACTGGGAAACCGACGTCGCCTCGTCCTGCCAGACCGTCGCGACGACAACGACCCAGTTCGCCCCGGTCGCGGCGAGGGCGTCGATCTGCGCCCTCGCCTCCGGCGACGCATAGTAGCCACGCGGCGCGTAGAAGCCGAACGTCGCGCCCCACTGCATGTCCTTCCTGAAATTGTCAGCACTGCCACTCATCATTGAAAATCAACCTTCTTTGCTTCGCGCTGCCAAATGGCACACCATGCGCGGAAACAACGCCAACAATTTTACCCCGTTCCCCATCGCCTGCCTAGGCAGAAAGTTGGGACACGCGAAGTGTCAACTTTTGGGACATTGATTATTCCGGCACCCTGTCAAACTCCACCGCGAAATCCGTCAAACCCTCCCACGAAAATCCGTCAAACTCCCCCGTGAGGGTCTCAAAATGCAATATTGGTTTGACATTCAGGCATGAGTGCCATCGGAGCGTGGGCGCAAAAATTGCATTTTTGAATTTTGCGCCGTATTTTCTTGACAATCCGTGCGAATTATGGGATGATGATTTGCGTCGCACGGGAAGGAGACCACGAATGTTTTTCGGCCGCAAGGAACAACTGGAAGACCTTGAAGCGCTTTGGCGCAAGCGGACATCGTCGCTTGTCGCCTGTCGCGGTCGGCGCCGCATCGGAAAATCTACGCTCTTCCGCGAATTCGCGAAGCAGACGGCCGACGCCTATCTGGAATTCGAGGGGCTGCCGCCGCGCGACGGGCGCCCGGTGCCGAATTCCGAGCAACTAGGGGCGTTCGCGGCCGCGCTTGCGCGCCAGACGAATTCACCGATTCTTTCGCTTCCCAACTGGTATGACGCCTTTTTCTGGCTGGACAAAGCCATTGACGACTCCAGGCGAACGGTCGTCCTCCTCGACGAAATATCCTGGATGGGCGGCGACGACCGAAACTTCCCGGGGACGCTGCGCACCGCGTGGGAGACCTTCTTCCACCGGCACGAAAAACTTGTCGTCGTGGTGTGCGGCTCCGTCTCCGCGTGGATTCAGCGCAACATTCTTGGCAACACGGGCTTCACCGGCCGGTTCTCGCGCGACTATGTCCTTTCCGAATTGCCGCTTGCGGACTGCGCGGCGTTTTGGGGCGCGGCTGCGGGGCGAATCGCGGCCAGGGAAATGCTGGACGTCCTGTCCGTCACCGGCGGCGTCCCACGCTATCTGGAGGAAATCGATCCGGGGCTGTCCGCCGACGAAAACATCCGCCGCCTCTGCTTTACGAAGGGCGGGACGCTGTTTCAGGACTTCGATGCCATCTTCAACCCGCTTTACGGCCCCAAGTCCGAATTCAAGCGGAAGATTCTCGCCGCGCTCGCGGGCGGCCCGCTTTCAGGAACCGAAATCGCGGCGCGCCTTGGAGAGCCGAGAAACGGGCACCTCGCGGCTACGCTGAAAGAACTCGCCGAAGGAGGTTTCCTGTCCGACGACCAGGGAGTCAATCCCGAAACAGGCGTCGAATCGCGCATCCTCCGATACCGCCTTCGCGACAACTACACGCGCTTCTTTCTCAAATATGTGGAGCCGAACAAAAGGGCCATCGAACGCGGCGCATTCCGCTTCACGCGACTTTCCTCGCTTCCGGGCTGGGATTCCGTCATGGGGCTTGCCTTTGAGAACCTGGTCGTCAACAACGCGATGGAACTCGTACCCTTCCTTGGGATCGGAAACGCGACCATACTTTCCGCCGCGCCCTTCCGCCATGCGCGGCACGGGCGCGACGGATCGGACCGGGGATGCCAGATCGACCTCCTCGTCCAGACCCCGCGCACCGCATACGCGGTCAAGGTGAAGCGAAAGACCCGGATCGGCCCGGAAATCGAGGATGAGATGGAACAGCGGCTCTCGCGCATTCCGCTTCGCAGGGGCGTAAGCGTCCGCCCCGTTCTGGTCTTCGACGGGGAACTCGACCCCGTCGTGGAGGGGGACGGCTACTTCGACGCCGTCGTCCCCGCATCGAAACTGCTTGGATTGTAGGGCACTGCCGCGAAACAATGGACAAACCTGCGGAAAAGAAGAGGCTCGTCGTGGCCGTGCTTTCGACGGGCATCCGCGTGAGCAGCGCGGAACTGCGAGGCGTCGAAAGCGCCGCCGCGCGGGCGGGCTGGACGCTGGAGACGGTCGATCCGGCGCAGACGGGGCCGGACATGGCCCCCTTCGCGCCGCTTTTCGCCCGCGCCGACGGCGTGATCGTGCGCGAAAACCTGCATCTCGAAAACGCCGCCGCGCTGCTGCCTCCGGAGACGCCCGTCGTGCAGCTTGACGGCATCCACCCGCGCGCGGACGCCCGCGTTAGGTCCGACGTCGGAGCCGAGACCGATCTCGCCGTACAAGAACTGCTCTCGCTTGGCCGGCGCAGCTACGTGTTCGTCCCAATGCCGAAGGCGCAGCGCTGGACCGCGCACCGCGCGAGGGCGTTCCTTGAGAAGATGCGCGCCGCCGGCGGCGACGCCTATGTCTACGAGCCGAAGACGGATTGGGGCTGGATGGAGGAGCGCGAAGCCCTGGCCAAGTGGCTGCTCACGCTTCCCCAGCCGATGGCCATTCTGACCAGTACCGATTTTCTCGCCAAATTCGCGCTTGACGCATGCCGGGACGCCGGACTCGACGTCCCGGGCGACGTGGCGATTCTTGGTTCCGGGGACGATGAAACGGTCTCCCGCTCCACGAAACCGACGCTCTCCAGCATCCGCGTCGATTCAGAGGGTGCCGGCCGCATGGCCGTGGAACTGCTCGGCGAAATCATGGAGGCCGGAGCGCGGGCTTCCAGCCCGCGAACGCCCCGCGCGCGTTTCGTCAGGCGGACTGATCCGCAGATCCCCGTAGTCTGGTATGGGCCTCTAGGAATTGCGCGGCGCGGCAGCACGGAGACTGGGCATCCGGGAACCGACCCGCGCCTCGCGGCGGGGATGGACTTCATCGCGTCGCACTTCGACAACCCGTTCCTCGGGGTCCGCGACGTCGCCGCCGTCATGGGGACGAACGTCCGCCACGCGGCCCGGCTCTTCCTCTCGACCGGCAAGACGATTCGCGAACACATCGAGGAAATGCGGCTGGAGCGCGTTTGCGACCTGCTGGCGACGACCACATTGCCCGTCCGCTCCATCGCCGAACAGAGCGGCTTCGCTTCCCGGCAGTACCTTTCTCTCATCTTCCGACGCCGCACCGGCCAGACGCCCGGCGAGTGGCGCCGCGCGGAGCGCGGCGGCGGGTGACGCCAGCCGCGTTGCGTGACTCATCACAGTGACGGCATCGTGTCCCGCATTCCGAGGGCGAGGTATTTGGAGCGGGCCATGTCGTGGTAGGCGAGATCGACGACGGCGGTGTCGGGGATGCCGAGCGAGCGGAGGAAGTCGTGGCGCGCGGCGAGGTCGGCGCCATCGGTGAGGCCGGGGACCGAGAGGCAACGCACTTCAAGCGTCACCCCCGCGGCGGCGAGCCGCGCGAGATTTTCCTTGATCGGAGCGTTCGAGACGCCCGTGCAGTGCCGGTGCAGTTCGTCGGAATCGGCCTTGAGGTCCGGGAGCCACATATCGACGAGCGGCAGAAGCGAATCGACGACCGCCGGCGACGCGAAGAGCGACGTGTCGAGGCAGACGTGGAGCCCGGCGTCCTTGAGGGCGCGCAGCAGCGCGGCCGTCCACTCGGGGAAGAAAAGCGGCTCGCCGCCGGAAATCGTGACGCCGCCGCCGGAATCGTCGTAAAACGCCTTGTCCTCCAGCGCCTTCGCGACGATGTCCGGAATGGTCCACTCCCTGCCGTAAACCTTGAAGGCGCGGCCGGGACAGGTCGCTTCGTCCATGGCGCACTTGGCGCAGTGCCGGCAGAGGTGCCGGAAACGTGCGATCTGCCGCTCCGGCGACTGAGATTCGGGGTTGTGGCACCAAAGGCACCGGAGCGGACATCCCTTGACGTGAAAGGTCGTGCGGATGCCGGGGCCGTCGTGGACTGCCAGGCGCTTCACGTCAAGCAAAAGCGGCGTCTTCATAGCCATCACTCCTGCGCTTTCAATACGACCAACTATCCCCACGAAGGCGAATCGGCCTAATTCGGAATTCGGAGCAGAGATTCCATCCCGCCGCTACGCCTCATACAGCTTCGCGGCGCAATCGACGAGCTTGCGGGTATCGCGGTCGAAGGAGAGGCCGATGAGCCAGATTGGCTTGCCCGATGCGCGATACGGATCGGCATATCCCTTTTCGCGGATTTGCGTGAACGCCGCATCGACTGGCTCGCCGACCTTGAGCTCGAAGACGTAGATTCCCTTCTTGTGCTTCGCCACGATGTCGGCGCGGCCGTCTGACTGCCGATCCTCGGATATCACCTCGACGCCCTGCGACGCGAGAAGCGTGTAGAGGATGCGCTCGAAGGAAAACTCCTGAACGCTCTCCTCCGTCGGGCCGTATGGAAGATGCGCGTAGAGCGACTTCAGCCCTACGAAGAACTTCGGCCAATTGGCGTGGAGCAGAGCCTTGCCCAGATTGGCAGCCCACACGTCGGTCTCGTTGGCGGCGACACCGGCAACTAGCGTCGCCAAATCGCGACGCACCTCTTCGTCTGGAACTCCGAGAGTGTAATCCTCGGCATCGGCATCGTAGCCCTTGATCGTTAGATAGCCGGCCTGGAACAGCAGCGCCGTCGCTGTGAGGTTGCGAAGATCCGCAACGTCGAACGCCGCCCCTGGCACCTCCTCCATCTTCTCATAGTCGATGGCGAGCAAATCCTCCCGCTTGAGGAAGTTCATCAGCATCGAGGGCCGCCCCGTCGTCGCCCATGTGGCCGTGAAGTGCGGCTCCTGGTTCTTGAGCGTGTATGCGACGGATATCGGGTTGTAAACGGTCGTCTTGTCGTTCCTCGAAAAGCGGAAGCCGTTGTACCAGCGCTTCATCTCCGCGCGGTAGTCCTCGTAGGAAAGCCCCATCTTCGCGGCGTGGACGCGCATGTGCGGCTCGAAGTATTCACCGAGCTCCTCCTCCGTGTAGCCGAACATCGTGGCGTAGGAGTCGAGCATCGACACGTCCTTGATGTTGCTCAGGGCGGAGAAGACGGAAAGCTTGGTGAACTTGGATACGCCGGTCATGAAGAGGAAGCGGATGTCGCCGGTGCGCGACTTCATCTGCGCGTAGAGCGACGACATCCTGTCGCGGATCTTTTCGGCCTTTTCGGCATCCGCCAGCGCATGCCCCACCGGCGCGTCGTATTCGTCGATCAGAATCACCACGCCCTCGCCGAACTCGTCGGGACGCTCCCTTGCATCCCGGCGCGACTTCTCCGCAAGGAAATCAATGGCCTTGCCGAAATTGAGTGTGAAGTCAACATTGTCATCATAATTGAATCCGGAAGAGAGAAGTCGATCTCGAACATACGCCGGAAATGTATTTTCAAAGTGTTCCAAGGTGTCGGTTGGAATCTCGTTGAACCGGAAATAGATTATGGGGTGCTTCAGCCACTTCCAGTCAGTCTTTTCGATGGCAAGCCCCTTGAACAGCTCCCGCCGTCCCGCAAAGAGGTTCTTCAGCAGCGAGACCGTAAGCGACTTGCCGAAGCGCCGCGGACGCGAGACGAACACGATGTTCGAATTCCTGTCGGAGACAAGCTTGTGGACAAACGCCGTCTTATCGACGTAAATCGCATCGTTTTTGCGAAGTTCGGCGAAGTCGTCGCTGACGTCGTTGATTTTGGGCAGGGACCGTTCCGTGTCTTGCATGCCGGGAATCATACCACAATGCGTGACGGACGCCAAGCATTGCCAGTTGAAAAGTTGGGCTTACGCCGGTTGAAAAGTTGAAGGTTGGGGGAATGTTGCCAATGGAGTGATTGTTCACAATTGACAATTGTTCACAAATCTTCATTGCCAACAATGACACAAATGCCAATATGGCAATTGCGCATCATCGACACAAATGACACAATATGGAAGGGAGAAAGGTAGAGCCCCGCTTCGGCAAAATATGGCGTTAGCGGCGAAGGCGGTAGGCAACGACGCCGCAGGGGAAGGCGGAGACGTCGGCGAGGAACGAGACACGGCCGTTTTCGAAGGTGGCGGGAACGACGCCGGCAGGGTTGCCGTCGGCGTCGAGCGCCTCGACGCGGCGCGGGCCGTCCGCCGCGAGGGAGACGCGGGCCGTGCCGCGTTCGACAAGGAGCGGGAAGCCGCCCCAGGACGAAACGGTGGAGCCGTCTTCCCAGCGAAGCCCCGTGGCGCTCATGTTCGTGACGTGGACGACGAGGACGTCCGCGCTTCGAGGAAGCGGCGCGCCGTCGCGCGAAACCGCCGCGACCACGCACTCGCGGTTCGCGCCGGAAACGGCCAGCGCGTCGCCGGAAAGGTCCCCGCGCTCCAGGGCTAGCGCCTCGGCGCATGGCGACACCGCGGCAAACGTTCCGTTTTCCCGGTCGAGCCGCATGGCAGAATGGGATTGCGGCATGTCGCCCCGGGCGAAAAGAGCGGACACGACACGCGCGGCGAGCTGCTGCATCGGGTCGGCCACGCCCTCGAAAAATACGGGCGGGCCGCGCCAGCCGTTGATGCGATCGGCCGAACTGCTCCATGTGAAGACGAACATCCCGCTCCATCCCTGAAGACCCGCGAACGCGCCGGCAAGCGCGGTTCCTTGGAGCCTGTGCGGCGCCGGATGGCAATAGTATATCTCCGTCACGAGGAACGGCTTTCCCGGCTGCATCCTCCGTCCGAGCAGTGCCAGCGACGAGCCCCCGTCGCGTATCGGACTGCGAAGGCTCGTGCGCACGGGCATTCTCCACGGCTTTCCGGGAAACACGGGGTGCGCGAAGTAGGTGTGCGCTTCCGTGAAATCCCCCTGCCGTGACGGGTCGAGCGGAACGGAGGTCGTGTTCACGGGGCAGCGCAGTCGGAGTTCCTTCTTCGCGAACGACATCAAATCGTCCATCATGTCCTTTTCCAGCGATCCCAGGAAGCCTTTGAAACTCGATTCGTCGTCAGCAGGGATTCCCTTTCGCTCCTTCCATTCTCCAAAGAGCGCCCTGTAGCGCGGAACGAGCTCGGCGCTCCGGCCCCACGTCAGTTCGATCAGTTCCTCGTTCACGAGCGTCAGGCTCGCAAGGACAGGATCGTCCTTGAGCGCAAGGCCCGTGTATGGATTCACGTGCCCCAGCCATGCGCGCGCAAAGGATTTCAGATTTTCGCGCGCCTTTTCGCTGACGGGGAAGAGTCCCTTCGGGTTGGACAGAGTC
Organism: uncultured Verrucomicrobiota bacterium; assembly: GCA_946534105.1. GTDB lineage: Bacteria > Verrucomicrobiota > Kiritimatiellia > RFP12 > UBA3636 > UBA3636. The sequence goes on from CAMNCG010000033.1 coordinate 19,860, forward strand.
TCGGGGCATTTGCAGTCGATGCCGTCACCGGGGCGGAATTCGCGGCTGACATACAAGTCCGTGACGAGGTAGAGTCCCCCTCGTTTGCATGCCGCGACGAGGTAGTCCAGCTTGTCCAGACGGTCGGGATCGAGTTCGAGGGACGTTGCGGAGTCTTTTCGGACAAGCCACCCGTCGTGGTGATGGATGCGGACGGCGTTGTAGCCGGTGCGCCGCAGCGTTTCGACAAGATGGTCGGCAATGTGGTGCGGGAGAAACGACGCCCCCTCGCAGAGATTGACGCCGAAAAGCCGCAATCGCTCCTGCGGGGCGTTTTCGAAGGAAAGAAAGCCATCGGGCGTCGCCTTGACGAACCCGTCGCGCCCCGCCGGCGCAAGTGCGTCGGCGATGAACGAGAAGTCCAGCGCCGAACCGGGGGCCGCGGCATCGGGGCCGCCCCACACCAGCGCCGCCCAGCGGGAGTCTTCGCGGTCCTCGTGCGGAGGGGATTCTGCGGAGAAAAGCCGGACGGGGCGGGTCGCGAGCGTCGCCGCCGCAACGAACCACGCCGCCGCCGGATGCGCGGCTTCAAAGGCGATGCTGGAGAGGCGTCTTCCCCGGGACGCTCCGGGAAGCGGAAAAACCGATGCGTAGAGCGTCGCTTCGGGCGAATCCGGGCCGGCATTCTTCGACCAGGCCGGGACGGCGTTGGAAAACGCCGCTCCCGCCTCCCCCCAATGCCCGACGTCAATGTCGGCCCCGACGTCGATGACGTCCGGTTCGCCGCCGTCGGACCATTCCGCGACGATGCGTCCGACAGGTTCGCCGCGCGGGAAAAGCTGCCCCGCCACGAGAGCCCAGTCGGCCGCGTGCAGAAGCGCCACCGCCCCGTCGTCGCCGCGATGCGCCGGAACTTCCGCCACCATGCGCCCCGGCAGGCCTCCGCGCCCGAGTGCGACGCGGTTCGGTGACGGCTCGAACGGAAACCCCGCAACTTCGATGCGTCCGGGAAGTCCTGCAAACGGATCGGAGGCTCCGCCGGTGTCTGCGGAGGACTGCAAGGGAACGGCGAAGGTTCCGACTTCCGCCACGGCAAGAACGAACGAGACACCGGCTTCGGTGAATTCGTCGTCGGAGTCGCGCGTTGCATGGACGCGGACTTCGAGATTGTCGATGCCCCATCTGCGGTTGTCCTGGATTTGAAGCTCGAAGTTTCCGGACACGGAGATTCTGCGTCCGCCGTTCAGCTCGGCCTCGACGCAATGGGCGGCTCTGGTCCCAATCAGTTGCTCCCGCTCGAAAGATTCGGGAATTTCGACAGGCTGCCCGTCAACGCAGATGCCCACTATCGGGAATGCAAGTTTGACGGCGGCGAACACTGCTGGAGAACGGACCGGGCGCGAGAACTTCCAGCGCGTCTCGGCGCGAAGCGCGACCCCATTTTCCCGCGAAAGCGTTTCCACGATGTCGCACGGGACGCCCTGTTCGTCGCGCTCGTATTCACCGCGAAACGAGAACCGCCCCAAAAATCGCACGGCATCGCCGTCTTCTTCGCGCAGCACGTCCAGCCATTTCGCGTTGTCCAGCCAGTTCCAGTCCGGCGCCCGTGCCTCCATCCTGATTTCGACTCCCGGCATGCGGATGGTGCCGTCGGGATCGAGGGAGACCCCCTCCGGCGCGGCGAATGCCGCCTCTGCGCCGGACGGCCAGGCCGCGGCGACGGAAAGGAGGGTAACAACGATCCTGCGGCGGACTTTGCCCATGTCGCATTTTCCCATCGTCGCGCTGTCTCCGACCCCCCTAGCGGAAGACCATGATCGTCCCCCGCCTGCTGAAGATCAAGGCGCGGATCGTCGCATCGTATTTCGGGACGAGTCCGCTCTTGACCCCGTTGCACCAAGGCGTCCATGACGAGAGGTCCTCGACGTTCTCGCAGTCAACCAGATGCAGCGGGACAACGAGACCTTCGAGGTTGCTTCCCGCCGGGGCGGAAATCGCCAGTTTCCCAACAGCCGAAAACCGCGCTCCAGTGATGGTCGGCTCGGCCAGGGATTCGGCGTCGAGGGCGAGCGACGACAGCGCATACCCGTTCGTGACCGCCGACACGTCAAGCGCCGTCCCGGAGGCGAGCGTGGCCGCGAACGACCCGATGCCCGTCGAGATTCCCCTCGTCACGTAATTCGTGAACGTGAAGAAGCGCGAGGGGCCGTCGGCGAATTTGCCGCCGTCGCGCCACTTGTTTTGCGCCGCCGTCCCCTGGAGAGCGGGAACGTCGCTCACGGTGCGCCAGTTCGTTCCGTCGGCGCTCGACTGGACCGTCCAGGCGACGGGATACGCCTCCCAGCCCCAATAGGGGGTACAGAGGTCGTAACCGGCCACCCGTCCCGCATTTTGCGGGGGACGGACGGTCAGCGTCCTCCACGTGGAACCGTCCTCGGCGTTGATGGCGGAGACGACCTTGACGCCCTGGTCGGAGCCGCCAGGTCCGTCAAGGAGCTTCGAGGGGGCCTGCCAGTAGCTGCTCCACGTGAAACTGGAGTTGTCGGAATGGATTTCCCCGGGCTGGAGCGCGGCCGACGCGTATCCCGCGTCGCGGTAGGTCGCATTCCAGTGGAGCCATTGGCCTTCCGCGTCAATGAGGGCGATTTCGTAGAGCGTGAGGACTCCGTCTCCGGCGGCGGCCTTGAACGTGAAGCGGTACCACGTGTCGGCGCAGCCGAGCGCGGTGAAGGAAAGCGATCCGGAATCGAGGCGGATGGCGGCAGGGAGCGCCGCCGGATCGGCGAGAACGACGTTCCCGCCGCCCGTGACGGCCAAAACGTCCGGCGCGCATGTGCCTTCGACGAAAGCGTCGCCGGAATCGGGGCGCTCGACCACGAGCGAGCCTCCGTTCACGCAGGTGACGGCGGAAGCGTCGCCCTCAAAGGAGGAGACCGTCGCCGTGGCACCATCCACGACAAGCGAGGCGCCGGGCGCGACGGAGATGGCTTTGAGCGAAAGGGGCGCGCCAACGCGGACGGTTCCCGCCTCCACGGCGAGCGAGGCCGATGCTCCCGTCGTCGCGCCGGTGACCGAGAGCGTTGTGCCAGCGCCGCGCTTCACCACCGTCGCGGCATCCGAAAACGTTGCCTGAAGCGATCCACCGACGGCTTCCCCGAACACCAGAGTTCCGGTGCCCGTCACCTGACCGCTCGGCGCGAGAAGAGAATTGACGCGATTCGTCGTGCCTGCGTTCAGGACGAGCCGGGAATTGACCTGAGCGAGGCGCACCGCGCCGCGTCCGGCGCCATGCGGCAGGGCGTCGGAGCAGAAAAGGCGCAACTTGGCGTTGTCTGAGATGACCAGATCGCCGGAACCCTCCCACGAAATCGCCTTCCTGATGTCGAATACGCCGTTGTTGTTCGACGCGTCGCCCCAGCCGCAACGGATTCTGAAGTCCCCGGTGCCGCGCACGGCGAGGGAACCGTCGGTTTCGCCCAGCGTCAATGTATTGCCGTAGTTGCCCAGTTCGACCCGGATGTCGGCGCCGTTCGCGCTCTCCCAGACGAAGGCGCCCTTTGCCCAGGGGCGCGGCCCCCAGCCCTGGCCCGTCACCCACGTGCCGCCGGTAAAGAGGACGCGCGCGGCACGGGCGCTCTCGTTCGTCATGGACCAGAAGCGGGCGAAGCCGCTCCTGAGTTCGAGGAAGTCGATGGTTCCGCTCTCCCCGGCGAGGGCCTCCGGCGCGATGGAGACAAAGGCCCCGCCGATGCCGCTCTGCCAGGAATTGCCGGAATCGCCTCCGTCATTCACGAGCTTTCCGGCTCCTCCCCCTGCGCCGATTTCGACCAAGGTCGGGGCGAAGCCTCCGTTTCCGCCGCTGTAGCCGCAGCCGAGGCGCGAGGCGGTGTCGTAAAGCGTCGCCGAGGCATCGTCCCCCGCCGCGCACCCGACGCGCAGCGTCGAGGGCATGACGACGGCCCCTCCCGACACGAAAAGCGCGCCGTGGACGTCGATGACGTCCGGCTGCGCCGCCGGCGTCGAGGAAATCGTCAGCGTTTCTCCGGCCGGAACCACGATGTCCGCCGTGGCGGCTAGCGGGGTGGCCGTCGCGGCCGCGAATGCCGCCGAAGCGGCGAATGTGCGTAGTGCTGTTGCGTTCATGTTTTGTTTCTCTTGGGCTGATGGGGTTGAAAGTTCGGGGACGGAAGGGACAAAAGGGACGAAAGGACCGGCGGGACTGGCGAGACGAG
>CAMNCG010000034.1 GCA_946534105.1 uncultured Verrucomicrobiota bacterium
CGACGACGGACGGCGTAAAATCAAGATTTTGAAATACACTTGTAATCAAATGAAAACAATGCGAGAATTCGGTGAAGACGAGGGGGCGAAGGGGAGGGGCGCTTGGGGCTTCAGGCAGATGGAGGCGCGGACGAGCGAGGAAAGGGCCTTTGCGATTTTCCTAAGTGCGATTTTCCTAAGTGCGGCTTTCCTAAGTGCGGCTTTCCTAAGTGCGACTTTCCTAAGTGCGGCTTTCCTAAGTGCGACTTTCCTAAGTGCGACTTTTCTAAATGCGACTCGTTGGGAAACGAAGGAGGGATGTTCAGGACGAGAGGGAGGAGAGCCGGAACGGAGAGGTGCCTGGCGACGGTGCGTGATTTGACCCGGCGCCGCCCATGTGGTAGTCTACCCGTTCCGTTGGCGGGGAACCGGGGATTCGGTATCGTCCGCTCCGCCGCCGATGCGACTTTTTTTTTACCTGCGGAGGCCATCCGTGTTTGACGAAGAAGAAAAAATCGAAGAAACGCAGTCCGAAGCGGAAACGCCGGTCACGGGAGGGGAGAGCGCGGTGGAAGACATCTCGGACGCTGCGCCGGAAGCCACCGCGAAGACCGGGTCGGAGGAAGGCGCCGCGGACGCCGCGGAGGAGTCCGTAACGGAGGCCGGGTCGGAGGAAGGCGCCGTGGAGGAGTCTGTAGCGGAGGCTGGGTCGGAGAAAGGCGCCGCGGACGCCGCGCCGGAAGCCGAAGGCGCCGATCCGGCGCTTGTGGCGGCGCTTGAAGAAGCGGCCCGGTGGAAGGACCGCGCGGCGCGTCTGCAGGCGGATTTCGACAACTACCGCAAGCGTCAGGCGCGCGAGCGCGAGGAGATTGTCCGCCAGGCCAACGCCGACCTTCTTGAAGAACTCCTTCCGGTGCTCGACCAGACCGACACCGCCATCGCGGCTGTGTCGAAGAACGCCACCGACGCCGTGCGGCCCTTTCTCGACGGCTTCGAGCTCGTGCGCCGCACGTTCCTCAACGCGGTGGCGAAGTTCGGCCTCAAGCCGGTCGAGTCGCCCGTCGGCAAGCCGCTCGACCCCGCCACGTCGGAGGCCCTTTCGGTGATGAAGACGGGCCAGGCCGAGCCGGGCTGCGTCGTGTTCGAGTCGCGCAGGGGGTACATGCTCGGCGGAAGGCTCCTGCGGGCGTCGCAGGTGGTCGTCGAGCAGGAGGACTAGCGCCATGGCCGAGGAAACCGACTATTACAAGATTCTCGGCGTGGAGCGCACCGCCTCCGCCGACGAAATCAAGAAGGCGTACCGCAAGTTCGCCATGAAGTACCACCCGGACCGCAATCCGGGCGACAAGAAGGCCGAGGAGATGTTCAAGAAGGGCTCCGAAGCCTACGAGGTGCTTTCGGACCCCGCGAAGCGCCAGCGCTACGACCAGTTCGGCCCGGACGGCGTGAAGTCCCAGTTCGGCCCCGGCGGATTCGATTTCGACCGCGACTTCACGCACGGCGCCGACCTGAGCGACATCTTCTCGCAGCTGTTCGGCGGCATGGGCGGCGGCTCGCGGCGGCGCGGCGGCGGAAGCTTTTTCGACCTCTTCGGCATGGGCGGGGGCGGACGGGAGGAAAACCCGAACGGCCCGGAGGACGGCGCGGACCTGCGCTACGATCTCGAAATCGATCTCGAGGAGGCGCTGTTCGGCGCCACGAAGTCGCTCGACATCCCGAACGAGAAGGAGTGCCCGGACTGCCACGGAACCGGGGCCGCCGCCGGCACCCGTCGCGAGACGTGCCGACAGTGCGGCGGCTCGGGTTACGTCACGGCCCGCCAGGCGTTTTTCCAGGTTCGCCAGCCCTGCCCGGTCTGCCGCGGAGAAGGCACGATCATCCGCACCCCGTGCCGCACCTGCTCGGGCACCGGTCGCGTCAAGGACCATGCCGGCCTTTCGCTTCACATTCCGCCGGGCGTCGAGACCGGGACGCACCTCCGTGTCGCCGGGCGTGGAGAGGGCGGCGTCCGCGGCGGACATCCGGGCGACCTGCACGTGGTCGTGCACGTGCGCGAGAGCGACCTGTTTGAGCGCAATGGCGACACGCTCGTCGTGACCGCCCCCGTGGAGCCGGACGTCGCCGCGCTCGGGGGCGACGTGGAGGTGCCGACGATCGACGGCGTGGCGAAGCTCCGCCTCGCGCCCGGCACGCCCGACGGCAAGGTCTTCCGGTTGCGCGGCAAGGGCTGCCCGCTCATGAACGGCCGCGGCAACGGCGATCTGCTCGTGCGTGTCCAGGTCGAAGTGCCGGCGTACCTTTCCTCCAAGCAGAAAAAGGCGCTTGAGGCCTTCCGTGAGGCGCGCGAGGAGAAGTCCTACCCGCAAAGCCGCGTCTACCGCGACCGCATGGCGTCGTTCCTCAAGGCCCGCGACGCGCTCGGAAAAAGGTAGGCGCAATGGCGGGGCCGCGCTTGGACCGGATTTCGCGGCGGGGTTTCGGCGCAGCGACTACAGCCCGAGTTCGAGCTGCGAGGCGCCGTCGGCGCGTTTGATCCGGGTCGGGGCCGGGCGACGGGGGGTGGCGATGGCGGCCTGGCCTGTCGCCTGGTCGATTTCGTTCGATTCGAGGTTCGCGAGGATCTGGCGCGCGCGGGCGAGCACGGGTTCCGGCATGCCGGCGAGCTTGGCGACGGCGATGCCGTAGCTTTTGTCCGCGGGGCCGTCCACGACGCGGCGCAGGAAGACCACCGAGTCGCCGCGTTCGCGCACGAGCACGGAGGCGTTGGCGATGCCCGGTTTCGAGAGCGCAAGGTCGGTGAGTTCGTGGTAGTGTGTCGCGAACAACGTGCGGGCCTTCGCCGAGGGGGTGTCGTGGAGGTATTCCGCGACGGCCCACGCGATCGAGATGCCGTCGAACGTCGAGGTGCCGCGTCCGATCTCGTCGAGCACGACGAGCGAACGGGGGGTGGCGTTGTGGAGGATGGAGGCCGTCTCCTGCATTTCCACGAGGAATGTCGAGCGGCCGCGCGCCATGTCGTCGGCCGCGCCGACGCGCGTGAAAATCCGGTCCACAAGGCCGATGCGGGCGGAGTCCGCCGGGACGAACGAGCCGCACTGGGCCATGAGGGCGATAAGCGCCGTCTGCCGAAGGTAGGTGGACTTGCCGGCCATGTTCGGGCCGGTGACGAGGACGATCTGGCGATGGCGACCGTCGAGCACGGTGTCGTTCGGCACGAACCTCTCCGCGCCTGGCAGCTGCTCCACGATCGGATGCCGACCGCCGCGGATTTCGAGCGCGTCCGAACCGTCCACGACGGGGCGGACGTACCCGAGCGCGAGCGCGCGGTCGGCGAAGGCGCGCAGCACGTCCAGCGCGGCGACCGCGCGCGCCACGTCCTGCACCGCGCCGGTCCGCGCGACGACGCGCGCCCGGAGCGCCTCGAACAGCTCCCTTTCCAGCGAGAGCGCCTTTTCCTCGGCGCCCGAGACCGCGGCCTCGCGCTCCTTCAGCGCCGGCGTCGTGAACCGCTCGCCGCCCGCGATCGTCTGCTTGCGCGAATAGTCCGGCGGCACGAGCCCAAGCTGCGACGTTGTGACCTCGATGTAGTACCCGAAGACGCGGTTGAAGCGGATCTTGAGATTCTTGATGCCGGTGCGAGCCGCCTCGTCCGCCTGAAACTGCGCGATCCACGCGCGGCCGTCGCTCTGAACCGCGCGGAGCGCGTCGAGCTCCTTTGAAAAGCCCGCGCGGATCGTCCCGCCGTCGGAAATCGCGGCCGGAGGCTCGTCGGAGAGGACGCGCTCGATGTCCTCCGCGAGGTCGGGGAGCGGATCGAGCCGGGAGAGCGTTTCCGCGAGCAGCGCGCTACGGGCGGCGGCCGGCGCGAGGGCTTCGCGCAGGTCCGGCACGGCGCGCAGGGCGGTCGCCACGGAGGCCACGTCGCGCGCGCCGCCACGGCCGAGCGAGACGCGCGCGATTGCGCGTTCGAGGTCGCGGACGCGGCCGAGCGCCGCGCCGAGCGCCGTCAGGGCCCCGCGCGCGTCCACGAGCGCGGAAACGGCGTCGAGGCGGGCGTTCACCGCCTCCACGCCGAAAAGCGGGCGCGCGAGCCAGGCGCGCAGGAGGCGCGCGCCCATCGGGGTGCGCGTCGCGTCGAGCGTCTCGAAGAGCGATGCACCTTCGCCCCTGCGGCCTTCGGCGGGGAAGAGATCAAGGTGCGTCGCGCTCACGGGATCGAGCGCCATGAAGCCGGCCTCCGTGCGGAGCGAAATCCGGCGTACGTGCGAAAGGTCGCGCCGCAGGTCTCCGCCGACGCGCCGCAGGAGAGCGCCGGCGGCGGAGTCGAGCGACGGCACGCCCTCGCAGCCGAAGCCGTCGAGCGACGCCACGCCGAAGTGGCGCAGCAGCGCGTCGTGCCCGGAAGAGGCGTCGAAAAGCCACGGATCGACCGGGGTGAGGCACTTCACCCCGGCGTTCGCGAACGCCGCCGCGACACCGTCCGGATCCGCCGCCTCGCCGGGCGCGGCGGCGTCCGTCTCGGGAACGATCGCCTCGCCGGGCCGAAGGCGCGTCACCGCCGCCTCGAGCGCGGCGAGGTCCGCCGCGCGCTCGCAGAAGAAGTCTCCGGTGGAGAGCTCCAGCGCCGCGAGCACGAAGCCGCGGGGTTCCTTCGCGGCCCGGCCGCCCGTCGGGCGGTCCGGGGCGGCGGCGACGAGGTACGCCGGCAGGTCGGCCGAGAGCAGCGTCTCCTCCGTTACGGTGCCGGGGGTCACGATGCGCGTGATTTCGCGCCGCACCATGCGCCCGCCCTTGACGGACTTGGGATCCTCCATCTGGTCGCAGATCGCGGCCTTTCTTCCGGCCCGGACGATCTTGGCGAGATAGGCGTCGAGCGCGTGGTGGGGGATCCCGCACATCGGCTGGCCGGCCCGGTGCGTGAGCGCGAGTCCGAGAAGGGACGCCGCCTCGCGGGCGTCATCCATGAACAGTTCGTAGAAGTCCCCGAGCCGGAACAGGAGCAGCGCGTCGCCGTCCAGTTCGCGCTTCATCGCGCGGTATTGCCGCAGCATCGGAGTCAGTTCTTCGGCCATCTCTTCGGGTTTCGCGCGCCGGGGCGCGTGACGGCCGCGATTCTAGCACAGACTCCGTGTCGCGGGAAAAACGACCGCGCGACAATCCGGCTTACCAGTCGCGCTCGCCGCTTTTCGGCGGGAGGGTGTGCCGTCGGGCGCGCTTCGCTTCGGCGCGGCGCTTTTCCTGGTCGAGTACGCGTTGCATGAGGGACGCGGCCCTTTCGTCATCGGGATCGGGCTCTTCGTCGCTTTCCTCCGCCTCCCGGACTTTCTGTTCTTCCGCGTCCGAAGGCTCTTCCTCTCCGGCTTCGGCTCCCTGGGAACGTTCCTCGTCGCCGGACGGCTCGTCTTTGTGGCCGGCGTCCGATTCATCCTGCGGTTCGCCCTGCTGCGAGTCCTGGCTTTCACCCTGCTGCGAGTCCTGGCTTTCGCCCTGCTGCGAGTCCTGGCTTTCGCCCTGCTGCGAGTTCTGGCTTTCGCCCTGCTGCGAGTTCTGCTGCTGTTGCTGCGTGTTCTGCTGCTGCCGAGGCGGAGACAGGAGTTTGCGGAGTTCGTCGAGATTGACGGCAATCTGGCGGGCGTTGGGAAGTTGGTCGTCCGGAAGAATCTGCAGCGTCGGCGAGAGTCCCATGGCCACAAGGGAATAGGTTCCGGACGTTTCGGAGCAGAGACGGCGGATTTCCTCGCGAATCTTGTCGGAGAGCGCCTCGGAGCCCCGTCCTTCCGCGTCCGGAGGAGGCGCGGCGCCCCCGGCGGCGTCCGGTGAAGGTCCCGAACGCGGCTTCGCGGCGTCCTTCGCGGCGTCCTTCGCGGCGTTCTCCGCGGCGGCGGCCTTCTTTTCGGCCTCTTCGTCGAGTTTGTCGAGAAAGGGTCCGATCTTGTCGGAAAACGCCTGAAAAAGCCACGAGGAAGCCTGCTGCTCCTCGACCGGCGTGCGGAGACGCGCGGAATCGGCGACCCGAACGAGGGCGTTGCTTTCCGATTCGATCGCGAGCGAAAGCAGCGCCAGCGGATCGGCGAAAACGGGCTGGAGCGAAAAGGCGGTCTCCTCGGCGCGGCGCATCGCCGGCAGGGCGTCCGGCAGGAACGAATCGAGCGCGTCGGCGGCGTCGGACGCCGCGGTGGCGGCGTCGGAAAGGCGTGCCTCAAACGCCGCCGCGTCGGCGGTGTTGGTGACGCTTTCGCGAACCATCGCGACGAGCGCGTCCTGGAGCGGCTTCCACGCGGAAGCCGCCTCGCGCTGGCGCGCGGCGGCCGTTTCGCGTCGGCGGATGGAGCCGGGCGTCTTGTCGGCCTCGGCGCGCGCGGCCACGGCGTACGCCTCGCGCTGCGCGGCGAGGAGGGCGGCGAGGACTTCCGGCGGCTGGCGACCGCCCCACTTTTCCTCGAATTCGGCGTCGCGCAGCGTTTTGCGGAGCGGGACGATGGCGGAGGCGGCGGTGGCGAGATTGGTGCGCGCGGCGGCGTCCCGGGGCCGCAGGCGCGCGGCCTCGGCGAACGCGTCCGCTGCGCCCTGCATGGCGGTCAGCCTCGCGCGCGCGAAGGCGACGCGGTTCGTCTCGTCCTCGCGCGCCGGAGCCGTGGCGACGCGGTAAAGCGCCGTGCCGAGGCCGCTCGACGCCTCGAACCCGGGCGGAAGCGCGCGGAAGCGCTCCGCCGCGCCCGCCGCGTCGCCGGCTTCGAGCGTGGCGATCGCGGCGTTGAGGCGGATGTCCTCCTCCAACGCCTTCGACGCGCCGCCCTTCGCGGCGAGCGCGGCGTCGTACCGCGCCGCGGCCTCCTCCGCCTTTCCCTCGCGAAACAGGCGCTGGGCCTCTCGCGCGAGGTCGCGCGCGGTTTCCGCGCCGGACGCCGTGGCGGCGGACAGAAAAACCGCGAACGCGGCGGCCGCGGGCGCCGCCGCCTTGACCGCGCGGCGGCGCATCGGGCGCCCCGGCGAAAGCGCGGCCGCGGTCATCCAGAGCAGCAGCGCCGGAAGGAGGAAGACCCCGTAGCGCTCGACGCGGCGGCGCTCCGATTCGGCGCGCGCGTCGCTCTCGACGAGTTCGCGCACGTGCCGCTTGTAGATGGACCCAAGGGTGCGGTTGCCGGACGACGTGCTGGCGAGCGGCAGGTAGACGCCGCCGGACGCCTCGGCGACGGCCTTCAGGGTGTCGGCGTCGAGCCGCGTCGCCACCTCCTCGCCGTCGTGGCGGAGGTTGCCGCCACCGTCGTCGAGCGGGATGGCCGCGCCCGCCGCGCCGCCGACGCCGACGCAAAAGACCGGGATGTGCGCCTCGCCGCATTGTTTCGCGGCGGCGAGCGCCGTGCCGGAGAGGTCCTCGCCGTCGGACACGAGCAGGATCGCGTTGTGGTCGCCCCCGCGGTCGCGGAGCAGGGCGAGCGCGGCGGATAGCGCGCCGCCGAGATCGGTTTCGCCGCGCGCGGCGGAATCGGGCCCCGCGGCGTCCAGCGCTTCGAGGAAAAAGCCCGTGTCCGCCGTGAACGGGCAGAGCGTCTGGGCGTTGGCGCGGAAGGCGACGAGACAGGCGCGGTCGCCGTCCAGATCTCGCGCAAGGTCCGAAAGATCCGCCTTGGCGCGCCCGAGGCGGCTCGGGCGCACGTCGCGCGCGAGCATCGAGCGCGACACGTCGAGCAGGACGATCACGTTGCGCGACGAGACGAACGTCTCCTCGTCCCGCTGTCCCCACCACGGCCTTGCGAGCGCGAAGGCCGCAAACGCGAACCCGGCGAGGCACAGCGAAAGCTGCACGGCGAATCGTCGGTCGCCGCGGCGCGCGGTCGCCGCGGCGCGCGGACCCAAAAGCGCCAGGCGCCGCGCGCGGCGGCGCCGCGCCAGCGCCGCCGCCGCCCCGAAGAACGGAAGCGGCCACAACGCGAGAAGCCAGGCCGGATGGAGTAATTGCATGACGTGGGCAAGCATAGCACAAGCGGCCGATTCGGACCGGGCGGCGCTCCGTCCGTCTCCGCCTCCTCGGGTTTCGGATTTCGGAATTGGCCGGGTCCTTGGCAAAAACAGGCGTGGGCGGTTGCGGGAAAGGGGGACGGTCCCTATAATTGGCGGGGTTGGCGGGACCCGGGCGGAAAACGGCCTCGGGCCCGCGGGGCGCCGGTTTGACAGGGGCGCCGCTTCGAAGATGATTTCATTCCAGGACGTCGCCATTTCCTTCGGCACGCAGCGGGTTCTCGCGGGCGTGACGGTCAAGATCAACGCCAGGGAGCGCATTGGCATCGTCGGCCCCAACGGGGCCGGAAAGTCCACGTTCTTCAATCTCCTCACGGGCGAGCTGACGCCGGACCATGGCGAAATTCTCTTCGAGGGCGAGCGGCCCGCGATCGGCTACCTGCACCAGCAGCTGGCGAAGTGGGAGCCGGACGACACGCTGCTTTCGTATTCGCTGCGCGCCTCGGCCGACCTCAAGGCGATGGAGGAGGAGATCGCCTCGCTCGAAAGCGGCATGGCGGCGCTGCCCGCCGGATCGCCGGAGAGGGCGCGGGCGCTCGCGCGCGTCGGCGATCTCCAGACGCGATTCGAGGCGCGCGGCGGCTACGACCTCGAGGCGCGCGTCAGGAAGGCGCTCTGCGGCCTCGGCTTCCATCCCGCGGATTTCGACCGTCCGTTCGCGGAGTTTTCCGGCGGCTGGAAGATGCGCGCCGAACTCGTCCGCACGCTCGCCGGAAATCCCGACCTGCTGCTGCTCGACGAGCCGTCCAACTACCTCGACCTTCCGGCCGTCGAGTGGCTGCAGCGGTACTTGCGTGAGTTTCGCGGGACGCTTCTGCTCGTTTCCCACGACCGCTATCTGCTGCGCACGCTCACGTCGCTCACGATTGAAATTGACGGCGAGACCGCCACGCGCTACAACGGCCCGCTCGATTTCTACCTGCGCGAGCGCCGGACGCGGTACGAGACGCTGCTTGCCGCCAGGCGCAACCAGGACCGGCTCCGCGAACAGTACCAGCGCTTCGTCGACACGTTCCGGTCGCAGGCCAACAAGGCCGCGCTCGTGCAGTCGCGCATCAAGATGATCGAGCGCATGGAGCCGATCGCCGTGCCGCGCCAGGCTTCGGAGGCCGGCAAGCTCCGCATCCCCGCCTACCACCACTGCGGCACGACCGTGCTCTCGGTCCGCGACGCGGGTTTTTCCTACGACGGAGAGCGCTGGATCTTCCGGCACGTCACGTTTGACGTCGCGAACGGCGAGCACGTCGCCATCGTCGGTTTCAACGGCCTCGGCAAGACCACGATGTCGCGCCTCTTCGCGGGCGTCCGCGCCCCGACGGAGGGCGAGGTGGTGATCGGGCACAAGGTTGTGCCAGGCTACATGTCCCAGGATTTCGCCGAGACGATCCCCGCGGACCGCTCGCTCCTCAACGTCGTGCGCCGCGAGGACGAGACGATGACCGAGGCGCAGGGGCGACAGCTCCTCGGCGCGTTCGGCTTTTCCGGCGACGACGCCTTCAAGAGCGCCGGCGTTCTTTCCGGCGGCGAAAAGATCCGCCTCGCCTTCGCCCGCATCTACGCGCGCAAGCCGAATTTCCTCGTCCTCGACGAGCCGACGACGCACCTCGACATGAACGGCCGCAAGGCGCTCGAAGAGGCGCTCGCCGCGTACGAGGGCGCCGTCGTCGTGGTGTCGCACGACGTGGAGTTCGTCCGCAAGGTCGCGCAGAACATCGTCGAAGTCGCCGAGGGCGGCGTGCGCAAGTTCGTCGGCGGCTACGACGACTACCGCGCTCGCGTCGAGCGAGAGGCGTCCGAAAAGGCCGCCGCCGCGCGCGACGAGGCGGCGAGGCGCGCGCCGAACCCGAACTCTCGCGAGGAGCGCCGCAAGGCGCGCGCCGCCGAGCGCGAGCGCAACGCCCCGCTCCTGCGCTCCCTGCGCCGCCGGGTGGCGGCCGCCGAGGAGCGCATCGGCGCGCTCGAAGCCGAACAGAAGGCGCTCGTCGAAACGCTGTCTTCCGGCGGCGACCCGGCGAAGGCGGCCGAGGCGGCGCGCCGCCTCGCGGACATCGCGAAGGAACTGGAGACGCTGGGCGCCCTCTGGGAGCAGGCCGCTTCCGAGCTCGCGTTCCTCGAAGCGGAATGACCCGCGCGCGGCGGTCCGTCCCGCCGCGCGCGCCCCGGAGGAAGCGGAGCGCGAGGCCGGAACGGAGCGCTAGGTTTCGCTCCAGAAGACGGTCACGTCGCGGTGGAGCTGGAGGATCGAGGCCGGGAGACGGGGCGTCACCGGACCGGAGAACGCGGCGTCGATCTTCGCCCGTTTCGCCGCGCCGGACGCCACGAGGACGATCTTGCGCGCGAGCAGGATGCCCTTCATCCCCATCGTGATCGCCTTGCGCGGCACGTCCGTCTCCGACGCGAAGAAGCGCGAATTGGCCTCGATCGTCGAGGGCGCGAGATCGACGACGTGCGTCTGCGGCGTGAAGACGTCGTCGGGTTCGTTGAAGCCGACGTGGCCGTCCGGACCAATGCCGAGCAGCTGCAGGTCCGTTCCGCCGAGGCGCGCGAGCCGCGCGTCGTAGGCCGCGCACTCCGCCGCCGGATCGGCCGCGGTGCCGTCCGGCACGAACGTGGCGTCCCGGCGCACGTCGACGCGCGAAAACAGGTGCTTCTCCATGAAGAAGCGGTAGCTCTGCGGATGCGTGCCCGCGAGGCCGAGATATTCGTCGAGGTTCACCGTCGTGCAGCGCGCGAACGAAAGCCCCTCCTCGTGGTGCATGCGGACGAGTTCGTCGTACGTGCCGACCGGCGAAGAACCGGTCGCGAGCCCGAGGACGCAGTCCGGCTTTTCGCGCAACGTCCCGGCGACGGCAAGCGCCGCCGCCGCGGACATTTCCCCAAACGACTTGAAAGCGTGGAATTCCATGGATCGTCTTCTCCCCCGCGCCGGTTGGCGACAACCTCCGCCCCGGTGCGGAAAAACGAGGTCAGTATACCACACCCCCCCGCATGCGCCACCTCCGCCGCTTTCCAAAATTCTTATAAAATATTCCTTTGATAATCAAGAAATATTCATTCGAGAATTCGGTGGAACTTCGGTGCACTTCCGTGTAGAACCGGCGGCGGGCGCGGCGGGGAAGGGACCGCGGTGGCGGGGCGGCTTAGGGAAGGGACGGAGAGAGCGGGCGGCGCGAGAAGCGGCAGCCGCAGTAGGACTGGCGGTAGAGCCCGTACTTGCGCGCGAGCGCCACGGAGTCCTGGAAGCCGCCCTTTTTCTTGAAGTCGAATTCGGCGAAGACGGGTGCGGCGGCGCCCGGCCCGCCGGACGCGCCGAACGCGGAGCGTCCGGCCTCCGCCGCGGCGTGGCCGGCGGCGAAGACCCGGGGCGAGGACTTGTGCGGGCTCACGGTGAGCGAGGTCGTGAACGAATCGACGCCGATTCGGGCGGCCTCGGCGGCGGCGCGGCGGAGGTTGAAGCGGAAGCACCGGTCGCAACGGGCGCCGCCCTCGGGCTCGCCTTCGAATCCGGCGGCGACTTCGCGCTCCCACGCCGCGGCGTCTCGCGGATCGACCCGCACTTCGACGCCCTCCGCCCCGGCGAAGGCGCGCAGCGCCGCGAGGCGGCGCTCCCACTCCTCTTCGGTGTCGATGTTGGAGTTGGAATAGCAGATCACGGGCTCCAGTCCCGCTTCGCGCAGGGCGCGGACGCAGTGCGTCGAGCACGGTCCGCAACAGGCGTGCAGGAGAATGCGTTTCACCGGCGGGGGCCCTCCCTGGGAGCGGAGGCGTCCGCGAGAAACGCGCCGGCGCCGGCTCCGAAGCGCGCGCGCACGTCGTCCAGCGCGCGGGAAAGGGCCTCCCGTTTTTCCGCGCGTTCGTCTTCGGGATCGGGGCCGAAGAGCGTGGCGCGGTCGGGCGGCGGCGCGGAGGAAAAACTGCTCGTGCCGAATCCGACGAGCCGGATCGGGCGCGAGGCGGGATTCGCGGCGAGGAGCGAAGAGGCGGCTTCGCGGAACGCGAAGTCGTCGCACGCCGGACGCGGGAAGGGACGCTGCCGCGTGATCGTGCGGAAATCGTCCGTGCGGAGCTTCAGGTGCGCCGTGGCCGCCCACGCGCCGGCGGCGCGGACCTGGCGCGCCACGTCGGACGCGAGTTCGAGCAGCACGGCGCGGACGCGGGAGGCGTCCGCCTCGTCGACCGCGAACGTGTGTTCGCGCGAAATCGACTTGCCCTCGCGCTCCGTCTCCACCGCGCGGCCGTCGATGCCGAACGCGAGCGCGCGAAGGACTTCGCCGGCGCGAGGGCCGACCCAGCGGGAGAGGGTCGCGGGGGCGAGGCGCTGGACGTCCCCGATCGTGCGGACGCCGTGCGAGGCGAGCGTTTCGCCGAGAACCCGGCCGACGCCGAAAATCCGGCCGACCGGGAGCGGCGCGAGGAACGCCGCAATTTCGGCGGGATCCTCCGGGACGACCGTGAGCCCGTCGGGCTTGTCGAGGTCGGAGGCGAGCTTCGCGAGGAATTTGTTGGGCGCGACGCCGACCGACGCCGTGAGGCGCAGCTCCGACGAAATGTCGGCGCGGATGCGACGGGCGATCGTCACGGCGTCGCCGAAGAGGCGGCGGGCGCCCGAAACGTCGAGGAACGCCTCGTCGCACGAAAGACCCTGCACGAGCGGCGTGTAGCGGTCGAAGATCGCGAAGACCGCCGCCGACGCCTTCATGTAGCGGTTCATGTCCGGAGGGAGGAACACGCCCTCCGGGCAGAGGCGGTACGCCTCGCGGGACGGCATGGCCGAATGCACGCCAAAGCGGCGCGCCTCGTACGAACAGGTTGAAACGACGCCGCGCTCGTGCGGCCCGGCGCCGACGATGACCGGCCGACCGCGGAGTTCCGGACGGTCCCGCTGCTCGACGGACGCGAAGAACGCGTCCATGTCGACATGCAGGATCGTCCGTTCTCCCACGCCGGGACCGCCCCGCCCCCTAGATCCGGGAGTTGAACTTCTTGGCGACGAATTCGCCGCCTTCGTCGGAGAGGTGCAGACCGTCTTCCGGGTTGAGGTAGCGCTCCGGCTCTTCCCCGAAGGCCTTGTAGAGATCGACGAGTTTCACGCCCTCCTCCTTCGCGAGGGCGCGGATGTGCTCGGCGAGGTATCCGACGCGGTGGTCGAACTTGGCGTGGCTGTAGGACATGCGGGGCGGCACGGCGAGGACGACCTTGGAGCCGTTCGCCTTGGCGGCGGTGACGATCGCGCGGAGATTGGCCTTCGTGGCCGTCATGTCGCGGCCGTGGATGACGTCGTTCGATCCGAACATGATGCACACCGTGCCCGGACGGCGGGAGAGCGCCGATCCGACGATGCTCGCGCCGTACTCGGAGTGGGCGCCGGCGACGCCGTAGTTGAGGACGGTCTTGCCGGACATCTGGGCGAGGCGCGTCGGATACGGCGCGCCGACGCAGTGGTAGCCCTGCGTGAGGGAGTCCCCGAGACAGACGACGAGGTTCGGATCGTTGTCGCCATAGTCGAATCCGTCGTCGTCCCCGCCGCATCCGGACAGGGAGAAGCAGAGCGCGGCGGCGAGACCGGTGCAAAGAAGCGTTTGGAATGCGTGTTTCATGATTTTGTTTCCGAATCGCCGCGGCGCAAAAGACGGCCCGTGCGGCGTGACGGGCGTCAGTATACGCGCTCGCGCCGCGTTTTTCAACATGGTCGGCGCGCAGTTTCTTGACACTCTCCGGCGTTTCTCCTAGAATGGCCGCGTTTTTTCCAAACACGATTTCCGGGAGACACACGTGAGCGTCATCGACGAACTTCTGGCCTTGCAGGACCAGGATGCGGCCATCAAGGAGTTGCAGCGGCAGGCCGCCGACATTCCCAAGCGCCGCGCGCGTGAAGAGAACGCCGGCGCCTCGCATCGCGAGGCGCTCGCGGAGGCCAAGGCGCAGGTCGCCGAGGGGGACGAGCGCATTCGCGAGATCGAGGACGCGATCCGCACCCATGGCGAGAACATCGCCCGCTGGGAGAAGACGCGCGCCACGCTCAAGAGCGAGGCCGAGCTGCGCGGCATGACCGCGCAGATCGAGCGCGCCGAGCGCGACAGGAAGGAGGCGGAACTCCGCCTTGAGCACGCGCGAAACATCGTTGCCGCTGCCCGCGAATCGGTCGCCGCGGCCGAAGCGCAGTGCGCGGAAAGCGAGGCGGCCGCGAAGGCGTACGTCGCTCGCCTCAACGTCAAGCTCGCCGAGACGCAGCGCAAGCTCGCCGAGGCGCAGGAGGCCCGCGCGGCCCTCGTCGCCCCGCTCGAAGTCCCGGAGAAGCGGTCGTTCCTCTCCTACTACGAGCGTCTCGGCCGCCGCTTCTGGCCCGTGGCCGTCCGCGTCACCGGTTCGTCCTCGACGTGCCCCGGATGCCACATGGCGCTCACGCCGTCGAAGCTTCAGGAGGCGCACCGCAATTCCCTCCTCGCCGAAACGCCGGAGAAGATGCGCACCGTTTCCTGCGACTACTGCGGCCGCCTGATCTTCAAATAGCGGCGTCGGACGGAGGGCGGACGGGTCGCCGCGTCACGGCGCGGAGGAAAGTCCGGACTCCACAAGGCGAGGCGCCCCGCCGCAGTGGCGGGGAGGGCGCGGGCAAACCGCGCCGACGGAAAGTGCCACAGAAACGATACCGCCGCGGGTTCGTCCCGCGGCAAGGGTGAAACGGCGGTGCAAGAGACCACCGTGCGTTCCGGAAACGGGGCGCGCAAGGCAAACCCCGCCTGGAGCAAGACCGAACAGGAACGCATCGTGCCGCCTGCACGGGTTTCCCCGAAAGGGGCGGCGTTCCGGGTTGGTCGCGAAGATGAATGATCCGATCCGCCTTCGGGCGGGAACAGAATCCGGCTTATGAAGCCCTCCGTCCGACGCTTTTTTCCGGTTGCCGCCGCGCTGGCGACGGCGGCCGCCGGCGCGGCGGCCGCGTTCGCGGTCGTTCGCGTTTCCGGCGGCGCGGCCCCGTCCGCGCCCCCTCCGCCCCCGTCCGCGCCGCAACCCGCCGCGACGCGCGCGGGCGTCCTGCTGGCCCTCGCCCCGGCGCTCGCGCCGAAAGCCGCCTCGCCGGGCGCGCTCGCGGCGCGCTTCCGGCTTGCGGGCACGATTCTCGGCGCTTCGACCGGCGGCGCGGAGGAGCCGATGGCGATCATCGACGACCGCGAACTCGTGCGGCAGCACGTGGCGACGCGCTCGGAGGAGGTCGTTCCGGGTGTCATCCTCCGGGCGGTCGGGCCCGATTCCGCCACGCTCGCCGGTCCGGACGGGGAGGAGACGCTGCGGCTGTCGCGTCCCGCCGCCGCGTCGCGCCCCGCGCCGACGCCGGGCGACGGAGCCCCCCCCGCGGCCCCCGCCTCGCCGGGCCGGCCGCGCTCGCGCGAAGAGGCGGCGGAGCGCTTCGGCGGGCGCGAAGTCTTCCCGGACCGCTGGCGGTTCGAGCGGGACAAGGTGATTTCGTACTACGAGGAGCTGCGGTCGCAGCCGGAGCGGCTGCTCTCCGTCTTCGACTCGATGGATCCGGTGTACGTCGAGGATCCCGACGGCGAGCGCCGCATCGAAGGCTACCAGGTCGGCGTCGAGGGGGAAAGCGACCTCTTCCTCGCCGCGGGCCTGGAGGAGGGCGACATCGTGCGCAGCGTCAATTCGGTTCTCATGGCGCGCCGCGACCGCGCCGAAGCGCTCATCGCGGCGTTCGTCGAAGGCCGCGCGTCGATGTTCGTCTTCGAAATCGAGCGCAAGGGCGAGACGAAAAAGCTCGTTTTCGAGATCGAATGAAGCGCCTTTTCCCCGGCCCCGGAAGGCCCTGAAAAAATCCTCTTGCTTTTTTTCCGGGGCTTTGCTAGTCTTAGTGCCCGTTTGCAACAAAAAGCACGTCCAATCCTATGCCCACGATCAACCAGCTTGTCCGGAAGGGACGCTCTTCGCTCGCGAAGAAGAGCAAGTCTCCCGCACTCAAGAACTGCCCCCAGCGCCGCGGCGTCTGCCTCCTTGTGAAGACGCAGACCCCGAAGAAGCCGAACTCGGCCTTGCGCAAGGTCTGCCGCGTCCGCCTCACGACCGGCTACGAAGTGACGGCGTACATCGGCGGCGAAGGCCACAACCTGCAGGAGCACAGCGTCGTCCTCGTGCGCGGCGGCCGCGTGGCGGACTTGCCCGGCGTGCGCTACCACGTCGTGCGCGGCGCCCTCGACTGCCTCGGCGTCCAGGGCCGCAAGCAGGGCCGCTCGAAGTACGGCATGAAGCACGGCAAGTAAGGCAAGCCACTTCTTTTTAGGAGACAGGGAAAATGTCCAGAAGGAAAAGCGGTTCCATCGCCAAGCGCGCCGTCCAGACCGATCCGAAGTACGGCAGCGAGCTCGTCGCGCACATGATCAACTACTTCATGCGCAGGGGCAAGAAGACCACGGCCCAGCGCATCGTCTACGGTGCCGTCGCGGAGCTCGACGGCAAAGTGGAAGGCAAGGAAGTGCTCGAAGTGCTCGACGTCGCGGTGAACAACATGAAGCCCCGCGTCGAGGTGAAGAGCCGCCGCGTGGGCGGCGCCTCGTACCAGGTCCCGGTGGAGATCAAGCCGCAGCGCCAGCTCGCGCTTGCGCTCCGCTGGCTCACGACGTACGCGCACGGCCGCCGCGGCATGGGCATGCCGAAGGCCGTCGCGGCCGAACTTCTCGACGCGTACAACAACACCGGCAACGTCATCAAGAAGCGCGACGACACGCACAAGATGGCGCAGGCCAACCGCGCGTTCGCGCACTACGCGTTCTAAGTCCCCTTCGCCGCCGCGCGGACCCGGCCGGGGACCCCGCGCGGCGGATTGCGCTCCCGGACGGGATGCGCAGACGGCTCTTTGACAATCCAACGATACGAAACCTGAATTCTCTCCGGAGAAGACGCAAATGGGCAACGAATCCACGCGAACGAAAGGCGATGCGGCGGCCGAGGGCCGCTCGCACGCCCTTTCCGACGTTCGCAACATCGGGATCGTGGCCCACATCGACGCCGGGAAGACGACGGTCTCGGAGCGCATCCTCTACTACGCCGGGGCGATCCACAAGCTCGGCGAGGTCCACGACGGCAACGCGACGATGGACTGGATGCAGCAGGAGCGCGAGCGCGGCATCACGATCACGTCGGCCGCGATCACGTGCGAATGGCGGGGCCGGCAGGTGAACCTGATCGACACGCCCGGGCACGTGGACTTCACCGTGGAGGTGGAGCGCGCGCTCCGCGTGCTGGACGGGGCCGTCGGCGTGTTCTGCGCCGTGGCGGGCGTGCAGCCGCAGTCGGAGACCGTGTGGAGGCAGGCGGACCGCTATTCGGTCCCGCGCATCGCGTTCGTCAACAAGATGGACCGCATGGGCGCGGACTTCGCGAAAGTCGTCGCGGAAATCCGCGGCAAGCTGAAGGCCAACGCCGTGGCGATGCAGCTGCCGATCGGGGTGTCCGAGACGTTCCGCGGGGCGGTCGACCTCGTGACGCGCACCGCGGTGACGTACCGCGACGAAGACCTCGGATCGGAGCCCGTGGAGGGTCCGGTGCCGGCCGAACTGGCCGGCCGCGTCGAGGCGGCGCGCGAAGCGATGCTGGAGGCGGTCGCCGAAGCGGACGACGCCTTTGCGG
The DNA here is from genome assembly GCA_946534105.1 of uncultured Verrucomicrobiota bacterium. Classification (GTDB taxonomy): domain Bacteria; phylum Verrucomicrobiota; class Kiritimatiellia; order RFP12; family UBA3636; genus UBA3636. Next base: position 17,629 of record CAMNCG010000034.1, read on the forward strand.
ACCTCTACCTTGCCGGCGGCGAGATTCCGGAAGGCGAGATCCACGCGGCGGTCCGCCGCGCGGTGATCGCCCGCAAGATGGTGCCCGTTTTCTGCGGCACGGCGCTGAAGGACAAGGGCGTGCAGCCCCTCCTCGACGCGGTGGTCCGCTACCTTCCGTCTCCGCTGGACGTTCCGCCGGTGGAGGGCACCGACGTGAAGACGGGCAAGCCCGTCACGCGCGAGGCGTCCGACGCGGCGCCGCTTTCCGCGCTTGTTTTCAAGGTGGCCGCTGATCCCTATCTGGGCCGCCTGTTGTTCGTCAGGGTCTATTCCGGCGTGCTGCGCAAAGGCATGAACGTCTGGAATCCGAGGACCCGCAAGAGGGACCGCGTCATGCGGCTCGTCCGGATGCACTCCAACGAGCAGCTCGACACGGAAGCGATCTGGTCCGGGGAAATCGGCGTCATGGGCGGCATTGGGGAGTTCACGACGGGCGACACGATCTGCACCGAGCAGGCGCAGGTCGCGCTCGACCGCATCGAGTTCCCGGAGCCGGTCATGTTCATGGCCATCGAGCCGAAGACGCGCGCGGACAAGGAGAAACTCGAGGAAGCTCTCGCGATGCTTTCCGCCGAGGATCCCACCTGCCGCGTGCGCGTGGACGGCGAGACGGGCCAGACCGTGGTGAGCGGCATGGGGGAGCTCCACCTGGAGATCCTCCGGGACCGCCTGCTGCGGGAATTCAAGGTTCCCGCGAACACGGGAAAGCCGATGGTTTCGTATTACGAAACGGTCACCGGAAGCGCGGACGGACACGGCACGTTCGACCGCGAGATCGGTGGCAAACGCCAGGCGGCGACGGTGGATCTCCACGTGTCGCCGGCGCCGCGCGGCAAAGGCAGCACCGTCGAGGTGGACCCGCCGCGCGGCACCGTTCCGCCCGAGTTCCGGATTCCGATCGAACAGGGAATCCGGGACGCGATCCTCACGGGTGTGCTCGCCCGCTTCCCGATGCGCGACGTCTGCGTCCGCGTCACCGGAGGAGGTATCGTCGATGCCGACTCCGCGACGGAAGCGGCGTTCCGCACCGCGGCGATCTTGGCGTTTCGCGAGGCGGCGGAAGCCGCCAAACCGGAACTGCTCGAACCCATCATGTCAGTGCAGCTCGTGACGCCGCCGGAATTCACCGGCGACCTCATGGGCGACCTGAACTCCCGCCGGGGGCAGGTACGCGAGATGGAAACGCGCGGCGACGTGCAGACCATCGAAGCGGCCGTTCCGCTGGCGGAACTCTTCGGGTATGCGACGGCGATCCGTTCCCTTTCCAGGGGCAGGGCATCCTACTCCATGGAGCCGGAGCAGTTCGCGGTCGTCCCCCAGGCCGTCAAAGAAGAAATCCTGAACAGGTAAGCAGAAATGCAGAGTCAACGCATCAGAATCCGCATGCAGGCCTACGACCACCGTGTGCTCGACAAGGCAGTCTCGGAAATCATCGAGACCGCCAAGAACACCGGTTCCAGCGTCGTGGGGCCCATCCCCCTGCCCACGCGCATCGAGCGGTTCACGGTCAACCGGAGCCCGCACGTGGACAAAAAGTCCATGGACCAGTTCGAGATGCGCACGCACAAGCGCGTCTTCGACATCGTCGGTCCCACCGTCAAGACCGTGGACGAGCTCAAGAAGCTGAACCTCCCGGCCGGCGTGGACATCACGATCAAGATCTAATGGAGACAGTCCAATGCAAGGCTTGATTGGAAAGAAAATCGGAATGACCCAGATCTGGGACAAGGACGGAATCCGCGTCCCCGTCACGGTCATCGAGGCGGGCCCGTGCCCGGTCGTGCAGGTCAAGACCGTCGAGCGCGACGGCTACGAGGCCGTCCAGCTCGGCTGGGGTCCGCAGAAGGAGTCCCGCCTTTCGAAGGCCGAAGTCGGCCATGCGAAAAAGGCCGGAGTCGCGCCCGTGCGGGTGCTTCGCGAATTCAAGGCTCCCGAGGCCGCCACGGCGAAGCCGGGCGACGTCTGGACGGTCGCGCTCTTCGAGGGCGTCGGCTTCGTGGACGTCGTCGGCACGAGCGTCGGCAAGGGCTTCATGGGCGTCATGCGCCGCCACGGCTTCGCCGGCGGTCCGATGACCCACGGCGGCCACGTGAAGCGTCGCCCCGGCTCCATCGGCATGCGCCAGAGCCCGGGATCGGTCGAGAAGGGCCACCCCATGCCGGGCGACACCGGCGCGCGCCGCACCACGGTGCAGAATCTCAAACTCGTCGGCGTCCGCGCGGACAAGAACCTGCTGCTCGTGAAGGGCGCGGTCCCCGGCTCCAACGGATCTCTCGTCCTCGTGCGCAAGGCGCTCAAGAAGGAGGTGAAGGCGTAATGGCCACCATCAAGATGTTCGGCATCGACGGCAAGGAAACCGGCGCCGTCGAATTCGCGGACGAGAAGCTCGTCCTCGACCGCGGCGCGCAGGCCGTGCGCGACACGATCGTCGGCCGCGCGGCCTGGCTGCGCGCCGGCACGGCTTCGACCCTCTCCAAGGGCGAAGTGAACGGTTCCAACAAGAAGCCGTGGAAGCAGAAGGGCACGGGCCGCGCCCGCTCCGGCCTGAAGCAGTCCCCGGTGTGGCGCGGCGGCGGCATCGCCTTCGGGCCCCACCCCCGCGACTTCTCCGTCAAGGTGAACAAGAAGGTCGCGAAGCTCGCCTTCCGCCGCATCGTCTCCGACCGCATCGCCGACGGCTCGCTCGTCGTCGCGGAGGAGCTTTCGGTCCCCGCGCCGAAGACGAAGGAACTCGTCAAGATCCTCAAGGCCTTCGGCACGGAGGACGCGCTCCTCGTCGTCAAGGCCGCCGACGAAGCCCTCACCCGCGCCGCGGGGAACCTCCCCGGCGTCGAAGTGGCGACCGCCCGCGCCGCCGGCCCCTACCAGATGATCGTCCACGACAAGGTCATCGTCACGCGCGCCGCGTGGGAAGACCTCGCCGCCCGCCTCGCGGCGGACGAAAAGAAGGAAACCGTCGCATGAAACACCCCGACACCGTCCTGAAGTCCGTCACGGCCTCCGAGAAGGCCCTGGCGATGCAGGAAAAGAACAACCGCTACGTCCTGCGCGTCGACCGCGCCGCGACGAAGCCCGAGATCAAGCAAGCGGTCGAGGACTTTTTCAACGTCACGGTCCTCGCGGTCAACACCCTCAACCGCGAAGGCAAGAAGCGCACGCTGCGCAACCGCCGCGTCGTCAAGGCGCCGGACTGGAAGCGCGCGGTCGTGACGCTCAAGGCCGGCGACAAGATCGACCTGCTCTAGGAGAAGCACCATGGGCATCCAATCCTACCGTCCCTACACCCCGAGCCGCCGCTACGCGACCACCTCGACGTTCGAGGAGATCACCAAGGACAAGCCGCAGCGTTCCCTCACCGCGCCGCGTCGGCAGAAAGCCGGCCGCGACAGCGCGGGCCACATCTCGATCCGCCACCGCGGCGGCGGCGCCAAGCGCCGCTACCGCCTTGTGGACTACCGCCGCGAGCGGCTCGACGCCGTCGCGGAGGTGATCGCCGTCGAGTACGATCCCAACCGCACCGCCCGCCTCGCGCTCCTCCGGTACGAGGACGGCGAAAAGCGCTACATCCTCTGCCCGGACGGACTCTCCGTCGGCGCGAAGGTCGTCGCCTCCGAAACGGCGGAGCCCGCCGTCGGCAACTGCCTTCCGCTCGCGAAGATCCCGCTCGGCACCAGCGTTCACAACATCGAGCTCGTGCCCGGGCGCGGCGCCAAGGTCGTGCGCACCGCGGGCTCGGCGGCGCAGGTCATGAGCCGCGACGGCGGCTACGTGACGCTTCGCATGCCGAGCGGCGAAGAGCGCAAGTTCCTCGCCGACTGCCGCGCCACCGTCGGCGTCGTCGGCAACGGCGAAGCCGAAGGCGTGATGCTCGGCAAGGCCGGCCGCAAGCGCTGGCTCGGCATCCGCCCGACCGTCCGCGGCGTCGTCATGAACCCGGTGGACCACCCGATGGGCGGCGGCGAAGGCCGCAGCTCCGGCGGCGGTCCCGCGGTGTCGCCCTGGGGCAAGCTCGCCAAGGGCGGCAAGACCCGCAAGCCCCGCAGGGCTTCCGACCGCGTCATCCTCAAACGCAGAAAGTAAACCGAAATGCCACGCTCGCTCAAAAAAGGCCCCTACGTCGAGGAGAGCCTCATGAAGAAGGTCGAAGCCATGGCGGCGGCCACGAGCAAGAAGCCGATCAAGACCTGGTCGCGCCGCTCGATGATCACGCCGGACTTCGTCGGCCTGACGTTCTCGATCCACAACGGGAAGACGTTCCTCCCGATCTTCATCACCGAAAACATGGTCGGCCACCGCCTCGGCGAATTCGCCCCGACGCGCACGTTCAAGAAGCACGGCGCGACCACGGACAAGGCAACGAAGTAAGGAGGGTCCGGAATGGAAGTCAAAGCAACAGCCCGCAACGTGCGCATCTCGGCCTCCAAGGGCCGCGACCTCGCGCGCGCCATCAAGGGCAAGCCCTACGCGGTCGCCCTCAAGGCGGTCGATTTCAGCCCGCGCAAGGCGGCTCGCGTCCTCGGCGCGGTCCTCCGCAGCGCGGCGGCCAACGCCAAGGAGAACAACCACCTCGATCCGGCGTCGCTCTTCGTCGCCAAGGCGGTGTTCGACGAAGGTCCCAGCATGCGCCGTTTCTGGCCCCGCGCCCGCGGCAGCGCCAGCCCCATCGAAAAACAGACGAGCCACGTCACCGTGGTTCTCACAGACGAAAAGTAAACACCATGGGACAGAAAGTCAATCCCGTCGGCTTCCGCGTCGCCGTCGATCACGACTGGCGCTCCCGCTGGTTCGCGGACAAGCGTGCGTTCGGCGACCTGCTCGCCGAGGACACCGCGATTCGCGACGAAGTCGCCAAGCGGATCAAGGACGCCGCCGTCGCCTCCGTCCGCATCGAGCGCTACGCCAACCGCGTCCGCGTCAACATCCACACCGCCCGTCCGGGCATCGTGATGGGCAAGGCCGGAGCGGACGTCGAAGCGCTTCGCAAGCGCCTCGCGCGCCTCACGCACAAGGAAGTCTACGTCGAGGTCACCGAGATCCGCGACGCCGACGCCAACGCGCAGCTCGTCGCCGAGTCGATCGCCGACCAGCTCGTGAAGCGCATCACGCTCAAGCGCGCGATGAAGAAGGCCATGCGCACCGCCATGGACATGGGCGTCGACGGCATCAAGATGCTCGCGAGCGGGCGCATCAACGGCGCCGAGCTCTCGCGCGTCGAGTGGATGAAGGAGGGCAAGGTGCCGCTCCACACCATCCGCGCCAAGATTGAATACGGCTACGCCGACGCCCTCACGACGGCGGGCCTCATCGGGGTCAAGGTCTGGATCTGCAAGTCCGAGGACTACCAGCCCCGCACAATGAACCGCAGGAGGAACAACAATGCCGCTCATGCCTAAGCGGGTAAAGCACCGCAAAGTCCAGCGCGGCAGCCGCGCCGGTCTCGCCCAGACCAACACCGAGCTCTCGCAGGGCGACTACGGCCTCAAGACGCTCGAGCGCGGGTGGCTCACCGCCATCCAGATCGAGGCGTGCCGCGTCTGCATCAACCGCCACCTCAAGCGCCGCGGAAAGCTCTGGATCCGCGTCTTCCCGGACAAGCCCGTCTCGAAGAAGCCGATCGGCGTCCGCATGGGCAAGGGCAAGGGCGACCCCGAGTTCTGGGTCTCCGTCGTCGCGCCCGGCACGATGCTCTTCGAGCTGGCCGGCGTCCCCGACAGCCTCGCCCGCGAGGCCTTCCGCCTCGCCGCCAACAAGCTCGGCGTCCACACCCGCATGGTCTCGCGCCAGGCGCAGGCCTAAAGGAGTCCGACGATGAAGATCAAGCAAGTTCGCGAAACCCCCACGGAGGAGCTCCTCGCCCAGGTCAAGGAGGCCCGGCGCGAGATCCTCGAGGCGAAGGTCAAGAAGACCGCCGCCGACGTGGCCAAGAACCCCCTCAAGCAGCGCACCCTGCGCCGCGACGTGGCGCGCATGCTCACCGTCGTGCGCGAGCGGGAGCTCCAGCAGGAGAAGAAGTAACATGAGCGAAGAAGAAAAGAAGGCGGCCCCCGCGCGCGGCCACCGCAAGTCGCGCCGCGGCACCGTCGTGAAGAAGAGCGGCGACAAGACCGTCTCCGTGCTCGTCGAGCGCCGCTACGCCCACCCGGTCTACGGCAAGCAGATCACCGTGGGCAAGAAGTACGCCACGCACGACGAGCGCAACGAGTGCGGCGTCGGCG
>CAMNCG010000035.1 GCA_946534105.1 uncultured Verrucomicrobiota bacterium
CGCTCCGCGGCATCGGAAAGAAGCGGGCCCGCCATGTCCGGCGGAGGAGGGGGGGAGCCCGGCGGCGAGGCGCCTTCGGCGAGCGCCCCGCCGAAGTCGCCGGCGTCCGGCGCGATCTGGCCGCACGCGAGCGCGAATGGCACGCCTTCGTTCCGCGCCGCTTCGGCGACGGCGCTCGGCGCCTTGCCGAAGAGCGTTTGGGCGTCGGCGCGGCCTTCGCCGGAGACGGCGAGGGCGCATCCGCGGATGCGCTCGCGGAGCCGCACTGCCGACGCGACGAGTGCGGCCCCGGAAACGAGGCTTCCGCCGAGCGCGGCGCGCACGGCGAAGCCGGTCCCTCCGGCGGCGCCGGCGCCGGGCGAGCCGGAGAGGTCTTCGCCGGTCGCCGCGGCCACGGCGCGGGCGAAGGCGCCAAGCGCGGAATCGAGCGCCTTCAGGAGGCCGCCGCATGCGGCGGAGGGGGCGCATTTCTGCGGCCCGAACACGGCGGAAGCGCCGGAGGGGCCGCAGAGCGGGTTCGTCACGTCGCAGGCCGCTTCGAGCCGGACGCCCGCGAGGGCGCGACGCGCCGGGGCGAGATCGACCGAGGCGGCGCGGGCGAGCGCGAGGCCTCCGCGGCCGACGGGCGAGCCGGAGGCGTCGAGAACGCGCGCGCCGAGGGCTTCGAGCATGCCGGCGCCGCCGTCGTTCGTCGCGGACCCGCCCAGACCCAGGACGATGCGCCGCGCGCCGCGCGCGAGGGCGTCGCGGAGCACGAGCCCCGTGCCGTAGGTCGACGCCGCCCCGGGATCGCGCTCTTCCGGCGCGAGGAGCGTCAGCCCGGACGCCGCGGCCAGTTCGACCACGGCCGTGCGGTCGGAGGCGCGCCAGCCGTAGGCGGCGCGGACCGGACGGCCCAACGGGTCTTCGGAGTCGCATTCGACGCGCCCGGCCCCCGTCGCGGCGAGCCAGGCGTCCACCGTGCCCTCGCCGCCGTCGGCCATGGGAATGCGGTCGTAGACCGTGTCGGGCGGCAGGACGCGCTTCATCCCGGCGACGATGGCGGCCGCGGCTTCGGCGGACGTGAGCGTGCCCTTGAAGGAATCGGGGGCGACGGCGATGCGGAGCGGATGTCGCGGGAAGGCGGTCATCGGAAGAATTCCTCGATTTCGGAGAGGGTCTTTCCCTTCGTCTCGGGAAGAAGGAAGGCGGCCACGGCGAAGTAGACCGCCGCGAAGAACGCCAGGGCGAAAAGAAGCGGCGCGTAGCCGTGGCACTCCGCGACGACGAGGAAGCGGTCGGAGACGAACCACGCGACCATCATGTTGAGAAAGAGCCCGATGGCCATGCCGTTTGCGCGGATGCGGTCGGGCATGATTTCCGAGAGCGCGAGCCACACCACGACGCCGGGGCCGATCGAGAAGGCCGCGATGAAGAGCGCGAGACACGCGGCCGCCGCCCAGCCGGAGAGGAGCGACGGCGCGAGCCAGCCCTTGTCGAGGGCGAGGAAGACGCATCCCGCGCCGACGTCCGCGACGACCATTCCGGCGGTGCCGAGCGTCAGCAGGAACTTGCGCCCCTTGCGGTCCACGAGCGCGCAGGCTACGGCCGTCGCCGCGAGCATGACGGCCCAGAGCGAGACATTCGCCGCGCCCGCGGCGGCGTCGCCCATCCCCGCGTCGAGCAGCATCTTGAGCGCAAAGTACTGGATCGCGTTGCATCCCGTCGCCTGGTTGCACACAAGCACCGCAAGCGCGATGGCGAACGGCACCACGTACCGCCGCCGCAGGAGCGAATCGCGCCCTTCCGGTAGGGGCCGCGCGCCGCGCGGCCCGTCTTCCCCGCAATGCTCCGTGCCCCGGCCGTGCGTCTGTTCCGTGTCCCGGCCGGAAGGCCGTGATTTCCAAACCGGCGACTCGGGCAGCCCCAGCGCGCCGGCGAAGAAGACCAGGGCCGGCACCGCGCTCGTCCAGAAAACGGCCTTCCACGCGGCCTGTTTGGCGATCTCCGCAGTCGCCGGATCGCCCGGCCCGCCGAAGCATTTCACGACCGCCACCCCGACGAGCGAGCAGAAAAGGATGCCGACGACGTCCATGAACTGGAAGATGCCGGCGCCCTTGCCGCGGTTCGCGGCGTCGAGCGTTTCGGCGAGGTACATCGGCACCACGACGCCCACGAGCCCGGCGGCGACGCCCTGCATGAGCCGCCCGGCGTAAAAAGGCCGGTACGCTCCGCCGCCGAGGCAGATCGGCAGCGCCGCCAGCGCCGCGATCGCCGACGCGAGCAGCATCGCCTTCTTGCGGCCGATCTTCTCCGCTACGGCGCCGGCCGCGAGCCCCGACACCGCCGCGCCGAGCACGACCGCGCTCGTGAGGTGGGAGAGGCGTTCCGTCGTAAAAATCCCGAGACTTTCCAGATACGGAATCGCCGGGTTGATCACCGTGCCGCCGAAGTCGAAAAGAAGCCCCCCGCAGCCCGCCATGCAGAGCAGGAAGAATCTTCGGAGCGTTGCGTCGTTGCGTCGTTGCATCGTCAGTTGCGTCGTTGCTTCGTCATCGGAGACGAAACATACCACACATCGCGCCCGACATCAATACACAATGTTATTTTTGTTTCCGCCGCGCTCGCCTCAAAGGGAAGGCGGTCTCCAGACCGCCTTCGATAGAGCGGCCTCAAGGAGGGGAGGCGGACTCCAGTCCGCCTCCCCTCTGCGGCGATCTCCCGATCACCGTCCTCCGGGAAAATGCCCCGCTAGCGCAGGCCCCAGAACTTCTGCAGCGCGGCGGCGATGGCGAGCGCCACCTCCTGCTTGCGGTCCGGCGGCCCGGCCTTGGCGCGCGGCTTCGCGGGTTCGGGGTCGGGAAGCAGCCACGAGAGCCGGGGCAGGACGTGCGCTAGCCACTGGAGCAGGAACACGAGGACGATGAGAAAACTGAACACGATGGTCATGCCCATGAACATGAGCAGAACCGCCTTGAGGAGCTGGTCGTTCATTTCGGTCTTTTCAGAAAACGGGAATCACTTGCGTTTCGGTGCGTCTTTTGCACGGGCGAACAGGCCGCCTTTTGAGGTCTTTTCGCCATCCTCATCGGAGCTCGGGGCCAGACTTCCAAGCCAGAACATTCCGCCGAACAGGACGGCGTCGCGGACGGCATCGCGGTCGGCCGCCTCCGGCGGACTTTCGGGAGTGCCCGGCCGCCACGGGTCGGCCGCCAACCGTTCCATCTCCTCCGGGGGCGCGGCTTCAGGCCGCTTCCGGCGCATGTCCATGCGGCGGAAATTGAGCATTGTCGCGTACAGCCACGCGAAAAAGGAACCGGTCGGGCGGTACGAGGAAATCTTGCGGATTGCACGGTCGAGCGTGCGGAAGACGAGATCTTCGGCCTCGCTTTCGTCGTGGCAGAGCAGAATGGAGGCGGCGAAAAGCCGGTCCCCGTATTCGGAGACCAGCCTTTCCGCCCCGGCTTCGCCGTCGCGCACGATTTGCCGCCAGATTTCCATGCTTCCCGTCCGTAAATGCAGGAAACGGCGAAATCGTTCCGCAATTCCCGAATTTTTTCAACCTCGTTTTTCGTCTTCCGTCGTCCCTTCGTCCCGCCGTCCTCCGATTCGGCTAGGAAACGCCTCCGGACCGCACCGAATTCTACGTAAATAACTTCTTTAAAATCAACGGAATATTTCGCGAGAATTCGGTCGATTTTGCTTGAAGTGATTTTATGTATTTTGCGAACTTCATATTGCATAAATATCTCTTTTGCTATGATCCTCCGCATGACAATCAGAAGACAAATCGAAGGGCGGCAATAAAACGCCATTGCTTGGATTCTGAGGGGCGGATATCCGGGATTTCTACCGCGTCTCCAACGGCGTCGAAGTCCCGCGCCTCTGTCAGCGCCCGCCGGAGGTCGCCGCCGTCCTGCGCGAGATCGGGAAGCGCCGGGACGCCACGTCGATTTCCGACTTCCTTCAGGACTACGCGCGCCGCGCCGAAGCGCAGGCCGCCGAAGGGCAGGGCCTGTTCGCCTTTGTAGTGCCGCCGACGAAACTCGACCTCCTCGCCGCGGCGTCGGCAGACACCGCGCGCACGGAGGCGGAGCAGGGCACCCTGCGGCTTTCCTACTCCGGCATCCCCACGCCCGCCGAACTCGCCGAGGCGCGGCGCCAGTACGACGAAGTCGTCGCCCGCTACACGAACCCCGACGGTACGCGCAAGCCCGGCTGGAAGAAGGCGCCCAACGGCGCCGACACGCATCTCACCGAGCGCCAGTGGGTGCAGGTGCGGACTCCGAACTTCAAGCGCTGGTTCGGCGACTGGGAAGCGCGCTACTATTCCCAGGGGTGGCAAGATAAAATCGACCCCGCCGCAATCCGTGCACTTCCGGCTCTGGACATTTCCGGATACGCACCACTTGCGGACAAGGCGGCGATTGCGGAAGCGTTTGAGACATTCGGAGAAGTGACGAACGCGAACGACGGACGCAAGGTCAGGTTTCCGGCGAACGTCGCGGGCCGTATGGTCTACAAGCGCAACTATGTCGGCGCGTTCAAGAAACTGTTCGAAACATCCGTAAAGGCTTGGAGCGAAAACGAGACACAGTTCGAGGGCCACAAGGCGCACCCGAACATCCGGGCATATCACCAGTATGTCAACAAATTCACGGACGCCGCGGGAGAACACTACGTCCGCTTCACGGTCCGGGAGGACAATCCCGGCAAGGGCGCTCAAAACAACATCCACGGCGCGGAGGTGACGGCGGTCGAAGTGTATGAAAAAGGAAACGACTCGACCTTGCCGGAATTCCAGACCGGTAGGAGCGAGTCGCCTGACGGAGCGCGAACGTCCCGTCGAGACCGAAAACTAGCACTTTTCCTTTCAGATTTCAACCCCTCGTCCGTCTCGAAGGTGGTTGACGAGAACGGCGAGCCGCTTGTCGTGTGGCACGGTTCGCACTGGGACCCGCTCGCGGAGGAGCCGGGCAAGGCCGTGTTCAGGGACGCTTATCGCGGCACGGGTTCCGGCGACAACGGCTTTTTCGGTCGCGGATTTTACTTTGCCTTCACGGAAGACGAAGCGCAGACCTACGGACGGCGAACCGGCGGCTACTTCCTCAATCTTCGCAATCCGTTCGTGTTCATCGACGAAATGGACTTCATCGACGGACTGCGGACGTTCGACATGGCGGGGTCGGATGTCGCACCCATCGTGAACCTCTCGGACAAGTTCCCGGAAACGGCATCGATGTTCACCGTCACGGGATGGACTTTCGACGTGAACGGGGAGGGGACTCCGACCGAAGTGTCCCTGCGCGATTTCGCAAAGGAAATTCGGGCCATCCTAGCGGAACCGGAAATTCGGGAGAAGCGCGATCCGATCACCGAAGCGCTTTCGGAGTTCCAGAAGCGACACGGATTCGGTTCCGTTGACATCCCGAGAATCACGCAAGTTTCCCAGGAACCGGAATTCACCGACGAACTGAAGAAGAAGGGGCATGACGGGGTTCTGCAATCGAAGGACGGCGACGAGGCCGTAGCCTTCTCCCCCTCGCAGGTCAAGAGCGCGACGGACAACACCGGCGTCTTCTCCGCGCGGTCCGACATACGCTACTCCATCTCCGGCCTCTACACCGGCAGCGCGGCGGACTACGCCGAGCGCGTCCCCGTGCTGGACAAGGACGGCAACGTCACCGGCTACCGCATCGACAACGCGCCCTCGCTCCAGTACGTCGGAACCGGCGAAGGCTCGCAGGTCTACGGCTGGGGGCTGTACGCGAGCGACCAGCGCGGCGTCGCGGAGGGGTACAGCAAAGCACGGGGAAACAACTCCCCGCTCCTAGTGGACGGCAAATCCCACTACGACCTCGCCGTGCCAATCGAAGAGGCACGTATACTCAACCGCCTCGACAACGTCGTCGGTTGGAACGTCGACGATGGGATGTCTCAAGACGACGCAATCAGGGACGCTCTGCGGGCATCTTTCTGGACGGACGAGGAGAGGGCCGTCCTCCGCAAGTACGAAGGCCGACTATCCTACGCCCACCGGAACGTCTACGAGCAGACGTTCTTCACGGACCGGGCGGACGGCGAGGAGACCGAGCGCCACCTGCTGAAGTGGTACGAGGAGGTCCCGCGCGACACCTTCGACCGGATCGTTTCGGCGTTGAAGGAGGAGGGGCGCTGGGGCGAGCGCGACGGCGGCAGGGACATCCTCGGCCGGCCGGAGACGATCTACGGGACTCTCTATGGGGCCATGCGCCATTCCGGCGGGGAGTGGACGGGCGGCGATGTCTACGAGCTCGTCCGCGCGCAACTCGGCGCCGACGAGAACCACGGCGCGCGCGAGGCCTCGGAATGGCTCGCCGCCCACGGCATCGACGGAATCAAATATCCCGTGGACTCCTACGGCAAGACGGTGAAGGACGGCGACTCCGCCGGCTGGAACTACGTCACATTCCGCGACGACAACATCCGTGTTGACCACAAGTGGGTGGACGGTGTGCAGCGGTACAGCATCGTCCCCGTCCCGTCCGCGTTCGATCCGGGACGCCTCCCGCGGTCGATGAAGTGGGGGACCCTGCACGGACACGACGGCAACATCGTCGGCCTCGTCGCCATGTGCCGCCTCGTCGGCAAGCGCCTCACGAACGACGAAATCTCCGACCTCGCGCAGCGCCTCGGCGTCGAAATGTCCGCCAAGGAAATCAAAGCCGCCGCCCAGGACCTTGCCGACAGCGAGATCGGCGCGCTCGCCCTCGGCCGCGCCGCGAACGGTGACATGGCCGGCGGCATGGCGATCCTCGCCGGAACGGCGGAGCCGCCATCCACCGACCGAGAGCTTGTGGACGCCGCCTTCCGCGCCGGCGCCAAGCGCGGCATGGCCGCAGACGCCATGCGCCGCAAGGTGACTGCCGACGTTCTCGCCGCCCAGCGCGGCGCCGACCTATCGGAGATCGTGCGCGAATTCGGCTTCGACGTGGCGAAGATGCTCCACTCCTGGGAGATCGAGGCCGAGAAGCGCCCCGAAGGCACGAAGCCCCTCGACACGCTCCCCAACCCCTACGACTTCGCCGGCGCGATGGAGGACCCCGACGGCACGAAGGCCGAGGCGCACGCGGCCCGCGTCGCGGAGGCCCGACGCGTCGCCGCCGAGCGCTTCTCCGCCCTCTTCGACGAGGCCCGCCGCATGCAGGAGTACCGCGAGGAGGTCGATGCCGAGACCGCCGGAAAGTCCGGCGGCGGCACGGGCGGCGACGCCGCCGCGGCCGGCGACGATCCCGGCGACCTCCCCGAGCCCTTCCGCCCGGAGGCGCTGCCCATCCCCGCCGAACTCATCGCCCAGACCGGCCTCGACATCCGCGACGCCGCGACCTTCGCACTCGCCCTCCGCGTCGGCATCCGGGACATGATCTGGCGCGCCGACCCCACGCACGAAGGGGCGTTCGGCGCCGGACTCTCCGGCGACCGGCTCGACGACGCGGACTACGAGTTCTGGCGCAACCCCGCCGCGCCCTCCACGTCGAGGACGCCGGGACGCTCGCCGAGGCGAAGGACTACGCCTGCCGTCCTCCGATTCGGCCCGGAAACGCCTCTGATCGCACCGAATTCTACGTAAATAACTTCTTTAAAATCAACGGAATATTTCGCGAGAATTCGGTCGATTTTGCTTGAAGTGATTTTATGTATTTTGCGAACTTCATATTGCATATTGCATAAAACAATCTCTTTTGCTATGATCCTCCGCATGACAATCAGAAGACAAATCGAAGAGGCGGTAAAAACCGCCATGGCCTATTATCCCGTCGTCACGATAACCGGGCCGCGTCAATCCGGAAAAACGACGCTTGCAAAGGCGCTTTTTCCCGACAAGCCCTATCGGACGCTGGAAGATCCCGATGTCAGGTCGTTCGCGGAAGGCGATCCGAGGAGGTTTCTTTCCGAGTTTCCCGACGGAGCGGTACTTGACGAAGTGCAACGCGTCCCGGACCTGCTTTCCTACATACAGGGAATCGTCGACGACAAGGGAAAGAACGGTCTTTTCGTCCTCACCGGGTCGAGCAACCTGCTCTTGATGAAGAGCGTCAGCCAGTCACTGGCCGGAAGAAGCGCGGTATTCACTCTCCTTCCGTTCTGTCTTCAAGAGGCGGCCGGCTTGTTTGAAGAGTCCGACGCCATGGCTTGGATCCTGAGGGGCGGATATCCGGGATTTCTCGTCCATCGCGGAAAAACCCCGGGATTTTTCGCGAACTATGCGGCAACGTACGTGGAACGAGATGTCCACCAACTGTTGAGAATCAAAGACGCCTCCCGTTTCGTCACGTTTCTGAAACTCGTCGTGGGGAGGATCGGGTCGTTGCTCGACGTGACTTCCATTTCGAACGACTGCGGAATATCGGCGAAAACGGTGGTGGAATGGCTGTCCGTCCTCCAGACGTCCTACATCTGCTTCCTGCTTCCGCCATGGTTCGAGAATCGCGGGAAACGCCTTGTCAAATCGCCGAAGATCTATTTCTACGACACGGGTCTGGCGTGCGCGCTTGCAGGGATAAAAACGGCGGATCAATTGAGACGGGATCCTCTCCGCGGAGGTCTTTTCGAGAATTTCGTCATCCTCGAAAAGATGAAGAACTCGTTCAATTCCGGAGAAACTCCCGAGTTGTATTTTTACCGCGACTCCAACGGCGTCGAAGTGGATTTGGTCGAACACCGTGGAGGGAAACTCTTTCCGACCGAAATCAAATCCGCCGGCACGTTCAGTCCCGATTTTTGCAAGAACATCGCGAAGTTTTCCGATCGCTATGCGGACAAATGCGGGGAAAAGGCCGTGGTCTATTGTGGGAAAGATGGATTCACGTTCCGTGGAATCGAGTTCCGGCCATTTGGTTCGCCGGGCTTTTTCCCGCGCTAGAGCGGTGCATGTCGCACCGCGGAGAAACCGAAGGCGGATCCCGGCGCGAAGCCGTCACCGTCGCCGGATGGCACGGGCGGCGGCGAGGCCGGAAGCTCGGTCGCGGCATTCGATCCGGTAGCTGCCGTCGGGGTCGTCGAGGTTCGTCGCAAAGCGCGCGGTGCAGACGCCGTCCTCGGCCGCCATCCACCCTCCGTCGATTTCCTTTCCGGTCGCGTCGAGGAACCGCATCTCCACTGGCAACAGCGCGCCCACCGGATTGCCGTCCGCGTCAAGCACCCGGAACGTCGCCTCGAACTCCCCGCCGCGTTCCACCGCATCGGGCGCCGAGACTTCCACGCTCGCGATGCGCTGCGGCAGGAACGCGAAGAGCCGCCCGTCGTTGGTCTCGAAGTCAACGGCAACGGTCGTGCGCCCGCCTTCGCGCGCAAAGGGAGCTTCGCCGCCGCGCGAAAGTTCGTAAACCGCCTTGACCGCGTCCGTCGGGTCTTCGACGGAGATGGCCCCCGATTGCGGAAGCCCCTTTTCCATCGTCTTGCCCCACGGGCCCACGTAGTCGCCGAACGTGCGGCGGTCGTTTATCGCGAAGACGTAGTCGATGTCCTTCCAGCGGCGCGAATAGACGACGATTTCGGCCGAGTCGCTGTCCACGCGGGGCGTGTAGCGTCCCTTGAGCCTCTGCCGGAAATCGTCGGCCTGCGCGAGCATCGTCTCCTTGGCGCGCCGGGTAGCCGCGCGCGTCGCGGCCGCGCTCGTGGCATCGCCGGATTCCATCGCGTTTACCTCCTCGGTGTGGTCGGATTCCGGCGGCGGGTCGAAGCTCACGACCGGCACGACGATGTCGGGCGCAAGCGCGCCGACGCACTCGGCGTCGGCCACGAGCAGGCCGCCCTTCGCCTGCCAGTCCCGTATGGCGGCGACGATGCGCGGCGTGAGAAAGCGCGCCTGTGGCGCGTAGAGGACGCGGACTCCGCGGAGCCCGTCGCGCAGGAGTGTCTCTTCGTAAACGACGCGCGGGTCGAGGCGGGCGCGCTGGAGGAAGGTGATGGCCGGCGCCTTCCAGCCCCACGAGGCCGGGCCGCCAAGCGCCGCCGTGGTGAAGCTTTCCAGCACCGCGACGCGCGATGGCTCGCGCCCGAGTTTCATCAGCATCGCGCCAAGCGGCTCCACCACGCCGTGCAGGAGGTCCTTCAGGCGCGCTTCCGATTGCGGGTTCGTGTAAACGTAGGCGCGCGTGGTGCCGGTGTCGTGCACGGTCTGCCAGCCGTGATACATGATCGCCCGGACGGGCTTCGCGATCATCGACCATGTCGCCTCCTGGAGACTGTCCGGCGGAATCGTCGGGAATTCGGCGTCGGGGCGGCCCAGCGCCCACGCGGGAGTTTCCGCCAGTTCCTGCGACTTGGGCGCAAGCTGCTCGCGGTAGCAGATGAGCTGCGTCATGATTCCGACCTTCTGGCCGGGGCGTCCGGCGGCCATGGCGAAGAGTTCCTCGACAGGGCCGGCGACGTTCATCGGTTCGGGGTTGGCGTAAACCCACTGGTCGAGCATGTCGACGGAACCGCCGGAGCCCCAGATCGGCGGGCAGCGCGCGGCGGGATCCCAGAAGGAGAAGAAGCCCCCGTGCGTCGCCTTTGCGCGGAATTCGTCCGCCACGGCGCCGATGTAGCCCGGCCATCCGTCGCCGCCGCTCCAGAACCAGCGGTAGTAGGAGAGGACCGGATCGTCCTCCGGCACGATGCCGTCGGGGAAGCGCTCGGCCGCCGCCGAGGCTTCGAAGCGGTTGCGCCAGTCGATTTCGGCGGGGACTTCGCGCCCGGTTTCGGCCTTGTAGCGCGCCGCCTCGTGCGGGAACGACGGATACGACTGGTCGCGCAGCTCGGAGCATGGAAGGACGCCGGAAAAGGCCGGATGGCCGGACAGGGCGTCGGCGTAGGCGCTGGCCATTTCGCGGCCGTAGCGGAGAGCCTCCGGGTTCGACGCCTCGTAGCACGGGCGCTGCTTGGCGCCGTGCTTGCGATCCTCGCCCGAACGCGAATGGCGGTGGAAGACGTCCTCCGGCTCGTCCGGCGGTGACATGAAGGGAAACGCCGCAAGGACGCGAATTCCCGCAACCAGGGCCTCGTCCAGGAATCCGTTGATTTCCGCGATTTCGACATCGGGGATGGGCCCGGCGTGGAAGCGAAAGTTCTTGAGCAGGTGCGTGAAGCCGTAGCCGGCGATGGTTTTCGGGT
This sequence comes from uncultured Verrucomicrobiota bacterium, assembly GCA_946534105.1. Lineage (GTDB taxonomy): Bacteria > Verrucomicrobiota > Kiritimatiellia > RFP12 > UBA3636 > UBA3636. The sequence goes on from CAMNCG010000035.1 coordinate 11,116, forward strand.
CGGAGTCGGCGAACCACATCAGGGCGGGGAGCCGCTCCGGCACGTGGACGCCGCTCGCCGGTCCCGGACCGATGCCGACGCGGAACGTTCGCTTGCATTCGACTACGCCGCCGTCTGGCGCGCGGCCGCGCAGCGAAATTCGCAAATCGCGCCAGCCAGGCGAGAGCCTTGTTTCAACCGGCACAGCAAAGCGCACCGTTCCGCCGGCGGGGATCGCGCCAAGTGGAATCGCGGCGGCGACACCCCCGGCGCTGCTGTCCGCGGGCCAGATGCCCGCGCTCCCAGGAAGTGTGGCGACGACGTTCTCGTCGTCGCGGCCCACCTCGGCCACTAAGTCTTCGATCGCCTCTCCGCCAAGATTCCTCGCCTCGACTTGGAGCGCGGCGCCTTCTTCGCCGTGCGCGAAGGCGGCGCGTCCCGCAACGTTCGCCGTAAGCGCCGGCGGCATCTGCGGCTCGATCGCGACGCGCAGTATCTTCCCGCAAAACGCGCGGTAGTGCGAGGTGATCCGGTTGCCGATCGCGGGACGCCGTTCCGGCGCCGGCGCGATGCTCGCGACACGACCCGTCCGGCCCTCCCTTTCGACGCCGTTGAAGTTCCAGCGCACCGTGCCGTCCGCGCCGTAGAGGAAGGATATTTTCGCCGTTTCGCCGCCGGCGAGCGCCACTTCCGGCCCCGCCACGTGCGCGGTCGCGTCGCCATAGCCCACATGGAGCATCGGCTTCCACACGCCGCGCAAAATATAAAACTGAAGCTGCATTCCGCGATGCGTCGACTTGGGACCGACAAACACGCCCATGTCGTCCCAGAGCATCCCCTCATCGCGCGCCGCCCATTCGGACGTGTCGGGCGCGTCCGGCACGAACTCCGCCTCGAAGGAGAACGCGCCCGCCGGGGTGAACGCTTCGTCGAGGATGAAGCCGCCGCGGTCGGAGGTGTCGCCTGGCTTACCGGCTACGAGCCCGCCGTCGAGCCGCGCCGCGGCCTGTAGATGCCCGCCGGACGGAAGACCCGCCGTGAAGTCCCAGACGCGCGGCGCGTCCGCCGCGACGGCGGCGGACGCCATGCCGACGCCGGCCAGAAGCATATTGGCGAACCATTCGCGAACCGGATGATGTTTTAAAAGTGTCATGCTATCTTTCATGTTTTCCATTCATTGCCAGCCCATTAAAACAATCACGCAGAGGCGCAGAGCCGCAGAGAGGATGGGAGAGTGGGGCTGGGCCCCCAGTCTGGCACGTAGCGTAAGCATCACGTTCGTAAGCATCACGTTTTCTCGTCGAGCAGAAAGTCGATGGCGTTGACCTGGCGGATGCCGTCGTGGTCGAAGGGCGGGTCGTAGTCGAGCGCGATCAGGGTCTTGGGATACTGGTCGCAGATGGCCTTGAGCGGGGTGAGTTCCCGTTTGAGCGTCTCTTCGTCGCGGACGGTGAGGGCTACTTGGAAGTAGCGCGGAGCGGCGTTTTCAAATGCCACGAAGTCAACTTCCCGCCCGTTTGCCGTCCCGACATAGACGTCCCCGTATCGCCGCTTGAGCTCAAGGAATACGATGTTTTCGAGGAGGTGGCCGAGGTCTCCTCCCCGATCGCCGACGAGGACCCAGCGAAGACCGGGATCGGCAACGTAGTATTTGGCGTTGGTCTTGAGGTAGTCCCGCCCCTTGATGTCATAGCGGCTCGCCTTGAGGACGAGAAACACCTCGCAGAGGGCGTCGAGGAACGAGTCGAGCGTCGCGTGAGGGACGGAGACCCCGTCGGCCTTGAACGTGCCGACGATGCGGTTCACGGAAAGGTTCGATCCGATGTTGTCGAACACGAAGCACGCGAGGCGTTTCAGCATGGCCGCGTCGCGGATGCCCTTGCGTGCGACGATGTCCTTGTAGAGAATCGTGTCGAGGATGCCGGAAAGGTAGTCGCGCATGGACCTGGATCCGCACGGCAGCGAGGCCGCGAACGGAAACCCCCCGAAGCGGAGATAGTCGTTGAACGCATCCGTCTGATGCCTTCCGGGGAACGCGGCGCGGTATTCCGCGAAGGAGAGGGGGCCGATCCGGACTTCCACGTATCGTCCAGTGAGGAACGTGGCCAGATCGCCTGAGAGAAACCGGGCGTTGGAACCGGTGATGTAAACATCGCAGTCCTTCCTGGCGAAAAGACCGTCCACCACCCGTTCGAAGCCGGGGACGAGCTGGACTTCGTCGAGGAAGACGTAGGCTTTTCCCTCGGCCGGGAATTGTCTGCGGATGAAGTCCCAGGCGGCGCGATAGTCGGAGAAGTCCCCGACGGACGGATCCTCGAAGTTGACGGAGACGATGCGTTCGCCGGGAACGCCTTCGGCCAGCAGTTTCTCCCGGAACAGCTCCAGAAGCGTGGTCTTGCCGGAACGGCGGATTCCCGTGACGACCTTGATGACGTCCTTGTCCCGCCACGAATCAAGCCAGTTGATATAGAAGGGTCTTTCGATTTTTGCTGTCATGGCCGTAAAAACTCCGATTGTTCGTTTGTTTTTACTGGCATACTATCAGAACCGCGGAACAATGTCAACATTTTGGGTTCATTGGAATCAATCCGCAAGGCGTAGCAGAACGCCGCCGCCGGGGACGAACGACTGGTCGAAGGAGTCGCCGACGGGCGACCAGACGCCGGTCGCGTCGTCGAAGCGCTCCAGCGGAGCCGGCGCGTCGATGTGAAGCGTCCGGTCCTTCCGGTAATCCATGTTGACGACCATCAGGTGCGACGGAGCTCCGCTCGCGTCGTCGAAGCGGGATACGAGCGTGGTGTCGTCGAGCGAGTCCATCTTTTCCGCGTCCAGTTCGGAATACGGCGTCTCGGGCGAAAGCTTCAGGAGCGCCTGGGCGCAGAACGGCGTCGTTCCGGACGCATGGCGGCCCTGGAGGAAGGCACCGCGGAATTTCAGCGGGCGAAGCTCCCTGGCGATTGCGACAAAGACGCGGTTGATGCGCGAGACTTCCTCGAACTTGCCGTCGGGGTTGACGGTGCCGTCGGGTTCGCACATCGCGCCGGTGTGGTTGATGCGGCAGAACACGTACCAGTAAAGGCCGTGCGCGCCGTAGGCCGCGGTGGAATACACGAGGTAGCGCATTTCCTCCGGCGTCGGGACGCGCGGGGCCCTCGGCGACGCGCGGTCCTTCACCACCCACTGGCACCCTTGAAGCCCGTTCCAGAACGGGACGCCTTCGGCGGAGGCCATGCGGCGCATCATGCCGAGGTTGAACAGGTAGTCGCCCTTGTCGCCTGACTCGCAGAACTGGTAGTGGTCGTAGGTGAGGAATTTCGGGCGGTAGACGTCGCAGAAGCGGACGAGATGCTCCCAATACGCGCGAGGCGGTTCGCCCTCGGTGCCGAGCATCCGGTTCGGCGCGTAGGTGGGAAGCAGGTTGTGCCAGCAGGGATGCTTCGGGTCCAGCGATTCGACGAACTCGCTGACGCGGGCCAGATCGGGGAACATGGTGGCTGGCGCCTCGTCGTAGTGCTGGTAGATGTAGAGCGCCGGATGGTCCTTGACGGCGTTCACGCGCTCCGTGAGCCAGGCGACCTGCTCGGGGTCGTCGAGGTCGAACTTCGGGCGCATGGAGTCGGGCTTGAGCGGGTAGATGACGCGCATCCCGTATTTGCCGGCCAGATCGAGTTCCTCCGGAGTCGTGGCCCAGACGGTGTTGAAGCCCCCCTCCCTGAGCCGTTCGAGCCATTGTTCCGTGAGCGGCGGGTGGTTCTTCCCGGCGCAGCCGGGGCCGCTCCAGTAGGTCGTCACGGGCTCGCCGGGGTCCCAGACTGCGGCGGATGCCGCGACGGCGGACATCGCGGACAAGGCCCACGGAAGCGCACGGAAGAACAGTCGGCCAGACGCGGCGACCGGGACGGAGGCGCGTTCGTGAAGACGGCGATCTGGAGATCGCCTCCCCCCTGGTTCCGGCGACGGGAAAGTCGCCGCACCCGTGGATTCGGAGAAGGAGGAATGGACCGATTTTTGGGATTGTGCGTTCATGGGATTGTCGTTGATGATCGATCGCGGGACGGCGACGTTCCGTCGCCGTCCGGGCCGTCGCGGAACAGGCGGAACCAGCAGGTTTCGCCGGCGGACATGTCGGCGTCGAAGCCGTCGGGGCCGGCGGGCTCTTCGAGTCCGCTCCTGACGTTGACGACACGGGCGGGGAAGGGGAGCCGGATGTGGCGGCGGCCGGGCGTCAGCGCGTGGAGGGACAGGAAGTCGCCGTTCATGTCCACCTCCGTTCCAGGGTCCGCCGCGACGAACGCGCCGGCCTCGCGAGCGAAGGCGTTGAAATCCTCCGCCCGGATTCCGTCCGCGCGCTCGACGAGCGTCTTCACGCCGGACTCGGCGAAGCGCGCCATCAGTTCCTTCCGCGATTCGTCCGGGAAGAGGAAGCCCGCGAGGAGCGCCGCCTTGTAGTTCTTCGCGAGGTCGGGGTTTTCGAGGAAGTCGTCGACGAGTCGCACCTCGAACGGCACCCCGGAGGCGCCCAGATCACCGCGCGCGCCGGCGACCATCTTGTAAACGCCGCCCTTGACCGCCGGATGCCCCTTGCGGTTGTAGAGGCAGATGGAGCGCTCGTCGATGACCCATACGACATCCGGCCGCCACGGATCGGGAGGTTCGCGGAGCAGGTCTTCGCGGAAGCGGACAACGTCGGCGACTTCGGCGACCACGCCCTCCGGCTCCATCCACGCGCCGCCCATGTCGTAGTACCAGTTCCCCATGCCGAGCGCGATGGTCATGCCGTGGTGCTTGCGGTCGATGGTCGCCCACTGCGCGAGGTCCTCGGCGTTGCCGAGCCCCTTGGCGGCGATGACGCTCTTGCCCCAGGTGTCGTAGGCCGCGAAGTTGCGGTGGTCGAATTCGTACCACATCATCTTGCCGCGGTCGTGGAAGGTGGCGCAGGGCAGGTTGCACGAGGTGGCGAGGGCGGGCGCGCGCTGCGAGTAGGCCGTCTGCGGGACGATCACGTCGATCGCGCCGGAACGTGCGAAGGCCGCGATGTCGTGCGCGCCGGCGCCGCCGCCGAAGGGCGTCATGCACCACCGCGCCACAACCACCGGCTTTCCGATCTCCCGCTTCAGGTGGCGGGCGAACATTTCCTGCGTCCGGAATCCCGTCTGGAGGCTGAAGTACTCGAAGTCCGTCTCCGGCGCGTCTCCGGCGAGGTTCGCCGCGTGTTCGGCCCTGACGCACGGCGAGCAGTCGGGGAAGGGCATGGCAAACTGCCCGTCGTGGAAACCGCTGAGGTGGAATCCGACGATGCGCTTGGCAAGGCCCGTGCGCTTCAGTTCGCCGACGAGCGCCGAAAGGTTTTCCATGACGGCCGCGCGGTAGGCCGGGGAGGCGTAGGAAACCCAGGGCCACGTCTTCCTCGGCGCGCCGTAGTTTCCGGTCGAATCGTAGTCAGCGCTCACGCTCCCGAAGGTTCCGCGCGCCACCGATCCGTCCTCCTTGATCCACACTTCGTCCGGATGCTCCGCGGAGAACTCCGGATACGGGTTGAGGTTGAGCGCGAGCAGGAAGACCCGTGGCCCGGCGATGCGCATCGTGCGGCGGACGCGATCGACCGCGCCGGCGAGGTCGAAGCCGTCTTTTGACCAGAATCCCAGCGTCTTGGCGGGATTCGTCGCAAAGCACAGCTCGATGACCCCGGCCTTCACGCAGGCGTCGTGGAGCCGGCGTCCCGCGTAGGTGAGGTGGCCCGGCGGCGGGAAGAACATGTGGCTTTCCTTGTAGAGGACCGGCGGAACGGGGCTACCGTCCACGACGAAGACGCTGCGCCCGGAGACGGTGCGGATTTCGGCCACGTGGTCGATGTCGGCGGCGAGCGCCGCGTCGAAGGGCTCCTCCGGCTCCATTTCGGGGGCGCGGTCGGGAACGCGGTGCGCGGCGAGGAATTCCCGCCAGAGCGCCTGGGCGGCGTCGTTGTACTCGGCGCGCCAGTTTCCCCAGACGCTCTCCGACGCCGCGCCCTTCACGTAGATCGCCGGGGTCATCGCGCCGTCGGCGGAGACGCCGTGCGCGTATTTCCGGTAGCCCATGCCGGGCGCCGTGCAGACCATGCGGCGCATGTACGTCCCGCCGTCGCGGAACCACCGCGCCGGGCGGAACGCGTCGCGCTCCGGGAAGTCCACGCCGTTCGTCGAAACCGAGAGGCCGCCGAGCGCCTTGTCCACGCTCTCCGCGCGACATTCGAGGACGTCGGCCGAGAAGCGCACGTGGCGGCCGGCGTCGAAATGCGCGACGGGCGCGGCGATGCGGATCGTCCCCGCGCCGTTCGTCTTGCGGACGGCGATCCGGCCGTCCTCGAACGAGACGTCGCCCTCGGCGCCGTCCAGCAGTTCGACCGACAGCCCGTCCGCCGGCGCCGACCAGACGACCTTCGCAAGCGGGAATTCGCGGCGCGCCGGATCGACGTTCTCCCAGCCGGGCGTGACGACGCCCGCCCGTTTCGACAAGTAGTCGAATTCGCGCGCGGCGATCCAGGCGTGGCCCTCCTGCGTGAGATGGACGCCGTCGCTTGCGCGCAGCATCGACGCCTTGCGGGGATGCGCCTTCATCGCGGTGTAGAGGTCGAGGTATTCGACGCCGTCCACCGTCGCGGCCAGTTCCTCCAGCACGGCGTTGTGCGCTTCGAGAAAGGCCGGCGTCCCGAAGAGCGCCACGCGCTTCGGCTTTGCCTTCCCCTCGCGGATGTCGGCGATCTTCCTCTCGGCCTTAGGCCGGGTGAGTTCGTAGTTGGTGCTCGTCGCGGAGTAGAGAACGATGCGGGCGACGCCGTGCGCCTTCAGCCTCGCGATGAGGTCGAGATACCCGGCGCGGGTCCGCTGCGGCGCAATCTCGGGGGTCGCGAAGCCGTCGCGGTCCCACGCCCGCGTGTCGTTGTGGCCGAGCGAAACGAATGCCCAGTCGTAGGCGCGGTCCCAGATGCCGTCGTAGCGCTCCGGACGGTAGGTGCCCTCCTTGCCGTCGAGACGGTCGAGGACGCGATCGATGTAGTCGCCGCGGACCGCGTAGTTGTGGATTTCCACCTTGACCGGCCACGTGGCGTCCAGCGCGGATTGGAGCCGGTCCACGTGGTTCGAGCCGCGGTCGAAGTCGGAAAGGGAGTCCCCAAGGAAGAGGACGGACACGGGATGCGACGGCGAACCGCCCCCGCCCGGTTCATGGGCGGGGGCGGCGCGGAGGAGGAGTGCCGATGCCGCGATTGCCGCGACGACGGCCTTTTTGCGAATGCCCGATTCAACCCTCATTGTTCACAAATGACAATTGTTCACAAATCTTCATTGAACATCAATGTCACAAATGGCAATGTCAGCGGCGAAGTCACAGAGGGGAGGCGGACTCCAGTCCGCCGTTCCGCCTTTCAACCTGTTTATCGCAGCATGAGGACGAAGGCGGGAGCAGCGGCCGTCAAGTAGCCTCCGCCGTTGACGAAGAGCTTTTCCCCGCCGGAGGTGACGAACCGCCTGCGTTGCTCGTTCGTGAGACCGCTTTCCGCCGTGCCGAAGCGGATCGCGCCTTCGGCGAAGCCGGACACCACGACGTTCTCGCCGGCCGCCCACTCCGTGTCACTTGAATCCGCGAACGAAAGCGTCGCACCCTCGTCGAGCGCGATGCCGCCGCCCTTTGCGCCGACCGTCAGAGGGCCGAGCGCGTTGGCCGTCCCTGCGGCCGCTGCGAGAGCGCCGCCGTTCAAGGTGAACTTCAGGGTGTCCGCGTCGGCGACGTTGCTCGCGCCGAGGCGGAAGGTGCCGCCATAGACGTTCACGCCCTGCGGAACGCTGAACGCCGTCTGCGCCTCCGCGATGCCGGGGCCGAATTTGCCGAGTGCGAAATTCGGGTTGGAGGAAAGCACGTCAACCGGTTTCAGGAACGCGAAATCGGCCGTGTCGTCGGCAGTGGTGTCATCCACGTCGAGGATGAATTCATGAATGGCGGCGTCCTGCTTGCCGCCCACGAACCGCAGCGGAATGTCGCAGAACGACGGCGACGACCCCGTCACATACCAGTGCGACTTCGGATCGGCGCTTCCGCCCTGTCCGGCCCACATGCGGACGTAGCCCTGGAACCGCGCGCCGTTGCGGAGCGTGACGTTGTTCGCGTAGGTGAAGCAGCTGGAGGCGCTTTCATCCCAGAGGAACGCCGGCTCGAACGTGCCGCCGTCGAGGAAGATGTCCTGCGCGCGGTAGATCGCCCACTGGTTGCGCTTTGATGCCGTTGCGTTGTCGGCATCGTGGGCCCACTTGCGGAGGATGCCGCCCGAATGGACGCGAATCTTCGCCGAACTGTTCTGCGACTTCTTGCCGGGTTCGTTCATTCCCGCCCCGGATCCAGCGGAGAAGACGAGCGTCCCGCCCTCTTCCACATCGACGATGCCGTCCTTCGGGAGGCACCCGCCGTTGTTCATGTTGATCATCACTCGGCCGCCGTCGGAGGTTCCCTTCACGACAAGACGCCCGTTTTCCACCGCGTTCGCCTTGCTGAGCGTCAGCAGATACTGCCCCGGCAGACGGAACCGGCAGGTGAGGTTCGACACGGAGAAGGACGGCGCCGAAGACGCTGTGAGCGATTGCGTGCCATATCCGCTGACCGCAACGGTTCCCGGATTCTCGAAGTCCATTCCGAACGTCGCGCCATCGGAAACGCGTGAATACCAGTTCGTCACGAACGCCACCTGCACTTTGAAATCGGCCTGCTTGAGTTGCAACTTGACGCATCGGATCATGGTATCGGAATTGCGCGACTGCAGCTGGCATGTGGCGGTGATGTCGTTCCAACCATTGGTCGCGATCTTGAGATGGTGCATCTGCGTATGGTTGTAGTCGGACTTCTTGGTCACGATTGGCATGGACTTGCCCGTCATGATGCCTTCCACCTCGACAAGCTCCGTAAGCGAACGAATGTAGCCATCGACATTTTGCAGATCATACGTCGCGAAGCCCTTGAGCACCGAAGCGGTTGGATCGGACGAGACGGGCTGCGTCGCGGCGACGACGAGGATGCCGTTCGTTCCCGAGACGGGGGTCCCGAGGTTGTGGTTGCGGTTGGGGATCGTGAGCGATCCGTCGATGTCGAAGGCCGGGCCGTCCGTCATCGTCTGCGTGTTGAACGACGTGCCGGTCTTGCCGCGGACGTCGATGTTCTCCGCGACTTTCAGCGGGCCGCCCAGCCCGGTTCCGGAGCTGTTGACGTAGATGGCGCTGTTGACGTAGAGCACCGGAAGACCGCCGATCCGCCGCGACTTGAGGCGGTGGACGCCGTAGCCCGAATGCGTGAGGTTGTCGTGCGCCCCGGAATTGTCCTCTCCGAGCGCGTTCTGCGGCAGCCATTCGACGTTGTCGTAGAGCGACCAGTTGCCGTCGTGCACGTTCGCGAGGTGGTCGAAGTCCTCGCCAAGAAGGGCGGTGTTCTTCACCGCGAGCGCCTCGACATTCCGAGCCACGACGTTCGCGCCGTCCTGCTTCATCAGAATCTTGCAGCACTTGACGTATCCGCCCTGCGCCACCTGCACCTGCGCGGTGAGCTGCTTCACGCCGTCCACCGTGTCGCGCATGACGTTGTAGATGCCGCACACCTGCGGGTTGGAGCCCAGCCAGGGCCGGTTGCCGCTGTTCGTGGCGTTGTCCACCTCCACGGGCTCGATGTCATCGAGGTCCGTGTTGCGATAGACCGTGGAGAAGGAATGCGCGTTGATCCAGCCGCCGTCCGAGTCGCCGTTGTAGAGCAGGAAGGCCGAGGCTCCGGAGGCGTTGGTGACGACGAGGCCGTCCACACCGGTCATCTTCGAGGAGATCACGACTTCGCCCTGGCCGCCGTGCGCGAGGACGGCGCCGGCGGCGAACGCGAGCGTGTCGCCCTTCACTTCGACGGTGCGCCCGGCCGTGGGCGCCACGAGGAGGCGCGTGATCGCGCCGGAGGCGTCGTATTCGAACTTCACCGCGCCGTGGCCCAGGGAGGCGGGGCGCTCCGACGCCGTGTAGGTGTAGGAGTCGGTGCCGTCGCCCGCGGGTGCCACGACGAGGGCGGTGATGGCGTTGGCCGCGAGGTCGGCGGGCTCGGTCGAGGACCCCGCGTCGTTCATGTAGGAGCGCAGGTCGGGGATCGTCGACCAGTCGCCCGCCGCAGTCGTCACCGCCGTGATGCGCGCGTAGAGCGCCGTGGAGCCGGAAGGCTGCGCGAGCTGGACGCGGATCGACTTCGTCGTCGTGCCGTCGAAACGCGCGCCGGAGGTGATCTGGTGGATGTAGCCGCCAGCGGGAAGCGCGCCGATCGCGTTGCCCGCCGACGCGGAGGCCCAGAGGCGGTTCGACGTCACCGTGTAGTCGCCGTCGGCGGTGGAAAAGGCCACGCAGCGCCAGCCCTCCGCGCTTCCGCCGATGTTGTCGGCGACGAGGACGTAGGAGGTCGAGTCGATCGACACGCCGTCACCGGCCGTCAACGTCAGGGAGGAGTCCGCTCCGTCCGCGAGCGCCGGTGGCGCGACCAGGGCGAACGCGGCCGCCGCGACCGCCGCGAAGGCCGGCGCGAAGGAGATTCCTTGCGATTTCGTTTTCATTTCGTCGGGTCCGTGTTGGTTTCCGGTTGTGTCTTCCGGGGTCGCGCTTCACCGCGCAAACGCCCGTTGACACCGCAAACTATATCGGAACCCGGTCCGACTGTCAATACACAATGTTATCAAGTTTCAAATCGCGAAAAACATAATGACAAAGGCCGTCAAAAGGGTCGCGATCACTTGAAGATGAGCGTGGAAACGGACCATTGTCCGCCGGGGAGCGGCAGGGTCTTGTACCCGCCCTTGTACTTGACCACGAGGCGGCGGCGCTGGATGTCCCGCACGAGCGAGCCGTCGCACGCGACGACGAGGACGAACTCCCCGCCGGGATTGCGGAAGAGGATCAGGCGCGTGCCGTCGCGCGACCCTTCCACGTGCATGATGCGGGCGCCGCGCTCCGCGAACGGTCCGATGTGGCGGAACAGGCGGTACTGCGGCGAATGCACGACGTCGTGCGTCCCGGAATCGACGGTGACGAAGCCGCCGCACAGGTGCGCGCCGGTGGCGGGCGTGCCGAGTTCGTCGAGGCACAGGTTCCAGCTGGTGAAGAGCTCGCACCCGTTCTCGAGCATGCCGAACACCTTGGCCGCCCACCACCACTCGGAGCGTTCCTGCAGCACGACGTGCGGGCCGTTTTCGGTGTGGAAGAAGCCGAGGCGCGGATGGGCCGCCTTGACCGCGGCCAGGCTCTCGGCGTGGTCCGCGCCGGAGTAGCAGTGCCAGGCGACGCCGTCGACCGCCTCTTCCACGCCGGGGATCGCGAGCAGTTCGCAGACGCGGCGGACGCCGGCGGGATTCGGATCGTGGTCGTGGAGCCAGATCCGGGTCGAGAGCCCGGCCTTGCGGAAAGCGGGGGCGAGGAAGTCGCGCGCGAAGCGCCCTTCCTGCTCGGGCGGATACGTGCAGCACGGGTACTGGCCCTCGGTGTCGCACATCGTCTCGTTCTGCGGCGTCACGGCGTCGATCGGGATTCCCCGCTCCCCGTACCCCCGCACGTACTTCACGAAATAGTTCGCCAGCGCCGGCATGCACTCGTCCTTGAGATGGCCGCCGATCAGGAGACCGTTCGTCTTCATCCAGGACGGCGGGCTCCACGGCGAGGCGAAGACGAAGAGGTCCGGCCGCAGCGCCTTCGCCGCCCGCGCCGCCGGCACGAGGAACGCATCGTCGCGGGCGAGCGAGAAGCGCTCCATCTCCGCGTCGCCCGGCGTTTCGTCGTAGCTGTAGAGCCCGGTCGAATAGTCGCTCGCGCCGATGTTGAGGCGGATCGCCCCGAGGTTGCACCCCTCCGGCGTGAAGAGATCGCGCAGGAGGGCTTCGCGCTTCTCCTCCGGCATGTCCGCGAGGACCCAGGCCGAGGCGTCGGTGAGCGCCGCGCCGAGCCCGAGGAACGCGTGGCCCTCCGCCGCCGCGTCGACGTCCAGCGCCTCGACGGCGGGGTACGGGTGCATCGTGAACCCCGACGTCGCGATTTCACGAAAATCCTTCGTCTCGGTGGTCTGGAAGAGACGGAGCGTCTCCCCGCCTTCGCTTGGAACGTATGAGCCTTTCATGGATCGAAAATTTTCCCAGGACGGCTCCGTCTTTTCCCAGGGCGCGCCCGACGGCGGAAATTCTACCAGAAACCGGGGCGGGCGGCGCGGCGACGCGCCAGACGCGGCCGAGCGTCCCCAGCGAGAACGGAAGGATCCGGGCGGCGTGCTGCGCCACGACGCCGCCATGCGCGACGGCGATCGATCACATTCCGCGCGGAGGGCTGTCCCCATTGCGATGCATTGTCGCGCGGAGGGCGCGGCCTTCCTGCCCCCAGGCGTTGGCGGGGGCGACGGTGAGGCGCAGCGGGCCGGGGGCGGCGAGTTCGGCACGGGAGAAGACGCAGCATGGCGGCTCGGTGTCGAGCGCTTCGGGACGGTTTGCGCCGGGCGTCAGGACTCGCTTTTCGAGAAGGAGCCGCGGTTCGCCGAAAGCCAATGTCTCGACCCGTACGCGGTAATCGAAGACGCGCAGTCCCCCGGACTGCGTTTCGGCGCGCGGGAAGCGGACGCGCACCTGCGGCACGGACGCGCCGGAGCGGTCCGCGCCGTCGGGGACGTCCTCGACGATGATCGCCGCATCCGGAGAAAACTCAGGCGCCGGACCCGCCGATGCGGCGCGAGCGGCG